>QHTB01000099.1 GCA_003220615.1 Candidatus Rokuibacteriota bacterium
GTCCTGATCGCGGATCGGCACCTTCATGGTGGTCTTGGTGATCTTGATCGGGTCCAGCACCGGCAGGTGGTCCGTGCTCAGCTCGCCGGCGCCGTAGATGAGGCCATACGGGTTGACGGTGGGTTTCCGCCTGTCGGTGACGATCAGGTCGTGGATGTAGTACTTGGGCGAGAGCCAGTCGTAGACGGTCACCACGAGATTGCGCTCGACGCCGTGCGGCCGCGGCGGGACCGCTCTCGGAATCTCGCCAGCGCGGACGCGATCCGTCCAGTCGGCCAGGCGGCGCAGGTGACCGCCGTCGTTCGTGTTCATCAATCCGATGAACGTGACCATCGAGCCGCCGCCCGGCCCCGATTGAAGTCGTCGGGTCCACGCGTCGATCGACGATCTCCCGGCCATGTCGAGCGCCGCGGGAATCTCCCGCGTCGCCTTGTCGCCGAGCTGGTGACAGTTCCCGCAGCCGTTCAACTGCACGGCGTTGAGCCACTGTTCCTGAGTCTTGTAGGCCACCGGCATGCCGTTGCCGCCGGGGCCGGTGCCGGGGAACGAGCTCTTGTCGGGAATCGAGAGCATCGAGAACCAGTAGATGGCCGGGTAGTATTCCGCCGCGGCCGCGGCATTCGGCGCCAGCACCGCGGTCAGGTTCACGATCTGACCGCGCGCGCTCTTGACCTTGGGCGAATCGACCAGCCCGTAGCCGCGGACCCAGACGTTGTACGTGGCCGCCGGCAAGTCGGGGATCACGTACCGTCCGCGATCATCGGTGACCGCCATCTTGGCGAACCGGGTGCCGAGCTCGGTCGTCTCCGCGATCACCCACACCCCGGCTTCCGGCCCATTCTTGCTGGTGACCACGCCACCGATGTCGTCGCTGTCGATCTGCACCATGCCTTGCGAAGCTGGCTGGGCAGACGGCCGAGGCGCCGGCCAGGCGGCCAACAGCGCGGCGAAGGCGATCAGCGCGGTGCCCGAATAGAACAGGTTCTTTCTCGCCATGGTCCCCTCCGCAGGTGTCGACTCGCCGCTCGATCGGCGCCACAATCTGCCGGAGCGCCGGACCTGTCAAGTGCACTGGCTGGCGCATGTGCTTCGGTGGATGAGGCGCAAGGGGGAGACGATGAGCGACCGCGATCTGTGCCAGCCGAGTGTTCACGATCTCGCCGGGCGCATCCGCCAGCGGGACGTCTCCCCGGTCGAGGTGGTGGAAGCTCACCTGCGCCGGATCGACGCCCTGAACCCGAGGCTCTCGGCGTTCTTCACGCTCACCGGGGACCGCGCGCTCGAGGAGGCGCGGCAGGCCGAGGCCGAGATCGCCGCGGGGCGCTGGCGGGGGCCGCTCCACGGGATTCCCTACGGCGCCAAGGACATCATCGAGACGGCCGGCGTGCGGACCACCCATGGATCGAGCTTCTTCCGCGACCACGTCCCCGCCGAGGACGCAGAGTGCATCGCGCGTTTGAAGCGAGCGGGCGCCATCATGCTCGGCAAGACGCTCACGCACGAGTTCGCCTCGGCCGCGACCACCATCAACCCGCACTACGGCACGGCCCGCAACCCGTGGAACCTCGACCGGATCACGGGAGGCTCGAGCGGCGGGTCGGCCGCGGCGGTGGCGGCGGGACTCTGCGCGTTCGCCCTCGGCTCGGACACGGGTGGCTCCATCCGCAATCCGGCCGCGCTGTGCGGCATCGTGGGGCTCAAGCCGACTCACGGCCGCATCAGTCTCACCGGCGTGTGCCCGAACGTCCTCACGTTCGATCACCTGGGTCCGATGACGCGCACTGCGCGCGATGCGGCCCTCGTGCTCCAGGCGCTGGCCGGCTACGACCCGCGAGACTCGACGTCGCGCGACGTGCCCGTGCCGGACTACACCGCCAACTGGGAGCGCGGTGTGCGCGGGCTCCGTCTCATCCTCTGCCCCGACTTCTACACGAACGCCGAGGTGGATGCCGCGGTCGAGCGCGCGTTCGAGAGCGCCATCGTCGTCCTCCAGGATCTCGGAGCCAAGGTCGAGACGGTCCCCTTCGCCCACGGTGGTCGCCTCCTCGACGTGTTCCGCGTCGTCGCCGGGCCGGAGTACGCGGAGTTCCACCGGCCGTTCTTTACGAAGAACCCCGACGGCTACGGAAAGGACGTGCGAGAGCGGCTGGCGTGGTCGTTCGACATCACGTCGGACCAGTACGTGCGCGGCCTGCGCCAGCGAGAGCTCTTGCGTCGCGCGACGGCCGAGATGTTCCGGGGAGCGGACGCGCTGTTACTGCCGTCGATGCCGTGCACGGCGCCGCCGATCGCCACGCTCAAGGCACGGGTGAACGGCAAGGAATACGACGGAGCCTGGATCCATCGGCCTTTCCTGAGCTCACACAACCTGACCGGATATCCAGCAATCTCGGTGCCGATGGGCTTCGACGCCGAAGGGCTGCCGCTCTCGCTTCAGATCGTGGGCCCGGAGTGGAGCGAGGCGCGTGTCCTCGCCATCGCCCACGCATTCGAAGATGCGACGCCGGAGATCCGCTCGCGCAAGCCCAAGCTATAATCCCGCCGGGTTCTCCAAGGAGGCAACGATGCGGCGATGGCTCGTGGCGTGTCTGTCGTTCGTGGTGACCGCCGCGCTGGTGGCAGGCTCGGCGTTCGCCCAGACCATCACGTGGTGGGAGCACAGCAACCCACCGCACAACAACTACTCGAAGGAGCTGGTGGCAGACTGGAACAAGACGCACCCGACGATGCAGGTGGAGTACGAGTTCTTCGCGATGACCCCCTACTTCAAGAAGCTCTCGGCCTCGCTTTCGACCCGGTCGGCCGCCGACATGTTCACGGTGATCGACACGCTGCTGCCGAGCTTCACCACCAAGGAGGTCCTGGCGCCGATCCATCCCGAGTGGCTCGGCTACAAGAACCTCGACGACATGAAGAAGGCGTACCTGCCGGGCGCGCTCGACGGCTACATCCACGAGGGCAAGCTCTACGCCGTGCCGATGATCGCCGCGACCTTCAGCCTCTACCTCAACCGGAAGCACTTCCAGGAGGCGGGCCTCGATCCCGACAAGGACTATCCGCGTACCTGGGAGGACATCGGCCGGGTCGGCCAGAAGCTCGTCAAGATGCAGGGCTCGACGATGACCCGTGAGGCCTTCGACTTCGCGATGCACTCCTCCGCGTGGACCATGTGGTACATGGAAGGCCTGACCCGACAGTACGGCGGCAGCATCCTCGATCCCGCCGGGAAGAAGTGCACCGCGAACGGCGAGGCCGGCGTGAAGGCGATGCAGGTGCGGTCGATGTACGTCCACAAGTACAAGATCTCCGACCCGACGGTGAGCCTGGCCACCAACGCGCTGCCGGCCGACGACTTGCCGAAGGGCCGCGTCTCCATGTTCATCACTCACGCCGGGAGCGTCGCCCAGTTCGGCCCCAAGGTGATGGAAGACATGAAGGTCGTCCCCTTCCCGCAAGTGAATCCGCAGAAGCCCGTCAGCATCATCTACGGCTTCGCCCTCGCGGTGAATCCCCACCTCTCGGAGGCGAAGCAGAAGCAGGTCCACGAATTGATCCGCCACGTCGTGAAGAATCCGAAGGAGTGGTACGACAAGACCTCGTATCCGTATCCGAGCGCGAACTTCCTCGAGCTGCCCGGGATGGACGAGGCGAGGAAGACCCGGTACCTCGACGTGTTCATCGGCGACATCAAGACCGGCACCTACGTCACGCGCTCGGCGTACTACCTCGAGATCAGCGACGCCATGCATCGGGCGATGGAGCGTGTGGTGCTGAAGAACGAGGACCCGAAGGCCTCGCTCGACCAGGCCTGCAAGGAGATCGACGCGGCCCTGGCCAAGCCGTAGGCCGGGACGATGTTCCAGCAGCGGGTGGGCTGGAGGTGGCCTTCGCTCTCGCTCCAGACCCGCCTCTGCTGGGCCGGCTTCCTGTTCGTCCTGCCCGCGCTGCTGCACCTGATCGTCTTCAAGTTCTACCCGATGGTCGAGGCGTTCCGGCTCAGCTTCTACAAGTACGACCTCATGACTCCGCCCGTCTTCCACGGTCTTCAGAACTACAAGACCGTCTGGAACAATCCCCTCTTCCACCAGTCCTTCTGGGTCTCGGTGAAGTACATGTTCGGGGTGTCCGTCCCCGAGTGGTTCCTGGCGTTCGCCCTCGCCCTGCTCCTCAACCGCGGGATGCCGGGACGGCCGGTCATCCGCCTCGCCTACTTCTTCCCGATCGCGATGTCGCAGATCGTCGTCGCGCTCGTGTGGAAGTTCATGTACAACCCACTCGGCGTCGTCAACACGCTGCTCGGGGCGGTGGGCATCGGGCGTATCAACTGGCTCGCCACCGAGCAGTCGGCGCTGCCCGCGCTGATCCTCATCGGCATCTGGCGGGGCATCCCGCTCTTCGGCGTGATCTACCTGGCCGGGCTGCAATCGATCCCGAAGGAGTATCACGAGGCCGCGACGGTCGACGGCGCCGGGCCGTGGCAGAGCCTCCGCCACGTCACGATCCCGCTGCTGACGCCGACCATCCTCTTCGTCATGGTCATGTCGCTGCTCTCGGCCATGAAGGTGTTCCTGAACCCGCTGGTGATGACCGAGGGCGGCCCCAACGGGACGACCAGGGTGCTGCCCTACTTCATTTATGAAACCGCCTTCGCCTATCACCGGATGGGCGAGGCCGCGGCCGCCTCGATGGTGCTGTTCGCCTTCGCGTTCGCGCTGACGTTGATCCAACTGCGCCTGCTGCGCCGGGGTGGTGTGGAGTGAGCTCGCGAGCGTTGACGCTCTGGGGCGGACGGCTGCTGACGATCCTGACGATCGCGGGGATCGGCGTGACGCTGCTGCCGTACTTCTGGATGCTGTCGTCCTCGCTGAAGACGAGCAGCGAGGTCTTCGAGCTCCCGGTCCGGTGGCTCCCCCGCGAGCCTCAGTGGTCGAACTATCCGGCCGCGCTGTCCCGCGGCGCCTTCGGCGTCTACTTCTTCAACAGCGCCGTCGTGGCGCTCGCGGTGATGGCAGGGAATCTCCTCGTGTGCAGCCTGGCCGGCTATGGCCTCGCGAAGTTCCGGTTCCCCTATCGCGAGCTCTCGTTTCGCGCGATCCTGAGCACGCTCATGCTCCCGCTGGAAATCGTCCTGGTGCCCACCTTCCTCGTGGTGCGCGGGCTGGGACTCGTGAACAGCTACGGCGGCCTGATCATCCCGCTCGCGGTGGACGCCTTCGGCATCTTCCTCATGCGCCAGTACATCAAGGACCTGCCGGACTCGCTCATCGAGGCGGCCCGGCTCGACGGCTGCAGCGAGCGCGGGATCTTCTGGCGCATCATCCTGCCCAACTGCAAGCCCGCGCTGGGCGCCCTGGCGCTACTCACCTTCCGCGACAACTGGGACCAGTTCCTGTGGCCTCTGATCGTCGCGTCCAAAGACACGCTCAAGACGTTTCCGCTCGGCCTCGCCCAGATGGAAGGCATCGACTCGGCCGCCTATCACGAGATCATGGCCATCGCCGTCATTGCCATGATCCCGACGGCCATCATCTTCCTGTTCTTCCAGCGCGCGTTCGTCCGTGGGATCGCGCTCTCGGGGCTGAAGGAGTAAGGACCATGAGCTACGACGCCAACACCTACTGGGGCCGTCAGGGACTGGAGCGCGCGATCCTCGACGCACTCGCCGCGACCGGGAAGGACGTCGGCAAGCTGACGATCGACGATCTGGCGCCGGCCGACCAGTTCCACAGCGGAGGGAAGAGCTCGACCGTGCGGCTGGCGCGCCTGGCCGGCCTGAAGCCGGGCATGCGCGTGCTCGACGTGGGCGGTGGGCTCGGCGGGCCGGCGCGCACGCTGGCCGCGGAGTTCGGCTGTCAGATCACCGTGGTCGATCCCACCGAGTCGTACGTCCGCACGGGCGAGGCGCTCACCGCACGGGTGCGGCTGGCGGATCGGGTCAGCCATCGCGTCGGCGACGCGCTCACGCTCGACACGGGCGGCAGCATGTTCGACATCGTCTGGACGCAGAACAGCGGCATGAACATCGGCGACAAGGAACGCCTGTACGCCGGCTTTGCCCGAGTGCTCCGACCGGGCGGGCTGCTCGCGTTCCAGGAGCCGATGGCCGGACCCGTGCAACCGCCGATCTTCCCCGTGATGTGGGCACCCGACGCCACGACGAACTTCCTCCGTGCCCCGGACGCGATGCGGGCGATGATCGAGGCCGCGGGCTTCCGTGCGACGGCGTGGGACGACGTCACCGCGGAGCTGGCCGGGCCGAGCACCGGCGCGGCCGTGCCTGCCCACGCCATCCAGCGCATCGTCATGGGGAACGCCGTCGACGAGATCACGCGCGCGGGCAAGCGCAATCGTGACGAGGGGCGCATCGTGATGATCCAGGCCGTGCTGGTGAGAGCGTAGCCCCACCAGGCGGCGATCAGCGCGTCAAAGACTCCTGCGCGGCGGCAGCACTCGGTATCCGAACGTCACCGCGTCATCGAAGACTTTCTTGGCATGATGCGGACGCTTGCTTCGCACCATCAGCTCGACCCCTACGTTGTCGGCGATGTCTTGTTCGGTGAACGTATACGAGAGCGTTGCCCATGCGGTCCAATTCCACGTTTCACTCGGTCCGCGAGAAAGGCGATATTCCAGCGCCCCATCTTCAGGATCGCGGGCCGTGATCAAGAAAAAGATCTGATCGCCGGGCCGTACGGCCGCCTTCGTGTCGAGCTGACGAAGGTCGGCGCTGGGATCGGAGGCAGTCCACAGATTGCCGAGACTGTCTCGAACGCTCTCGATGCGCGGGAAGCAGTCTGCGGTGGTCTCCCGCTTGCTGCGATAGCGAACGAGGCGCGTCCGTAGTTCTCCTACAATGCCGATGGCGAGGTGCTTCTGATGCGGCAACAGCTCGCGACGGTGCGCGTCTGGGTCTCGCATCCGTTCCAGCTCTTCGAGCCAGACCTCCGTCGTCTTCCAGTCGCCGAGGGCATCAGAGAACGGGCCCGACCAGTTCGTCTGTAAGATCGTCTTCAGGTCGTGGAAGTCCGCATAGTACAGCAGTCGCTCTTCGAGGATCCCCGATGCGGCGAAACGTCGAGGCTCACTGGCCTTGCGTTCCGTCCACTTCTGAACGCGGTCAGGAGTAACGCCGGAGCGCTCGATCCAGTCTCGCCCGAATCGCGCCGACAACACCGCGCCGATGAAGTCCCGTAGCGCATTCTCGGTATCACGCAAGGAACCCATGACGTCGAGTTCTTGTACCTCACGCGCGGGAGCCGGGACATCGGGTTCGCGGACCTCAGTGCGTTTCAGGAACGCAGTGCCTCTCAGATTAAGGGTCGTCAATCCAATGCGGTCGATCGTTCCGCGTTTCGCCAGCACCGTTTTCAACGCGGTCTTCGCCGCCGTCAGCTCGCGCATGACGCGGCCGATGCCAAAGTCTCGGCGGCCGTCGGCGTTCGTCATCCACGAAGTCGCGGGCTTTCTTTCGGGTCTGGGTGTGTTCACTGGGCGCCCCTCACCGCGTCATTGCTATATCGACTCTACCGCGCCGAGCCCGGAGTCGAGAAACTACGAGTTGACCGGTGAGGACGGCCTGCTTAGGGTCGCGGAGCGGCGGGGATCCTATCGCAAGGCCGCGAACGCCAGATCGTGCGCCTCCCGTTCGACCTTGCGATTGATCTGGGTGGTGACGTCGAACGTCCCGTGGATCAGGCCCCAGCTCGCCATCCAGTCCCACGCCCAGCGCGCCTCGTCCTCCGGAATCGGCGTCGGCTCCCGGAGCTGGATGCGGCCGAGGTTGAAGTCGTCTGGAGTCAGCGCCTGGACATCGGGATCGCCGGCGGCCCAGCCTTGCTTGAAGTACGAAACGTACCGTCGCTTGTCGGCCTTGATACGACGGACGGCCCGGGTGACGCCCCGGAGAAATGCGGCATAGCGCTCGGGATCGAGGTCGGGGCCGGCGACCCACGTCCCGTGAAAGAACGTCGTCGAGACCAGGCGGCATCCGGCCTTCTCCGCCACGGTGATCCAGGGCTCCTGCAGCGTGGTCGCGTCGAACTCGCCGCGCATCATCGCCGCGTATCGCTCGCCGGGATGGGTGACGGCGGCGCACGTCGTCACCGCGTCGCGCGGCACCGCGCCCTCGAGCATCTGCAATCCGGCGTAGGCGGTGCCGTTGCCGTAATCGAGGCCGACCATCCTGTGCGCGAGCTCCTGCGGAACGTACACATTCGAATCGGGAGGAACGACGAGGGCAGCGCAGACGATCATCGACCGGCGTCCGATCTGGAGCGCACCCACGCGGCTTTCCGCCACCCGGCGGTTATTGCCGCACTCTCACCCCTGGAACATCGTGGCTTCTCCACGTTCGGCAAGCCGTCCCTGATTCGTCACCGGGCTCGACAGGGTCCCTTCCGTGGTGGAGCGGATGTCGCGCGACTCTCGCGACGCCATCCCGAGATCGAGGCCTTCCGCCGTGAAGAGTCCCTCGTCCATGGCGACCAGCAGGTCGAGGCTGCTGAACGCGGACACCGGCTCGATCGTCATCGTCATCGTGGTCATCGCAGCTCCCCTCCACTCATGGCTAGAACCTGATATCGACGGGCGGCAAGCCGAACTCGGAACGACCGAACACGGAAGCGATCTTTTCCGGATTGTTGGCCACGTGCGCCCGCATGGCGTGCACGTCACGCCACGCCCGCTGGATCGGGTTGTCGAGGAAGACCCCGCGCCCGCCGCTCGCCTCGAACAGGCGATCGACGGACCGCATGCTCCAGTCGACCGCCTTGGCCGCGTCCCAGCGATACCGGGCACGCTGGGTCAGCGGGATCTCGTTCCCGGCCGAGACCAGACGCATCATCTCCGCGAAGTTCGAGAGAATCCGGTCGCGCGCGGCGTCCACCTCGGCAGCGGAGTCGGCCAGCCGAAGGTGAATGAAGGGATCCTCGGCGACGCGCGTGTTGTCGCGCACGTTCACGCGCGTGCTCGACTGCTCTCGAAAGGTCGCGAGCGCGCCGAGCGCCACGCCGACGGCCGACGCCGTGAGCGCGTTGGCGAAGACGAGCCCGAAGGGCAGACGGTAGAGTGGGCCGTCGTTGACGGCGGCGCCCGGATTCTTGAGCAGGAACGCGTCCAGGTAGGCGTGGGTGCGGTATTCCGGCACGAAGGCCTCGGCCACCACCAGGTCCTTGCTGCCGGTGCCGCAGAGCCCCATCACGTGCCAGTTGTCCTCGATCCTGTAATCCCGGCGTGGGATGAGAAAGGTCCGCACGTCGGGCGGATCACTCGCGTGGCTTGGCGGCACGACACCGGCGATGACGGCCCAGTGACAGTAGTCGCACCCGCTCGAGAACGACCAGCGGCCACGCACACGAAAGCCGCCGTCGGCGCGCTCAACGATGCCGGTGGGCGAAAGGCCCGTCGAGACCTGGATGCTCGTGTCCTCGCCCCACACGTCTTCCTGAGCCTGCGGCGGGAACAGGGCGAGGTGCCAGTTGTGAACGCCGAGGACCGCGAGGACCCAGCCGCTCGACCCGCAGACCGCGGCGACCTCCATGACGGCACGGTAGAACGTGCCGGGATCGAGCTCGAAGCCTTCATAGCGCTTCGGCTGGATGCAGCGAAAGAGTCCGGCCGCCTGGAAGTCCTTGAACGTCTCGTCGGGGAGTCGCCGCAGCTGCTCGGCACGCACGGCGCGCTCGCCCACTGCCGGCAGCAGCGCGCGGACACGGGCGAGATAGTCGTCGGGAGTCAGCGGATCCTCGGTGTCGTCATGGCGATCTCGACGGCGCGAGCGCGGCTCAGCGGGTGCTCGGAGCGTCTCGGTAGGCCGCGGCGACGAAGCCGGGAAGCTGAGTCCAGCGCAATCCCTGCTCCGCATCCTCGATGCCGAGCGGATGGTAGACGAGCTCGATCATGTTGCCGTCCGGATCGTGGATGTAGGTGTAGTGCTCGCCGGTATCCTCGCGCCGGCCCTGCTGCGGATCGGTGCCGCCGATGTTGGGCATGGTGCTGGCGGCCGACGTCCGCACGTGCTCGACACCGAGCGCGTCGAGGTGGGAGAGCATCGCGTCCCAGTCATCCACCTCCAGGGCGAAGTGGCCGGAGGCGATGGTGGACGGACGCGGCGTTTCCGTGAAGTGGATCTCGCCGCTGCCGAGGCGCAGCTGCAGTTGCCGCTTGTTCAACGCGGGGCCGCGGTCGAGGAACTCCGCGCCGAGCACCTTCTCGTACCATTCCCGGGTCCGCGCTCGATCGCTGACCTGGACGTTGATGTGATGGATGAGCTTGATCCGCGCCATGACTGACCTCCGCCGGTCGATGGGGAGGATAGAACCGACGCGAGAGGTCGGCAAGGGTGCCTCCGCGACGCGGCTAGAGCAGCGGCGTCTGGTCGGGGCGCAATCGCTGATCGACCATGTTCAGCATGATCGCCGTCCCTGCGTAGTTACCCATCACCGCCGCAAGCTCCACGATGCCGCGGGGCCCAAACACCTCGAGGGCCTGCGCGAACGTTTCTGGATCGACCTTTCGTTCACGGAACAGCTTTCGCCCGAGGCCGATGATCAGAGCTTCCTTCGTCCCCAGCCCTGACGTCGGCTTGCGGTATTTGACGACGTCGATGACCTCCGGATCGAGCCCCTCCTTCAGAGCGACAGGTTCGTGCGCCGTCCATTCGAACTGGTTGTCGAGCTCACGCGCCGTCACCAGGATGGCCAGCTCTGTCAGACGCCGCTCCAGCGCGGTTTCGTAGCGGAGGTACTGGTTCACCGCTCGCATGCGTTCTCCCAGCTCCGGGCTGTGCAGCCAGATTCCGCTCGGGCCTTGCAAGCCAACCAGAGTCCGGCTCTGTGGGCTCGTCACCGCGTCGTAGAATCTCTTTCCTTGTTCGTCCATCGCCTCGCGGGCGACGAGCGGGAGGCGCGACCGGGACTCCGGGTAGATGTCGGCTGGTAGTGTCATGCCAGGTAGTCTAGCGCTCGTCGAGGAACGGTCGTTACCTGTCGAGCTTCGCTGCTGACGGGGCGATGGAGTCTCCGGCGGGGATGGTCCGACTCTCTTAGGGCAGTTCCTTGGCGGCGTTCGTTATCGCCGTCATCACTTCAACGAGAGCGTTCGTCGAAAAATAGCGATCGGGCACTACGAAATATCGCGTCGTCGGTTGTCCCTCATTCGTCAAAAGGCGTTCGATAACCTTAATCTCGCTGTCCGTCACAAGCCTCGTTTCACCGCTCGCCGTGAACGGTAACGGAATGCCGGGATGCATCACGACCCACTCTCGGGAACGATCGATGCGCGACACGACGATCAGCGAACAGGCTTTGGCGAAGAGCCGGCCGCCGTCGATGATCCGCCATCCCGATTGCGAGTAGTTGTTCCGCCACGATTTATTGTAGGGCTTGGTCTGAATCCGCCATTCACGGCCTTCCGAAACGGGGGCGCCAATGGCGTGGAAATCGATCGCTCCATCCCCGAATAATGGCTCCTGTGGCCTTCGCTCAAACGGCCGGTTCACGTCGACCCTCGCCTTGATCTCGTTTTCCGAGGCGATGCCAAAGGCCTGGTCGATAAGGTCACGGATTTTCGGGCGTGTCTCTTCGTACGGTAGGTTCGTGAGCGCGACCACCCAATCAGCCTCCAGCCGTTTGTTGAAGAGGATGACGCGCTCACCGGCTCGGCGTGGAATGGAGTCCTGAATCGACAGATCCTGAGGGGCCGCAGATTGCAGGCGTGTATCACCGGTGGCGATTGTGATGAGCAGCGGACACACAAGGCTCATGAGGCCTGCTACCAAGAGACGACGACGGCCCGGGGCGGTCATCAACACTTCCGCCACGACAAGTCCGGCGGACGGCGGGGAATGAGATTCATGCACACCCTCAGGATCGTTATAGCCGACGGCGCTGTTGCGCGCGTAGTCATTAGAGCCCTGCCGGAGAGCGATGCTCGGCGGGCGGAATAGATTCCCGGCATGCGAACCCGAGCCGGGCATCGTAGACTCTGTCGGCGACCATGTCCTTTCTCCAGTCGCGAACCCGCACGGCCCGGGAAGGATTCGGCAAGCCGGTCCTGCGCAAAGAGGACGCCCGCCTGCTCGTGGGCGGCGGCTGCTACAGCGACGACGTCAACCTCGACGGCCAGGCCTACGCGTGCTTCGTGCGCTCGCCCCACGCTCACGCGCTCATCCGGCGCGTCGACACGGCGGCCGCGCTCGCCACGCTCGGCGTGATCGCGGTGCTCACCGGAGCGGACGCCGCCAGCGACGGCGTGAAGCCGCTCACGCACAGCCCGATGCCGGGGAATCCTCACGAGGACATGATCCGGAGTGAGGCCGTGGCCTTCATCGCTCCGCATCCGCCGATCGCCGCCGACCGCGCGCGCTTCGTGGGTGAGATCGTGGCCATCGTCATTGCCGACACGCCGGCGGCGGCGCGCGACGGCGCCGAGCGCATGGTGGTCGAGTGGACTCCGCTGCCCGCGGTGACCGCCAGTACCGTCGCGGCGGCGCCCGGCGCGGAGCGTCTGTACGACGGGACCGCATCGAACCTGTGCGTCGATGCGCAGGTGGGCGATCCGGCGGCTGCCGACCTCGCGTTCTCGCGAGCCGCCCACGTCGTGAGGCTCGAGACGTGGATCCATCGGGTCACCGGCGTGACGATGGAGCCCCGGGCGGCGGTCGGAGCCTGGGACCCCGAAAACGGCCGCTACCATATATATGCGGGCGCCGGGGGCCTGGGCAGGACCCGGACCGGCGTGGCCGGCGCGCTCGGCGTCCCGGAGAGCGCGGTGCGCGTGATCGCGCGCGAGGTAGGTGGGAACTTCGGGACGCGCAATAGCTGCTATCCGGAGTTCGCGCTGGTCGCCTGGGCGGCGCGGCGGCTCGGCCGGCCCGTCAAGTGGACGGGCGAACGGCGGGAAGCGTTCCTCGCCGACTATCACGGCCGCGATCTCGTCTCGCACGCCGAGCTGGCCCTCGACGCCGAGGGCACCTTCCTCGGGTTTCGCGGCGTCAACACCAGCAACGTCGGCGCCCACGCCGTCTCGTTTCATCCCCTCAACAAGGGCATGGCGATCTCGAGCACGGTCTATCACGTGCCGGCGGTGTCGATGCGCGGGCGCGCGGTCGTCACCAACACGTCGCCGACCACGCCCTACCGCAGCGCGGGACGCCCCGAGGTCATGTTCGTCATGGAGCGGCTGATCGACCTCGCCGCCCGCCGTCACGGCTTCGATCGCGTCGAGCTCCGTCGAAAGAACCTCGTGCCTGCCAGCGCGATGCCCTACCGCAACGGCTTCGGCGTGGTCTACGACAGCGGCGATTACCGGGCCGCGCTCGATCGCACGCTGGCCCTCGCGGATTGGGCGGGGTTCGAGAGCCGCCGGGCCGAGGCGCGCCGGCGCGGCCGTTATCGCGGCATCGGCGTGGCCAACTACCTCGAGCTGAACACGGGCTTTCCGCGTGAGCGCGCCCACATCACCGTGCATCCCGAGGGGCGCGTCGACCTGGTGCTGGGCACGCTCTCGTCCGGCCAGGGCCACGCGACGAGCTTCGCTCAGCTCCTGGTGGAGTGGCTCGGCGTGGAGCTGGCCGAGGTGCGCCTGGTCACCGGCGACACCGACGTCACCGTGACCGGTGGGGGCGCCCATTCCGCGCGCGCGCTGCGCCTGGCCGCGATCGTGATGGCGAAGGCGTCCGATCAGATCGTGGAGAAGGGCACGCGCATCGCGGCGAAGATGCTCGAGGCGGCCGAGGCCGACGTCGAGTTCGTCGCGCGACGGTTCCGCGTGAAGGGCACCGATCGCTCCGTCGATCTCTACGAGGCCGCCGCCCAGGCGCCGCTGGACGGGCTGAGCGACGAGACCAATCCCCTGCCGTCCTTTCCCTACGGCTGCGCGGTGTGCGAGGTCGAAGTCGATCCCGAGACGGGCGTGGTCGAGGTCGTGCGCTACACCACGGTGGACGACTGCGGCCGGGCCGTCAATCCGATGATCCTCCACGGCCAGACGCACGGCGGCATCGCTCAGGGCGTCGGGCAGGCGCTGTGGGAACATTGCCACTACGACGCCGACTCGGGTCAGCTGCTGTCGGCGACGCTGATGGACTACGCCGTGCCGCGCGCCGACATGCTGCCCCCGTTCACGACGGAGATCAGCGAGGTGCCCTCGACGTCCCATCCGCTCGGCCTGCGCGGCGGCGGCGAAGGCGGGACCACGCCGGCGCTCGGCGCGGTCGTGAACGCGATCTGCGACGCGCTGGCCGAGCTGGGCGTCGAGCACATCGAGATGCCGGCCACGCCCGAGCGCGTGTGGCACGCGATTCGGAATGCCGGCGGTGGTATCCTAGCGCCCTCCAATCGCCCTTCGTGAGGTGAGAGTCATGCTCTATGAGCTGCGTCGCTACGACGTCGCTGCCAGCAAACTGCCCGCGCTCCTCGACCGCTTCGGAAGCTTCACGGTGCACAAGTGGAAGGAGTACGGGTTCCGCCTGATCGGCTTCTGGACGCCCCTGGTCGGTGAGAAGAGCAACCAGATCGTCTACATGTGGGGCTGGGAAAGCCTCGAGGAGCGCGCCAAGAAGAACGCCGCCTGGCGCGCCGATCCCGAGCGGGCCAAGAAGTGGGCGGAGACCCAGAAGGACGGGCCGCTGGTCAACCGCGTGTACAACCAGCTGATGGAGCCGACCGCGTATTCCCAGCTCGACCGGGGCGAGCCCTACGGGCCGGACGCGGCGAGCCGCGCGCCGTACTTCTTCGAGCTGCGCGAGTACCAGGCCATGCCGCAGAAGATCACCAACATCAGTGATCGCTTCGGCGGCTTCACCTGCGAAGCGTTCAAGAAGCACGGCTTCCGGCAGGTGGGCTACTGGACGAACGTGATCGGCGGCAACGATCACCAGCTCATCTACATGCTGGCCTGGCCGAGCCTGGACGAGCGCGTGGCCAAGTTCGACGGGTTCGCCAAGGACCCCGAGCGGGCCCGCGTGTTCGCCGACAGCGAGAAGAACGGCCCGATCGTGCAGCAGGTGACCGTCACGCTCCTGCGCCCGACCGCGTTTTCGCCGATGAAGTAACACCCCGGGCTGCGAGCAGTTTTCACGGGCGCTCGGCACCGGGGTTTCAACGCTGATGACCACGGCGACGCTGCGGCGCGGATCGATCTCAGTGGTCGACCGCCGCTGCACCGTCGCCCCGGGTGCCGAGCCGTTCGTCGAGGTTCACGGCGGCTTCTCTGTCTCCTACGTGCGCCGCGGCAGCTTCGGCTATCGCACCAGGGGCGAGTCGTTCGAGCTCGTCGCCGGCTCGATCCTGATCGGCCATCCCGGCGACGAGTACACGTGCACGCACGACCACGCCCACGCCGACGAGTGCCTCTCCTTTCATCTGGCCGCGGCGATCGTCGAAGCGATCGGCGACCGGGCCGACGTCTGGCTGACAGGTGGCGTCCCACCGCTGTCCGAGCTGATCGTGCTCGGCGAGCTGGCCCAGGCGGTCGTCGAGGGGCGGAGCGACGTCGGCCTCGACGAAGTCGGCATGTGGCTCACCGCCCGCGTCGTCGACGTGGTCGCGGGGACGGAGCGGAGGTACACGCCCGCACCGGCTCGTGATCGCCGCCGCGCGGTCGACGCGGCGCTGTGGATCGATGCCCACTCGCACGAGGCCATCGATCTCGAGGCGGTGGCGAGCGAGGCCGGGCTGAGCCCGTTTCACTTCCTGAGAATCTTCGCCAGCGTCCTCGGCGTGACTCCGCAGTATCTGGTCCGCTGCCGGCTCCGCCGCGCGGCAAGCCTCCTGGCCGGCGACGCTCGATCGATCACGGACGTCGCGCTCGACGTCGGCTTCGGCGACGTCTCGAACTTCGTGCGCACCTTCCACCGCGCCGCCGGAGTCTCGCCCGGGGGCTTCCGCCGGGCTGCCCGGGGCGATCGCAAGATTCTCCAAGACCGGCTCTGCGCGCGCCGCTTAGGATGACCTCCGAAGGGAGGAGGTCATCATGGCCAGCATCCGCAAGGAAATCCTGCTCGAGAGCAGCGCCGAGAACGTCTGGGCCGCGGTTCGCGACGTCGGCGCGCTGCACCATCGCCTCGTGCCGGGGTTCGTCGTCGACACGCGCCTCGAAGAAGGCGCCCGGGTCGTCACGTTCGGCAACGGCATGGTGGTCCGTGAGCTGATCGTCGACGTCGACGACGACGCGCGCCGGCTGGCCTGGTCGGCGCGGGGCGGACGGCTCACGCACCACAACGCCTCGGTGCAGGTCCTCGCCGACGGGGCGCGACGCTGCCGACTCGTCTGGATCGCCGACCTGTTGCCCAACGAGCTCGCGGGTGAAATTCGCGCGATGATCGACCAGGCCGCCGCGGTCATGAAGAAAACGCTCGACGGTCGATGACGTTGGACGGTCGATGATCCATCCGCTGGTGACACAGCTCCGGTTCACCAGGAGTGAATGGCTCCGCGGGCTCAAGGCCGTCACCGCCGAGGAAGCCGCCCGGCGGTTTGGCCCGATCAATCCGATCGCGTGGATGATCGGCCACCTCGCATGGCAGGAGCAGCTCTACTGGCTCGAGCGCGCCCAGGGTGAGACCGTGGTGCCCGAGGTGAAGCAGTTCGGTTACGGCAAGCCGCTCGCCGTGCCGCCGCTCGACGAGGCGTGGGCATGGTGGCGGGCCGTCACCAGGGCCGCCGATCCGTATCTCGACAGCCTCACCGGCACGATGCTCATGAGGCGCTGGAGGCGCGAGTCCTCGAAGGAGACGCCGGGCACGAAGCTCCACCGCACGACCTATCACTACTGGTTCCATCTCGGCGAGTCGCAGGCCGTGCGACAGATGCTCGGGCACACGAGGCTGCCGGACTTCGTCGGCGGCTTCGGGAAGTCTCAGTACCGGCCCGACGCTTAGCCCGAAAAGAACTCCAGCATCAGGCGATTGACCTCTGGCGCGTTCTCGTACGCCGACCAGTGGCCGGCGCGGGGAATCCGGTGCAGGTCGAGCGTGCCGACGGCGGCGCGAATCTCGCCGATCAAGAGCTGGGCGGGCCGGAACGGAGAGTCGTCGCGCTCGCCCCAGAGCAGCCGGATCCGGCAGGAGAGCGCGGCGAGGTCGCCCAGCAGCGTTCCCCCACCGCTCACCTTGCGGCTGTTGAAGCGGGTGCGCCGGACGCTCTCGACCTGGATGTCCACGGTCTCCTCGCTCACGCTCGCGGGATCGCTCAGCATGTTGACGAGCAGGTTGTGGCGGCAGACCTCGCGGAATCGCGTCTCGTCGTCGCCCGCCTCCTTGTAGCTCTGCGTCGGCCGGTCGCCGAAGCGCCGCGTGGGGAAGCCGCCGGGCGAGATCAGGCACAGGTGTGTCACCCGGCGCGATAACCGCCGGGCCAGGTTCGTGGCGATGGCGCCGCCGAACGAGAACCCGGCCAGCCTCAGCGGTCCATCACCGGGAAACATCTCGACGAACCGCTCGTGCACGAGGTCGAGGTACGCGGCGCCGGTCGTCTCGCGCGGGACGGGCGCCGAGGCGCCGTACGCCGGATGATCGAGCGCGTGCACGGTGAACCGCGTTGCGAGCGGCTCGATGTTCCGGACCCAGTGCTTCCACGATCCCATGCCGCCGTGAAAGAGTACGAGGTCCGGCCCGCTTCCGCTGCGGTGGGCCGCCAGCGCCGGGGTCACTGGGCCGTCCACCCACCATCGATCACCAGCTCGCTGCCGGTCACGAACGCCGCTTCGTCGGACGCGAGATAGAGCACTCCGTAGGCCACCTCGTCGGGCTCGCCGTATCGCCCGAGCGGGATCCGCGAGACCATGCGCTTGTAGACCTCCGGATCGGCGCGACGCCGCTCCGTCATCGGCGTGACGACCGGCCCGGGATGCACCGAGTTCACCCGGATGTGCTCCCTGGCGTATTGCACCGCGGTGAGCTTCGTCAGCAGCCGGACCGCGCCCTTCGACGCCTGGTACTGCGGGCTGCTGTCGTCCATGCCGACGAGGCCGAGCTGCGACGAGATGTTGACGATCGATCCACCGCCGGCGCGCCGGAGCGCCGGGATGGCCGCCTTCGTGCCGAGGAAGACGCCCTTGGCGTTCACGTCCATCACGCGATCCCAGTCCGCCTCCGTCGTGTCCTCGAGCCGGCCGGCCCCGCCGATGCCCGCGTTGTTGACGAGCACGTCCAGCTTTCCGAAGCGACGCTCGGCCGTCGCGACGGCACGCTCCCAGTCGCTCTCGCTGGTGACGTCGAGCCGGACGAAGACCGCCTCGCCACCCTTGGCGCCGATCCCCGCCGCCACCGCCGCCCCCTCGCCCTCGAGGATGTCGCCGATGACGATGCGCGCGCCTTCCTGAGCGAAGAGCCGCGCTTCCGCCGCTCCCATTCCTCGCGCGCCGCCACTGATCAACGCTACCTTGCCCGCGAGCCTCATCGCCGCCTCCTCGTTGGCCCACCGTCCCACGCCGTCCCATCGCTTCCGCGGCCCACGTCCGGTACCGCCACGCGTGGACTATACTCCCGCCGTGATCATCTCCAGGGCCGTCGCCGAGAATCTGACGAAAGCGTCGTGGATCCGCCGCATGTTCGAAGAGGGCGCCCGGCTCAAGCAAGAGCGCGGCGCCGACAAGGTCTTCGACTTCACGCTGGGCAATCCCGAGATCGAGCCGCCGCCGGCCGTCCTGGCCGCCGCCCGGCGCGTGCTCGACAGTGACGCGCCCCATCTGCACGCCTACATGCCGAACGCGGGCCATCCGCGCGTCCGCGAGGCCGTGGCCACGCGCCTGCGCCAGGCCACCGGGCTTCCCTACACCGCCAGTCACGTGCTCATGACGGTGGGCGCCGGCGCCGCGCTCAACACCGTGCTGAAAGCCTTGCTCGATCCCGGCGACGAGGTCATCACGGTGGCGCCGTTCTTCGCCGAGTACACGTTCTACGCCGAGAACCACGGCGGGCGGCTCGTGGTCGTCCAGCCCAGGGCCGACCTCACGCCCGACCTCGCGAAGCTCGAGGCCGCCATCACGCCGAAGACGCGAGCGATCCTGGTCAACTCGCCGAACAACCCGAGCGGCGTCATCTATCCCGCCTCGACGTTCGTCGAGATCGAGAAGCTGCTCGCTCGCACGGCGCGGCCGATCGTCCTCATCAGCGACGAGCCCTACAAGGCCCTCGTCTTCGACGACGTGAAAGTGCCCGAGGTGCCGCCGCTCGTGACCCGCTCGATCGTCGCGACGTCGTGGTCGAAGTCGCTGGCGATCCCCGGCGAGCGCATCGGCTACCTGGCCTTCTCCCCGCGCATGGCGGAGGCGGCCGAGCTCTTCGAGGCCTGCTCGTTCACGAGCCGTGTCCTCGGCTTCGTCAACGCGCCGGCGCTGTGGCAGTGGGTCGTGGCCGAGGTGGGCGACCAGGTGATCGACGTCGGGCCGTATCGCGAGAAGCGCGACCTGATGTACGAGGGCCTCACTCGCATCGGCTACCAGTGCGTGAAGCCCCAGGGCGCCTTCTACGTGTTCCCCCGCACGCCCATCGACGACGACGTGGCCTTCGTCCGCTTGCTCGCCGACGAAGGCGTGCTCACGGTGCCGGGCTCCGGCTTCGGGATGCCGGGCCACATCCGCATCTCGCTCACGGTGGAGCGCGACACCGTCGTGCGCGCGCTTCCCGGCTTCGAGCGCGCGTTCCGCAAAGCTCGCTGAGATCGCGGCCGCGCGCGGAGTCGGCGTTCCTCAGATCGCGCGGTGCAGGCCCCCGTCCACGTGGATGCGCTCGCCGGAGATGTAGCGCGCCTTGGGCGAACAGAGGAACGCGACCAGGTACGCCATGTCGGAGGGATCGCCGAAGTAGCCGAGCGGAATCTGGCGCGAGAACTGCTCCTGGCTCTCGCGCGTGGGATGCAGTCGCTCATCGATCTGCTCGCTGTGGATCCGTCCGGGGGCGAGGCAGTTCACGGTGACGCCGTGACGGCCCACGTCGCGAGAGAGCGCCTTCGCCCACGCGTGCACGGCGGCCTTGGCCGGCCCCGCCGCGTTGGTGCCTCCCGGCTCCGACGTTCCGGTGACGTTGATGATCCGGCCCCAGCGCCGCTCGATCATGCCGGGCAGGAACGCCTGGGCGAGCTTGCGGACGGCGCTGAAGTTGATCGCGAACGACTCGTCCCACACGCCGTCGGGGGAGTCCACCGCGGTGGGCCGGGAGCCGCCGGCGTTGTTCACGAGGATGTCCACGTGACCGAGGCGCGCGAGGGCTTCGTCACGGACCCGGGCGGCCGACGCGCGGTCGGCGAGATCGATGGCCAGGGCGTGGGGGCGTTTCCATCCGGCGCCCTCGATCTCGTCCTGGAGGGTCTTCAAGAGCTCGCCCCGCCGCGCGATCACCAGGGTCGACGCGCCTTCGGCGGCGAGGACGCGGGCGATCTCCCGCCCGATCCCGACGCTGCATCCGGTCACCACCGCGTTGCGGCCGCGAAGCTCGAGATCCATCCGTCCCTCCTGGCGCTGGCATCACGCGTGTCACGGGATTGTCCCGTCTGACGTCGCGAGATTGTCCCGTCTCTGCGGCGTCGAGGCAAGGTCGCGTACACTGGGCCGGCCATGCCCGAAGAGCCACCGCCGTCCCTGATCACGTTGACGCACGTGATCTACGCGTTGCACGCCGTCAGCCTGATCATGGGGATCATCGGCGTCGCCACCATCGTAGGCGCGTTCCTCACCGGCTGGCCCTCGATCATCGCCGTGATCCTGAACTACGTGAAGCGGAGCGAGGCGCGCGGGACGTGGCTCGAGTCGCACTTCCGCTGGCAGATCCGCACGTTCTGGTTCGGGCTCTTGTGGGTGACGCTGTGCCTGCTCTTCGTGGTGGCCACGCTCGGCATCGGCATCCTGATCGCGTGGCTGCCGCTCGGGCTCGTCGGGCTGTGGTTCATCTACCGGGTGGCGCGTGGATGGCTGAGGCTGATCGACCGCCGCCCCATGTTTACGTGATCGTCAGTGAGCGCCGGGCGCGCTCGGCGCGTCGCCCGGTCCCCCGAAGCGAGCCCGCAGGGCCTGCGCCCGCTGGCGGAGATCCTGAAAGTAGTCCGTCTCCGTGATCTCCGCCACCTGACGAACCTTCTTCGCCTCGTCGATCTCGATGCGGAGTTGCTGGACCTCTTGTCTCAACCGCTGCTCACGGGCGTAGACCTCGAGCGCCATGCGGTGGAAGACCCGGGCCAGGTGCCCGAGCTCGTCGGGCCGCCGCGTGACTTCCGCGAGACTCTCGGGATCGAACGTGTGGGTCTCGAGGGCGGTGGCGGCGGCCGTGAGCCGACTCACCGGCCCCGTCACCCAACGGGCCAGGATCACCGAGGCGACCAGGCCCACGCTGAGCACGCCGGCGGCCACCACGCCCGCCAGCCTCAGGTTGCGTCGAATCGCTTCGAGGAAGCGCTCCGCCGGCAGATGCACGACGGTCGCGGCGATCGCCTGATCGCCGCACCCAGTTGACGAGCTGCCGAAGGGAGTCTGGCAGTTTCGAGCTCCTGGCAGAGCCGCCTGAACGCGGCATCGTCGCCCACGGCGGCGGGAGTCTGCCAGATGAACGGCCCGGGCGTCCAGTCAGCGGGCTTTCGGCCGCTAGTCGCCGCGGAGCCGGGGATCGAGGAGGTCGCGCAAGGCGTCGCCGACGACGTTGAAGGCGAGCACGGCCAGCATGATCGCGACCCCGGAGAACGTCGTGATCCACGGGCAGCACTTGATGTACTGGCGGCCCTCGCTGAGGATGTTGCCCCAGCTCGGCGTGGGCGGCGGAATGCCGAGCCCGAGGAACGACAGGCCTGCCTCGGTGCGGATGGCCGTCGCGATGTAGAGCGTGGCCACGACGACGAGCGCGTAGAGGACGTTGGGGAACACGTGCCGCGCCATGACGCGGAGCTGTCCGCCGCCGAGCGCGCGCGCGGCCATGATGTAGTCGTTCTCGCGGATGGTGAGGGTCAGGCTCCGGGCCAGGCGCACGAAGTTCGGGGTCAGCGCGATCCCGATGGCCAGGATCTCGTTGACGAGCGTGCCGCCCAGCGCGGTCACGATGATCAGCGCGAGCAGCAGCGTGGGAAAGGCCATCAGCATGTCGGTGGCGCGCATGATCCCGACCTCGGCCCAGGCGCCGCGATAGCCGGCAAAGATCCCCAGCGGCACACCGAGCACGCAGGCGAAGAGCACGGAGGCCAGCCCGACCTCGAGCGAGATGCGCGCGCCCCAGATGATCCGGCTCAGGATGTCCCGCCCGAACTCGTCGGTGCCGAGCACGTGGCGGTCCACGGCGCCCGGGGCCTTGAGGACGGCGTCTGAAAACTGCGCGGAGGGACTCAAAGGCGCGATCAGAGGCGCGGCAGCGGCCACGACGATCATGCCCGCCGCCAGCAGCAAGCCGATGCCGATGGGCAGCCACCGGCGAAGATGATGGCGCCGCGCGCCTCGCGTCTCCTCGGCCGAGCCGAGAACCGCCAGATCGGCTCGATCAGCTCCACGCGCGATGGCCATCGTTCGGTGCCTCGCCGCTTACCGGAAGGTGATGCGAGGGTCGACGACGGCGTAGAGCATGTCGACGATCAGGTTGACGAGGATGATGGTCATCGTGAAGACGGTGATGGCGCCCTGGGCGAGCGGATAATCGCGGGCGCTGATCGCATCCACCAGCATCTTGCCCAGCCCGGGCCGCGTGAACACCGTCTCGGTGAGCACGGTGCCCGTCAGCGCGATGGCCACGAAGATCCCGATGATCGTGAGCAGCGGCACCAGCATGTTGCGCAGCGCGTGCTTGTAGACCACCGCCCGCTCCGCCTGCCCCTTGGCGCGCGCGGTGCGGATGAAGTCCTGGCTGATCACCTCCAGCATGGCCGAGCGCGAGAGCCGGCTGACCGTGGCGGCCAGCGTGAAGCCGAGCGCCAGCGCCGGCAGCGCCAGGTGATGCAGCACGTCGCCCACCGCGGCGAAGAAATCACCGGGATACGAGAAGACCTCGCCCGAGCGGACCATGGTGAGGACCGCGTCGAGGTCACCGCCGCCGATGAGCGGGAAGAGGTCCAGCCGGAGCGAGAACACGATGAGGAGCAGGATGCCCAGCCAGAACACCGGCATGGAGAGGCCGAGCAGGGCGAAGATCCGCAACGGGTAGTCGATCAGCGGATTGCGACGCTTCAGCGCCGACACGATGCCGATCGGGACGCCGACGAGGACGGCCACCACCGCGCTCGCCATCACCAGGATGAACGTGTGGGGGAACATCCGCCCGATGTACTCGCTGACCGGGTAGCCCTGACGCAGCGAGTTGCCGAAGTCGAGCCGCACCGATCGCCACAGGTAGTCCGCGTACTGGACGGCC
This sequence comes from Candidatus Rokuibacteriota bacterium, assembly GCA_003220615.1. GTDB lineage: Bacteria > Methylomirabilota > Methylomirabilia > Rokubacteriales > CSP1-6 > 40CM-68-15. Next base: position 23,318 of record QHTB01000099.1, read on the forward strand.
AGCGGCCGGTGCAGCCCGAGATTCCGCGTGCAGTCGGCCAGGGCTTCCGTGGTCGCCTGATCGCCCATCATGGCCACGCACGGATCGCCCGGCAGCACGCGCATCGCGAAGAACACGATGCTCATGGCCCCGAGCAGCATCGGGACCGCGAGCAGTAGGCGCCGCGCCACGTAGTTGAACATGCGGTGCTCAGTTCAAGACTTTGAGCAGCTCGGGATAGTTGTAGCTGTAGTGCAGCGAGAACTCGCCGTAGTCAGCGGCGAACGGCGTGCTCACGCGCTTGGGGTTGCGTGCCCACTGCCCCGGCACGTCGCTGATGGGCAGGCACACCAGGTCGCGCTCCATCCGCTTCTGGGCCTCGGCGTAGATCGCCGCGCGCTTCTTCACGTCGCGCTCGACCCGGCCGGCGTGCAGCAGGTCGTCGATGCCCTTGTAGTGAGCGAAGTTCGTGCCCTTGTTACCGGTGGCCGGATCGGGAATCTCCTTGCCGTCGAAGAACAGCGAGAGCCACGGGTCGGCGTCGGTGATGCGCGTGCCTCCGTAGAGCACGAACGGATTCAGGTTCTTCCTGATGTTCTCGTGATACGTCGCGTGCTCGACGACCTGGAGCTCCACGTTGATGCCGGCCTGCTTGAGCTGCTCCTGGGCGAGCGTGAGCACCTTGGGATAGAAGAACGACTTGCTGATGAAGTAGTTCTTGATCGTGATGCCGTTCGGATAGCCCGCCTCGGCGAGCAGCTTCTTCGCCAGCTCCGGGTTGTGCTCCGGGAACTGCATCGGCACGTGGCCGAAGTAGCCGGGCGGCACGCAGCTCGTCGCCACCTTCGCCAGGTCGCCGGGGTACATGGTCTCCTTGATCGCCTTGCGGTCGATCGCGTGCATGAACGCCTTGCGGACGCGGATGTCATCGAAGGGCGGCTTGGTCATGTTGATGTAAAAGCGCTCCTGCTGGCCCGGGCCCCGCCGGTCGATGACGGCGCCCATCTTCTTGACCTGGTCGGCGAAATCAGCGGTGACCGCCTCGGGGTAGAGCAGGTCGAACGTCCCCTTCTCGAGGCCGATCAGCTTGGTGGCGTCCTCGGGCACGTCGAACCAGTGGACCTCGTCGATCTGGGGCCGGCCGGCGTAGAACTTGTCGAAGGCCTTCAGCACGATCTTCTCGCGCGGCGCGTGCCGCTCGAAATAGAAGGGCCCGGTGCCGACGGGATTCCACTTGAACTGGTCCCCCTGCTTTTCCACCGCCTTCTTCGAGAGGATGTAGCCCTGCTGGTAGCCCACCATGCGCAGGAGGAAGATCGGGTCGTAGGCCGTGAGCGCGATCTGGACCGTGTAGGGGTCGACGACCTCGATGGACTTGATCACGTCGAGGTTCACGCCGTAGCGCGTGCCCGGCGCCTTCTTGATCTGCCGCTCGAAGCTGAACTTCACGTCCTCTGCGGTCAGCTCGCCGAAGCCCTTGTGGAACTGGACGCCCTTCCGGAGCTTGAACGTCCAGATGGTGCCCTCGGGTGACAGCGTCCAGCTCTCGGCCAGGTCGGGCTCCACTTCGGCCGTCGTCACCTTGCCGTCCTTGATCGCGAACCGCGTTAGCCCGCGGAACATGAAGCGCGAGATGGCCTGCGACTGTCCGAGCGTGCTCGAGTGCGGGTCGAGCGTGTCGGGCTCCTTGGCCGCGATGTTGACGATCTTCTTGCGCTGAGCCTCCGCCGCCGGCGGGCCACCCAGCGTGACGAGAGCAGCAATGGCCAGGGCCGCCAGGGCCGTGACCAGCATGAGCGAGCGCCGTAACCGGGTGTGGCTCGGCATAGGGGTTCCCCTTTCCGTAATACGGAACGAGCGAAGCGTCGTGATCGCTGGGTCGATCATGCCGTCCTCCGGCTGATCGTTTCGGCTTCCCGTGGTCTCCGGCCACCGGGAAACGGCGGCCCGATCGCCGTAGCAGGGTTGCGACAGCATAATCGAGACACGCCCGACCGGCAACACGCCGCCGTCTTCGATCACCTCGCGCTTCGACGAGCTCCCAGGTATGGCGGGAGCGCGCGTACACTGGGGACGAGGCGACGGGGCGATGCGCGCGACGGATGACCTTGCGATCGTGGAACGCCTCGCCCACCGCGCCGTCGAGCTGGCCGAAGCGCTTCTGCGCGAGGCGCGCGCTCAGCAAACCGCCGACGAGCACGCTCAGGCCAAGAAGCTCGCCCGGATGATGGCGGATCCCCACGGCAAGGAGCTGACCATCGCCCTCGCCGACCAGGCGTTCCGCAGTCATCGCCCGGAGCGCATCGCCGACCAGCTCGCCTATCTTCTCGAGCGCTACGGCGTGCCCCAGTACATGGACTGGTGGGAGCGGGTCGCGCTCCTCCTGGGCGGCGCCATGGCCCACTATCTGCCGAGCCTGGTCGTCCCGCCCATCGTGGCCCGGCTGCGCCACGAGACTCAGAACGTGATCCTGCCGGGCGAGGAAGAAGACCTCCGCCGCTACATCGAGGAGCGGCGCCGCGCGGGCGTGCGGCTGAACCTCAACCAGCTCGGCGAGGCGATCCTGGGCGAGAAGGAAGCGGCGCGACGACTCGAGGCCTACCTCACGCTCCTCGCTCGAGACGACGTGGAGTACATCTCGGTGAAGGTCTCGTCCGTCTACAGCCAGATCGACCTCGTCGCCTTCCGCGCGACGGTGGCGCAGGTGGCCGAGCGTCTGCGCACGCTCTATCGCGCCGCGGGACGCCATCGCTACCGCCATCAGGACGGACGGATCACGCCCAAGTTCATCAACCTCGACATGGAGGAGTACCGCGACCTCGACCTGACGGTGACGGCCTTCCGCGAGGTCCTCGACGAGCCGGAGTTCCTCCCTCTGAGCGCGGGGATCGTGCTCCAGGCCTATTTACCCGACTCGCACCGCGTTCAGCGCGCCCTCACGGAGTGGGCGCTCGCGCGTCGCGCGCGGGGTGGCGCGCCGATCAAGCTGCGCATCGTCAAGGGCGCGAACCTCGCGATGGAGCGCATCGAGGCGGCGGTGCACGACTGGCCCCAGGCGCCCTACGAGACGAAGATCGAGGTGGACGCGAACTACAAGCGCATGCTCCAGTACGGCTGCCGGCCAGAGCACGCCGACGCCGTCCACCTCGGGATCGCCAGCCACAATCTCTTCGACGTCGCCTACGGCCTCGTGCTGCGCGAGGCCCACCACGTCGAGCCCTGGGTGGAGTTCGAGATGCTCGAGGGCATGGCCAATCACCAGGCGCGGGCGGTACACGCGAGGGCGGGCGGGCTGCTGCTCTACGCGCCCGTCGTCAGGGCCGAGGACTTCCACAGCGCCATTGCGTACCTGGTGCGCCGGCTCGACGAGAACACCGCGCCCGAGAACTTCCTGCGCCACGTCTTCGATCTCGAGCCGGGCTCACCTGCATTCCTCGTCGAGCGCGATCGCTTCCTGGCCGCGTTCGGCATCGAGGCCCGGCTCTCGGATGCGCCCCGGCGCTTCCAGGATCGGCGAGCGGAGGCGGGCGCCCCACCCGTGCTTCGCCCGCTTCATGCCGTATTCGAGAACGAGCCCGACACCGACTGGACGCTGGCGGCCAACCGCGCGTGGATCGACGACGTCGTGCGCCGCTGGCGCGAGCGTTCACACGATCGGATTCCGCTCCAGATCGGTGGCGAGCTCCGCACCGGGCCGAGCCAAGGCGACGGGCACGATCCCTCGCGCCCCGGGCGCGTCGCCTATCGCTATGCGCTGGGCGGCCCCGCGGACGTCGATCGCGCGTTGACGGTCGCCCGGGCCGCTCAGCCAGCGTGGGCCGCGCTGTCGATCGCGGAACGCGGCGCGCGGCTCGAGGCGTGTGCGGCGGAGCTTGGGCTACTACGCCCGGACGCTGCGTGAGGCCGCGACCAGCCTCGGCGACTGCCGCATGGAGCCGCTCGGCGTGGTGGTCGTGACGCCGCCGTGGAACTTCCCGCTGTCGATCCCCGCCGGCGGCGTCCTCGCCGCGCTCGCGGCCGGAAACGCCGTCGTCCTCAAGCCGGCGCCCGAGGCGGTGCTCGTCGGCTGGCACCTGGCCAATTGTCTCTGGGACGCGGGCATCCCGCGCGAGATCCTCCAGTTCTTGCCGTGTCCCGACGATGAGATCGGGCGCGGGCTGGTGACGGACTCGCGCGTGGGCGGCGTCATCCTCACCGGCTCGGCGGAGACCGCGCGGCTGTTCCTCGGCTGGCGACCCGATCTCCCGCTGTTCGCTGAGACGAGCGGCAAGAACGCCATCATCATCACGGCTCTCGCCGATCGCGATCAGGCGATTCGCGATCTGGTCCGCTCGGCCTTCGGCCACAACGGCCAGAAGTGCTCGGCGGCCAGCCTCGCCATTTGCGAAGCCGAGGTGTACGACGACGCCGACTTCCGGCGCCAGCTTCGCGATGGAGCGCAGAGCCTTGCCGTCGGCACCGCGTGGGAGCCGACCAGCCGGATCACCCCGCTGACGCAAGCACCCGGCGCCGCCCTCCGGCGCGCGCTCACCGTGCTCGACGAGGGCGAGGAGTGGCTGCTCGAGCCGCGCCCGGCAACGGACAACCCTCAGCTCTGGTCGCCCGGCATCAAGCTCGGCGTGCGTGCCGGCTCCTTCTTCCACCGCACCGAATGCTTCGGCCCCGTGCTCGGACTGATGCGCGCCGAGAACCTCGACCACGCGATCGAGCTCGCCAACGCTCAGCCCTTCGGGCTCACCAGCGGGATCCAGACGCTCGACGACCGCGAGATCGCGCGCTGGGTCGACCGCATCGAGGCCGGCAACCTCTACGTGAACCGTCCCATCACCGGGGCGATCGTCGGCCGTCAGCCCTTCGGCGGGTGGAAGGCGTCGTCGGTGGGGCCAGGCGCCAAGGCCGGTGGACCGAATTACGTCCTGCAGCTCGCGCGCTGGCGACAAGTCGCGCGGCCTGCCGTCGACCAGGAGCCTCTCTCCGAGTCGCTGGCGACCGTGCTCGACCGATGCCTGGCCGGGCTGACGGACGCCGACGCGCGCTCACTGCTCGAGGCGAGCGCGGCGAGCTACGCGCGGGCGTGGCGTGAGCACTTCAGCCGCGAGCACGACCCGAGCGCGATCCGTGGAGAGCTGAACGCATTTCGCTATCGACCCTGCCGCCACGTGATCGCGCGGGGAATGACGGCGCGCCCCGAAGCCGCGGTCGCTTTGTGCCAGATCATCCTCGCTGCTCACGTGGCGGGAACGCGCCTGACCGTGAGCCTCTCGCCGGAGTCGGAGCCCTGGGTGGGGCTGGCGGAATGCGCCGGCGTGGAGCTCGTGGTGGAGGCGGAGGCGGGCTTCGTGGACCGCCTGGCGCATCCTTTATATAGGGAGCACGGGTGGATCGAGCGCCTGCGGGCCTGGGAGCCGATCTCGACGGCGGCCCGCGCCGCCGCCAACGGTACCGGCGTCACCGTCATCGACGCGCCCGTCCTCGCCAACGGACGCCTGGAGCTCCGCTGGTACCTCCGAGAGCAGACCGTCTCGCGGGTGCTCCACCGCTATGGCAGCGTGACGGAGCCCGACGCCTGAACCGCCGCGTGATCGTTGGCCGTCAGTACTCGTCGAACATGCGCTGAACTTCGGCGACGTCGTCCGTGCGCGTGAGGGCCAGCATGGCGAGCACGCGCGCCTTCTGGGGATTGAGGTTGTCGGCGACGACGAAACCCCGCTCGCGCAGGACCGTGCGGGGCAGGACGCGGCCGCTCCCTGCCCGGCTCGAGAGCACGACCAGGACGCCGCGCCGTCGCGCCTCCACGAGCGCGTCCGTCTCACCTGGCGTGGTCACGCCCGGCGGGAGCGACGCCGCGACGATCGCGCGCGCGCCGGCGGCGACGAAGGCCCGGATGGCCGTGCCATCGGCGCCGGCGTACGACGCCGCGATGTCCACGCGTGGCAGCTCGGCACGGCCGCGCACGTCGAACTCCGTCGCCGGCGCGTGGCGGCGCGACGGCCGACGGTAGATCGCGACGCGGCCGTCAGGGTCCGCGTAGCCGAGCATGCCGAGGTCCGGGCTCCGGAACGT
>QHTB01000154.1 GCA_003220615.1 Candidatus Rokuibacteriota bacterium
ATCGTCGCGCCCGTGCGCGTGAACCGGCCGCTCTCCCTCGACGTGGACCGGGTGGCGGCCGCCTTCGACCTGCTCAAGCGACGGATCGAGATCGCCGCCAACGAAGCGCCAGCCGGCGACGCCAAGACGCGGCTCCATCATCTGCGCGCGACCATCGACGGCCTCGTCCTGCGCCTGCGCACGGGCGACCGTGAAGCCAACGAGGCGGGCCTCGGCC
>QHTB01000155.1 GCA_003220615.1 Candidatus Rokuibacteriota bacterium
GATCCAGATCCATCCGGCCGTGAACATCTGGGACCGCGAAGGCGCGGAGCGGTTCGTGGGCGATCTCAGGAGCGTCGAGGCGGCCGTCACCGGCACGCCGGTGATCACCTACGAGGCCATCCGCCTCATGGAGCGCGCCTCGCGCCAGGGCACCATCTACGCGATCGTGCTCGTGGTCATCGTCACGGCCCTGACGATCCGGCGGTGGCGAGAGACGCTGCTCGCCCTGCTTCCGCTCTTGCTCGGCCTGGTGTGGACGCTCGGCCTGATGTACTTCTTCGATCTCAAGCTGACGCTCGGCAACATCTTCGGCCTGCCCCTGCTCCTCGGCGCCGCCGCCGAGTTCGGCTCCAACATCGTGCTGCGTTTCATGGAGGGCGAGGCTCACGGTGGACCGCTCATCGCGCGCAGCACCGTCATGGCGGTGCTCGTCAACGGCCTGACGACCGTGGTCGGATTCGGCAGCCTGATGATCGCCCATCACCAGGGCGTCTTCGGCCTCGGTCTCTTGCTGACGATCGGAATGGTCACGAGCCTGATCGCCGCGCTGGTCGTGCTGCCGGTGCTCCTGCGAATGGTCCAGCAGATGCGCGAGGCCCGGCGCTCTCGTCGCACACACAAAACGGACGCGCCGCCGGAATCTGTCGGCACCGTTCAGCCCTGAGCGGCGGGACGGTCAGTCGCCGCCCGAGGCCCGCGTGATCTCCGCCGGCACGCGCGGCGCCGGGCGCATCACGGCAAAGACGACCAGCCCGACCGCCACCCAGACCAGCTCGCGTACGCGCCGCGTCAGTCCGAAGGAGACCCCGGCCGCCGGCGACAGGCCGAGCGCCACGAACGTCGCCACGTAACTGCCCTCGAGCACGCCGAGGCTGCCGGGGATCACGAACGTCACGAAGCGCACACCCGTCCCGAACGCCTCGATCACGAGCGCCACCGGCAGCGAGGCCTCGATCCCGAGAAAGCGGAGGATCAGATACGCCTCGAGGGTGCCGAGAACCCAGGCCACGAAATGGAACATGATCGAGAGCATGAGCCGGCGCGGCTCATGACGGTAGAACGAGGCGAGCCCGTGGTCGACGCGGCGCGTGGTGTGGCCCCGCCCGAAGGAGCTCACGCCGAACCGCTCCAGCAACTGCCGTCCCAGCTCGAACATGCCGCGCGTCTGGGCGACGACGAAGCCGCTGAGGCCGAGTACCTCGACGACGAACAGGCCGAGCATGGCCCACAACAGCGGGGAGCCCGCGAGCACCGAGTGCCAGGCCACGCCGATGCCGAGCAAGAGAAAGAGCCCCTGTCCGATCATGATGGTGGTCTTGGCGACGACGATGGAGGGAATGCTCTCGTCGAGCGAGACCGTTCCCCGCAGGAGCCAGGCCTTGATCGCCTCGCCGCCGAGCGCGGCGGTCGGCGTCACCAGGTTGAACGCCTCGCCGGCCAACCGCACCCACACCAGCGTGCGGAAGGGGACGGAATCGCGAAGGAACGCGAAGCGCCAGCCGAGCGTATCGAAGATCATCACCAGCGGCGCCGGGAAGCAGACCAGGATCCCGAGCCGCCAGGACAGGCGGGCCATGGACGCGAAGATCTCGGCGGGCTGATTCGTCAGGACGAGGGCGGCCAACAGCCCCAGCCCCACCAGGAGCAGGAGCAGCTTCATCCACCTCATGGGCGGCCTCGAGCGCTCAGCTCTCGCGGTACAGCAGGAGCAAGACGCCGAAGACCGCCAGCGCGGAGGCCCACACGCGACCGGCCACGCGCGCGTCAGCGCCGGGCAGCCGCAGCTCGAGCCAGCGCGCCCACCCGATGAGGATCCCCAGGACGCCGAGCGGCGTGTGGGTGACCTCGAGCAGGAACTCCGACTTGAGGTTGAGGCTCGCGTGCGAGTGGGTCAGCAAGAGCCCGCCGCCCACCGCGCATAGCATCGGAAAGACGAGCGCAGCCGACGAGGAGCGCAGCCGCCCCGTGCGCACCATCCACTCGAAGATGCCGAAGAGGACGACGAGCAGCATGAACAGCCGATGCTGAAGCACGGTCGGCTCGGCCATGCTCGCCCAGAATCCCTGCGGCCCGATGGGCCACGCTCCCGGATCGTTCCGGACTAGCATGAAGGCGGCCATGCCCAGGAACACGAGCGGCCAGTGGCGGGCCCAGCCCGCCCGTCCCGTCGCGTGCAGCACGGCGAGCACGCCCATCAGGAGCACGAAGAGCCCGTTGATGTGATGGTTGTACTCCGACCACGCGCGGTCGGCGTCGGTGCGGGGCGCCGTCGGATCGTCCACCGGCAGCTCTTCGATCGACGGCGACGTGAGGGCCGGCCAGCGCGGCGTGAAGCGCGTGGCCACTTCACCGAACGTGGCGCGATCGGTGACGACGTCGACGGCGGGCGGCAGCGACGACAGCGACGCGGCCGCGAAGAACACGGTGAGCCCCAGGCCGAGCTCGACCTCGACGAAGCGCCGCAAGCGCAGCGGCGAAACTGCGTCCGGCAGGCTGCGAACGGACCGGAAGTTGGCGAAGCCGAGCACGAGCAGGCCGGCGAGCATCAGCGCCTTGGTCATGATCATGATCCCGTAGGCGGTCCCGAACGCCGCCGAGATCCCGTCGACGTAGACGAGGCTCAGGCCGACGCCGGCGACGACGAGGGCCGCCACCGAGACCAGGGCCACCGAGGAGAACCGGCGCAGGAACGTGACCGGCCGCTGGTCGCCGGGACGCGGGAACGCGGCGGCCACGAGGTGGACGAGACCGCCGATCCATGCCGCCGCCGCTAGTTGATGGACGGCGTCGAGCGCCACCAGCACGCCGCGATACTGGAGTCGCGCCGCCGAGTGGCTCGTCCATGCGCCGCTCACGCCCACGACGAGGGCCGGGGCGAGGATCGCCAGCCACCAGAGCCCGAGCCGCTCGCGACGTCGCGCGATGAGCGCCACCGCGGCCAGGCCGACGGCGGCCAGCATCCGGACGACGCTCGCCCGGGCATAGAGGGTCGCCGCGAGCGTCGTCGCCAGCTCGCCATGCGACGGGCTCGCGTCCTCGCCGAGCGCGGCCACCAGGACGCCGAGCGAGGCCGCTTGCGCGACGGCGACGCCGATGGCGGCGATCGCGACGAGCGTCCAGAGCCGGCGCCACGCCGTCGGCCACGCGCTGGCCGGTGGCGTCGGACCGAGGACGAGCAGCGCGAACACGACGCCCCCGACCGCGATGGCCTGGCCCGAGAGGCCCAGGCCGCGCAGGATGACGTCAACGAACGCGGTCATGTCGTCCGATGAGCACGATCGCGAGCGCCAGGTACATCGGTGCGCCGATCGCGGCCGCCACCAGGAACCACTTCGCTTTGCCGAAGGCCGCCAACAGGATCACGATGTAGATGAAGTCACGGGCGCCGAGTGCGTCGATCACGCGCGCGGCGGCTCCCCCGGCCTCGACGCGATCCTCGATGATCCGCCCGAAGAAGACCGCGGCCGAGCCGACCGTCGCGACGCTGGCGACAGCGCCGAGCCCCAGCGGCCAGGCCGCGCCGCTGTCGCGGCTCCATCCCACGGCGATGCACAGGAACACGGCGACGTGCACGACGTTGTCGCACCAGAAGTCGAGCACCGCGCCCCAGCGGGAGTGCTGAAACTTCAGCCGCGCGAGCTCGCCGTCGCAGCCGTCGAGGATCGAGTGGGCCAGGAAGAGCAGAGCACCGGTGAGCTGCCACCGCGGCGCCGGCGACAGGAAGAACGTCGCCCCGAGCAGTCCGACCGCCCCGCTGATCACCGTCATCATGTTCGGCGTGATCGACGTGTTGGCCAGGCGCCGCGTCAAGGCCAGTGACACGCGCCGCTCGAAGTGTCGCGACATGAACCCTTCGCGCTGCTTGATCAACGAGCGGAGCAACCAGCGCTCGGCCCTGGCGACGTCCCCCGTGGCAACGATCGGAAAGCGGCCCTCGACGTCGGCCGGCGGGGGGGCGTGGGCGAGCGTTCGCTCCAGCTCGGCGACGAGGGCGCTGGCGTCCGCGGCCCTGGCCGCGGCGTTCAGGACGGCGCCGGAATCGTCGGTGTCCACCACGGCGACCAGCGCGTGGTCGACAGCAAGGCTCTCGCGCGCCATCGGCGCTTCACGCAGCGTTCGCAGCCAGCTCGCCTGCGGCACGACGTTGCCCGGTATCACCACGACACGACGGCCCGACGCGGCGCGAGGAACGCTCGCGTCCGTCAGCACCGCGGCCCGTGTGCCGCCGAGGCCGTCACGGAGCGTCGACTCCGTGCTTCGAACCAGGATCTGGCTGTAGCCGGCCGCCGTGGCCGCGAGCACGATGCGACGAACGAGGGGCAGGCCACCGATGACGCAGTCGGTCGTCGGCGGCACGATCACGAGCGTTCCCACTGCGGCGGGCGCTGCGGTGGTGACGGGCACGACCGCCGCCACGCGCCCGGCATCGCCGTTCACCACGCCGGCGTCGTCGTCGCCGCCAGGCGAAGGGCGTGCCCACCCTGACGACTGGATTCACGAGCCAGGCTCTCGAGCATCGTGCACAGCGACGCCTCGGCGAGATTGCCGTCGGGCCGCGCCACGCCCGTGACCTCGCCCACGAACTGGTGGACGACCGGATCGAACCATTCGGGATGCGCCGAGCCGTCGGACATCGCGGGCGGGCACGGCCAGCGCTCCTGGCGCCCGTTGCGGGTCAGCACGAGCGTGTCGTCCTCGAGATCGAGGCGGCCATCGGTCCCGATCAGCTCGGCGCGATTGTCCCGACTGTCGGCGGCCCACGTCAGCAGAATCTCGGCGCTGGCGTGGGGAAACGTGAGATGCACGGTGGCGGTGTCCTCGACGGCCCACGCCGTGTGGCGCCGGGTCTCGAGGCGCGCGCCGACCGCCGTCGGTGATTCACCCACCCAGCGGCAGACGACGTAGAAGACGTGCCAGCCGTGATCGGTCAGCACGCCACCGCCGGCGAGCGCGGGATCGAGCCGCCAGTTGACGCGACGCTCATCTCGCACCGCCGCCGGCTTGGTCCTGAGCGTCTGCCAGCTCACGCGGCGCACCTCGCCGATCGCGCCCTGCGAGAGCAGTTCGGCCGTGCGCTTGACGATCGGCGCGTGGTGCCAGTTGTGAACGGTGTGGAGCACGCGCTTGCGCTCGCCGGCCAGCGTCGTCAGCGGCGCCAGCTCTTCGGGCGCGATGACGAGCGGCTTCTCGCAGAGCACGTGCCGACCCGAACCGAGGGTGGCCGTCACCAGCGGGCCGTGGCTGGCGGGCGGCGTGCAGATGTCCACGAAGTCGAGCCGCTCCCGAGCGAGCAGTGACTCGGCGGTGTCGTACCACGTCACCGTCGGGACGAGCGCCTCGATGGCCGTTCGTCGGGCCGGCTCGACGTCGGTCGCCGCCACGATCTCGACGTCACGACAGCGCAGCCAGCCCGGCAGATGGCCTGCGAGCGCGACGTTGCCCAGGCCGATGATGGCGCCGCGCAGCATCCGCTACGAGAGCCCGTGGTCGCGAACCACCGCCCCCAGCGCCTCGTCGAGAATGGCGAGCCCCGCGAGCGCGGTGTCCTCGGTGATGATCAACGGCGGATTGATGCGGATCGACGGCGAATAGGTCATCGCCAGGAGGCCGCGGCGCAGACACTCCTGATAGAACGCGCGGGTGACGTCCTTGCCGAGCGGCTCCTTCGTCGCGCGGTCGCGCACGAGCTCGATGCCGAGCATCAGGCCCTTGCCGCGCACCTCGCCGACACAGCGATACTTCTCCTTCAGCGCTTCCAGCCGGGAGAGCATGATCTTGCCGACGCGTTCCGAGTTCCTGACCAGGTCTTCCTTCAGGAAGATCTCGAGCGTGGCCAGTCCGGCGGCGGCGGCCAACGGGTTGCCGCCATAGCTCGACGAGCTGGCGCTCGGATTGGACCACGGCTTGTGGCCGGTCAGTGGCTGCGTCGAGATCACGCCGCTCAGCGGGAAGCCGCCCCCGATCCCCTTGCCCACCGTCATGATGTCGGGGATCACGCGGTCGTGGTCGCAACCCCACATCAGCCCTGTCCGCCCGAAGCCGGTGAGCATCTCGTCGGCGATCAAGAGCGCCTCGTGCTCGCGCGCGATCGCCTGGAGCGCCGTGAGATAGCCCGGCGGCGGAACGACGTTGCCCGCGGTGCCCTGGATGGGCTCGACGATGATCGCCGAGATCTCGCCACCGGTCTGATACTTGATGACGTCGCGCACGTAGTCGGCGCAGGCGATGCCGCACTCGGGGTAGCGCAGCCGCAGCGGGCAACGATAGCAGTCGGCGTACGGCGCCGAGTACTGGCCGGGCAGGAACGGCCCCAGCCCGTGCTTGAAGTCGCTGCCGAGGAGTCCCAGCACGCCGCCGGTCTTGCCGTGGAAGCCGCCCCAGAAGCCGATGACTTCGTGCTTGCCCGTCGCCGCCTTGGCCAGGCGCAGGGCCGCCTCCACCGCCTCGGCGCCGCCCGAGAAGAACTGGATGCGCGTGAGGCCGTCGGGCGTGAGGCTCGCGAGCAGCTCGAGCAGCTTCGCGCGGGCCTCGGTGGTAAAGCTGCCAAAGGTCAACTGCTCGATCTGGCGCTTGAGGCTCTCGACGTAGTGCGGATGGCAGTGGCCGACACTGCCCACGCCGATGCCGGCGATGAAATCGATGTACGTGTTGCCGTCCACGTCGGTGAGCGTGCAGCCCTGGCCGCGGGCCATGGCCAGCCCCGAGTAGAGCGCGAAGGATTGCAGCCCGGGCGCGACGTGACGCTGCTCGCGCTCGAAGATCTGGCGCGAGCGCGGTCCGACTTCGCGGCGACGGTCGCTCATCGCGACACCGCCGCGAACCGCCGGGCGAGGTAGTCGGCGATGCGCGGCGCCGCCTCCTCGCGATAGAGCGCGAAGCTCGGCCAGGCGTTGAGATCGAGGAGCACGATCGCGCCGGTCGGCGCGATGACGGCGTCGCCACCATAGATCTCGAGGCCCAGCGCGGTGGCCGCCTGTCGCACGGTGCGCGCGAGCGTGGCCGCGTCGAACGCGTACTCGTGCAGTCGCTGGTCCTTGTGATAGAACCACCGGAACCACGGCGGTGCGCCGGCGGCGCCGATTCCCACGCCGATCCCGTAGAACTTCACGAGATCGCCCGCCACGTGCGGCTGGATGACGGCGCGGTCGATCCCGCGCGCGGCGAGGTCGGCGAGGGCCTGGCCCACGCGCTCGGCGGTGTCACCGAAGACGACGTCGCCGTCTTGCGTGTTGTGCACGTCCGGGCGCTTCACCCACACCGGCAACGCGCCCACGCCGTGGCCGTCCACCGTCGACACGAAGTGGCTGGGCACGAACGGGACGTTCGCCTCCTGGAACTGCGTGATCATCCGATCGCGATACGTGTTGAGGACGGCGCGCGGGCTGTTGACGTGGGGCACGCCGCGCGCCTCGACCGCGTGCAGGCGCTGGAGGATGGCGATGCGCTCGCACATCATGAACACCCCGACCGGGCGTGGCTCGGGTGAGCTCAGGGCCTCCTCGGGACTCTTCAGCGTGACCTGGAATCCGCGCGCCTCGAGCTCCTTGCCCGTCAGGGTGAGGATCTCGCTGTCGTCGTACTCACGCCCCGGCGAATGCGCGCGTTCGCGGAAGATGCCCCAGCAGTGCGGATCGCTCACCTGTCCCCTCCCCGATGTGGGCCCGGCGCGGCCACCGCCAGCGCCTCGGCCAGTGCGATGTCGGACGCGCGGTCCACGTCCACGACGGTCTCGATGATTTCGGCGTACATGGTCTCTCCGTGCTCGAGCAGCCACCGCAGGAATTCGCGCAGCCGTCCGAGCGGCGGCGGCGACGTCGCGCGTGCCCGCTCGGAGAGCACGTACATGCCGGCGGTCACCTGCGTTCCCGACGGTCCTCCCAGGTCCGTGATGCGCCCGGCGCCGTCGACGCTCACCCAGACCGGCTTCTCGTCGGCGACGAACGGCGTGACGGCGAGCACGCTCGCGTCGGCGGGCCGCCGGCGCGCGGCGTCCACGAACCGCGTGAAGTCCGCAGGTCGGCACCAGGCGTCGACGGTCGAGATCAGCGCGCGTCCCCGCCCGAGCCGCCGATTGACCTCGAAGAAGCTCTCGAGGGACGACGCGGTCGTCTTCACGATGAACTGGACGTCGACGCCGGGGAAGCGCGCGCGCACGCGCTCGACACACGCGCGTCCGGCGTCGTTGACGATGATCACGAGCGAGGTCACGCCGGCCGCCAGGAAATTCGTGATCGCCGACTCGATCAGCGGCACCCCGGCGACCGGGACCAGCGGCTTGGGCATGGCGAAGCCGCCCGCCCGGAGCCGGCTGCCCTCGCCGGCGGCGATGATCCCGGCTGGAAACGGCGCCGTCACCGCAGGCACTCGTCGAGCTCGCCGAGCGACCGGACCACGCGATCCCCCGGACAGCACGGCGTGGGCCGCGCCGCGGGCGGCACCAGCCAGATGTGTCGCATGCCCACGCCGCGCGCGCCGGCCATGTCACGGGTCGGCGAATCGCCGACGAACGTCGCATCGCCCGCCGCGACACCGACGCCCTCGAGCGCGCGGTGGAAGATGCGCGGGTCGGGCTTGGTGCAGCCCACGCGCGCGGAGTCCACGATCACGGCGAAGAGCCCGTGCAGGCCGACGTCGGCACAGACGGTCTCGAGATTGCCGTAGAAGTTCGAGACGAGACCGAGGCGGTACCGGCGGGCCAGCCGGGCCAGGACCGGCGTGCCCGCGCCGACGGCGTCGAGCGCCTGATCGATGAAGCGCGTGGCGACGCGCGCGCCCACCGCCGCATCCGTCACGCCCAGCCCGGAGCTCACGCCGGCCACGAGTCGATGCACCGTGTCGCGGAACGAGAGCGTCGACGGAATCGTTCCCACCAGGGCATCGTCGGCGCGATAGAACACCGGGGCGAAGCGCTCGGCCTCAACGTCCACGCCCTCCTCACGGTAGAGGTGAAAGATCCGCTCCTTCCAGGGCACGCCCGCGGCGTCCAGCGTTCCGCCGAAGTCGAACAACACGGCGTGCGCTGCACTCACGCGTCGGGCCTCTCGTGATCAGAACCCATGAAGACTAGCCGCCCCCGGAAACGCCTGTCAATCCGACCCCGGCAAGGGCCGACCCCGCCGGGGCGGACTCGGCCCGGGCTACCTGGACGAGGTTGGAGTGAAAAGCCGGTCCGCCCCCCAGGTCGGTGACGTCGTCGCGGGTGAGGACGTTGGCGCCGTGGCCGCCCGGATGGAAGCGATGCCACCAGAGGCCCTCGACGACGACCACTCCGGGCCGCGTCCGGTCCGTCAGCTCGGCGGCAAACCGTGCGGCGCCCCGGGCGCTCGTCACGACGACGGCGTCGCCGTCGCCGATCCCGCGCGCGGCCGCGTCGGCCGGCGCGAGGAGGACCGTCGGCGTCTTCTGGCGGCGGCGCAACCGCTCGGACTGGCTGAACGACGAGTTCAGGAAGAAGCGGTTCGGGGGAACGATGCACTGCAGCGGAAACGTCGCGCTCAATGCGACGTTGTCGGGTCCCTCGCGAAGCGGCACGTACGTCGGGAGCGGTGGCTGGCCCTGGCGCGCGAGCCGCTCCGAGTAGAACTCGACGCGACCGGACGGCGTGGGCGCGCCATCGGCGAACGGCCGATACGGACGCGGCAGGTTCATCCTCACCGAGCCCTCGGCGCGCAACCGCTCGTAGGTGATCCCGTTCACCGTCTCGTCGCCGGTCGCCAGCAGCTCGCGGATGAGGTCCGCCCCCGATTTCGCGTAATGCGCCTCGGCAACGCCGAGGGCGCGCGCGAGCCGGCGGAAGACCTCCCAGTTCGGCAGGGCCTCGCCCGGCGGTGAGAGGACCGGCTGAGCGAGCTGGAGGTGGAAGTGACCGTACGAGCGGTAGAGGTCCTCGTGCTCGAGCGACATGGTGGCCGGGAGCACGAGGTCGGCGTAGTGCGCGGTGTCCGTCATCACCTGCTCGTGGACCACCGTGAAGAGATCCTCGCGCGCCAACCCGCGCAGGACGAGGGCCTGGTTCGGACAGACCGCGGCCGGGTTCGAGTTGTAGACGTAGAGGCTCGTGATCGGTGGCGTCATGACCGGGTCGGTCAGCACGCGGCCGAGGTGGATCATGTTGATCACGCGCGGCGACGGCGACGGCATGAGGTCGGAACGCTCGAGCACCCGCGAGTCGAAGCCGAAGCCGCCCGTGGACGAGAGCAGCGCTCCCCCGTGGTCGTCGGCGTAGGCGCCGGTCAGCGCGGGCAGGCACGCGAGCGTCCGGCACGTCATGCCGCCGTTCTCGTGACGTGACACGCCGATGCCGACGCGCATGAACGAGCGCGGCGATGCCCCGTAGCGCCGGGCGAAGTCCACGATGGTCGACGCCGGCAGGCCGACGATTGGGGCGACGCGCTCTGGTGCGTACTGGGCGACGTGCTCGGCGAGCCGCTCGTAGCCGAGGGTGGATCGCGCGATGTACGCGTGGTCGACGCGGTCTTCACGGATGAGCACGTGCATGACGCCGAGGGCGAGCGCGGTGTCGGTGCCGGGCCGGACCATCAGGTGCAGGTCCGCCTGCTCGGCGGTCGCGGTGCGATAGGGATCGACGCAGACGACGAAGGCGCCGCGTACGCGCGCCTGCTTGACCAGCGTCATCACGTTCACGGTGGAGTACGCCGCGTTGACGCCCCACAGCACGATGAGATCGGCTCCCACCATCTGCTCGGAGTCGTTGCCGGTGACCGCGCCGAGCGTCGCCCGCCATCCCGCGTAGGCCGTGTTGATGCAGATGGTGCGATCGAGTCGGCTCGCGCCCAGCGCGTGGAAGAGCGGATGGCCGGCGAAGTACTGGATCTGTCCCATCGTGCCCGCGTAGGAGAACGGCAGGATGGCCTCGGCCCCGTGCGTCGCGATGATCCGGCGCCAGCGCTCCGCGATCTCGCCGAAGGCTGCGTCCCACGTGATCCGCTCGAACCGTCCCTCGCCCTTGGCCCCGACGCGACGCAAGGGATGAAGCACGCGGAGGGGCGAATGGACGCGCTCGGCATAGGCGCGCACCTTGCTGCAGATGACACCCTGGGTGAACGGATGCGCGGGGTCGCCGGTGACGCCGGTCAGCCGTCCCTCCTCGACCGTGACCAGCAGCGCGCACGCCGACGGGCAATCGTGAGGACATACGGAACGCATCGCGTCAAAGGTATCATGGCCTTTGGATGCTCCAGCGCCTCCACCAGCTTTCGCCGTTTCAAACGCCGGAAGCCAAGCGCCTCGCGATCCTGTTCGGCGTCGTGTACTTCTCCCAGGGCATGTACCACGTCACCGATCAGATGGTCACGCTCACGCTCAAGGACCAGTTCGGGTTGTCGGCCGCCCAGGTCGCGAACTTCGGCTGGATCATCCTCATCCCGTGGGTGATCAAACCCGTGTACGGACTGCTCTCGGACTCCGTGCCCCTCTTCGGCCGCCGGCGCAAGAGCTATTTCCTGCTGACGTGCACGCTCGCGACGGTGGCGGCGGTCGCGCTCTCCCTGATGGGCGCGCCGACGTACTGGCGAATGGCGCTCCTGATCACCGTCATGAGCCTGGGCCTCGCCTTCACCGACGTCCTCACCGACGCGATGATGGTCGAGCGCGGCAAGCCGCTCGGGCTCACCGGCGCCTTCCAGTCCGTCCAGTGGGCCTCGATCAACGTCGCCACCATCCTGGTCGGAGCCATCGGCGGCTATCTCGCCGAGCGACGCGAGCTGCACACGGGCTTCCTCATCGCCGCGTTCTTCCCGTTCCTGGCCCTGGTGATGGGCACCGCCTTCATCCACGAGGCTCCCGCGAAATCGCGGCGCGAAGAGTTTCGGGAGGCGTGGCAGGGCATCAAGCGGGCCGTGGGTCACCGCACGATGTGGGTCGTGGCCGGATTCATCTTCTTCTGGACCTTCAGCCCGTCGATCGGGATCCCGCTCTTCTACTACCAGACGGACACGCTGAAGTTCAGTCAGCAGTTCATCGGCCTGCTGGGGTCGCTCGGGGCCGCTGCGCAGATCGTGGGCGCCGCGTTCTACGCGCCCCTGTCACGTCGCTACCCGCTCCGGCGCCTCATCGAGTGGTCGATCGGCGTCGGCGTCGTCGGCACGCTCGCCTACCTGCTCTACAACGACTGGAAGTCGGCGATGATCATCGATATCACGTTTGGCGGCTTGAGCATGATCGTCCAGCTCGCGTTCCTCGACCTCGCGGCCAAGGCCTGCCCCCCTCACGCGGAGGGCACGTTCTTCGCGCTGCTGATGTCGGTCTACAACTTCGGCGTCCAGGGCTCGCAGGTCGCCGGTGGGTATCTCTACGACTGGATCGGCTATACGCCGCTCATCATCATCTCGGCGGCGTTCACGGCGGCGGCCTGGCTGCTCGTGCCGCTGGTGAAAATCGACCGCATCGAGGCGGCCGCGCGCGCTGCGAAGGCCACGTCGATCGCTTGACCGAGGCGCCGGGTCAGCGAATCGGCGATACCACCGCTGTCGCCAACCCGGTCACCTCGATTCCCGAGAACGACGCCAGGGACCGCGAGACCGAAGACCGCACGTAGCTAAGCGATGCGCCGGGTGCGCGTCTCCTCGAGAGGGACCTGGCCGCGACGCCGGTAGTACCTCAGCGTCATCGGCTCGCCTGAGGCCGTCCATCCACCGATCACGCTGCCCATCAGGCCAACCAGCACGCCGGTCAGATTCGACAGCGCAGTATTGCGCATGGCCGCCGCCATATCGGTCGCCGAGGAAACCGCGGTCGGCGTGGCGTGAAAGCCGGCCAGCGATCCCAGCCACCCGCCATAGCTGGCGAGCGTACCCGTGGCCGCGAGCAGCATCAGGATCGGAAGCGTGACCAACCACGCGATCGCCCCGTGGAGCACGGCCGGTTCGGCCCGGCGGAAGCCCGCGATCCGGGCGGCCACCCAGCCGCCGACGACGAAGGCGAAGAACGCGCCGCCGATGTTGAAGATGAGCGTGATCAACCGGACGTTCTTCCAGGTCGCCGCTTTCGAGACTTCGTGGGCGCCCACCGCGAATCCGATCAAACCGATGACGAGCCCGACGGCCAGCGCGGACAGCGCGCCAACGATGACCGCGCTCCAGACAACGGGCCAGGGTCTCCAACCCGAATCGTACTGTTCCATGGCTCCAGACCTCCGGAACGGGAGGCAACGCAATCTACGTGCCGGCTACTCGGCGGTGGCGGTCCGGTAGGCGCGGCGAAGCCAGGGCAGCACGAACCCCACGTCGGCGGGGCTCTCCACGTTGATCTCGATCCAGCCGCGACCGCCGAAGCGGCGGTGCGGGCGGGCGCCGGCGGCCAGCGCCCGCCGCTGCTCGTCCGGCCGCAGTCGGATCCACAAATCGTGCTCCTTCTCACGGACGGGGAAGCACGCGAACAGCGTCTCGCCCACGAAGTAGCCCCAGCGCCCGAACATGGGCGTGATCCTCACGCCGGGCCAGCCGCCGAGCGCGGTGTTGAGACGGTGGGCGGCGCCGGTTCCCCCGCGCTCGAGCGTGCGCCGAGTCTTGCGGCCTCGGCCAAGGCCGCGGATCCGACGGGTCATTGGAGCAGGTGGCCTGGTCTCGGCACGTGCGGCGCCTTATGGCCAGACCTGAGTGTAGGCGAAGCGCGCGCGATCGCTCACGCCACCGAAGTGCGCATCGTACTCGCTGCGCAGGAGCTTCATGTGGTCCGACGCCATGAGTCGGCGATACGTCGCCTCGTCCTGCAACTCGTACACCGCCATGTACTGGAACTTCTCCTCGCCTTCCAGCGCTTTGTAGCGGCGCGCGCTGACGACGCCCTTGAACTGTAAGACCTGGGGGACGTGCTCGTCGTTGTACCAGCGGTTGAACGCCTCTTCGCGGTCCTTCGTGATCGTCGCCTTCACCACGAACAGCACGGTCGCCATGGCGTCCTCCTCCCGTGTTTGCCCGGCATTCTAACCATTGACAGTGTTTCCGCGCCCGTGCGAAAAGAACACGTTTGATTCCTCGCGAAGGGAGTCGCTCATGGCGAGCTCGGCAGCCACACGCGTGAAGTTCGCGCCGGTGGAGGGTGCGGCGCCGCTCTTCACGCCGGTCTTTCTCGATTACCTCGTGGATCTCCACGATCGCTTCACGCCACGCATCGGTGAGTTGCTGGCCCGGCGCGCCGAGGCCCTGACCCGGGCGCACACCCGAAGCGTGCTGCCGTCGAATCCCCCGACGAGCGCCGCCACCACCGGCGACTGGCACGTGCCGCCCGTCCCGGCCGATCTCCAGAAGCCGGGCATCGAGATCTCGGGCCCCTGCTCGATCACCTCGATGTTCATCAACGCGCTCAACCCCGGCCCCGAAGGCGAGCGCGCCGAGGGCGACCTGGACGACGACGAGGACTCCGGGGGACACCGGCTCGTCGACAGCGTCCGCGCCGCTCACAACCGCGTGGCCGCCGTGCAGCGCGAGCTCCATCACTTCGACACCGAGCGGAAGCGGGAGTACCGCGTGGCCGACGGCGAGCTGCCGTTCTTCATGCATCGTGAGCGTGGCCTCCACCTGGTCGAGCCCGAGGTGACGGTGGACGGGACGCCGGTCAACGCCGCGCTCCTCGGTACCGCGCTGACGCTGTTCCACGCCGGCCGCGCCCAGGCCGAGCGCAACCAGGGCATCTACTTCTATCTGCCGAAGCTCGAGTTCGCGCCGGAGGCACGGCTCTATCGCGACGTCTTCGATCGCAGCCGCGAGCGGTTGCCGTGGCTGCGTCCCGCGACCATCCGCGCCATCGTGCTGGTCGAGTCGCTGCCGTGCGTGTACGAGATGGACGAGATGCTGTACGAGCTGGGGGCCTATGCGGCCGGGCTCAACGCCGCGCGCTGGGACCTCAAGGCCAGCATCTTCGAATACGTGATGGCCGACCCCAAGTCGGTCTGGCCGGATCGGTTCGGCGTGGACATCAAGACGACGCCGTTCCTCAGCAACATCTTCCGGCGGCTCGTGGCGATCTCGCTCAAGCGCGGTGCCGTGCCCATCGGGGGCATGGCGACGGCGCTGCCGAATCCCGATCCCGACGTCAATCGCGCGGCCGGCGACGCGATTCGGGCCGACAAGGAGTGGGAAGCGCGCCAGGGCTTCATCCGCGCCTGGGTCGCCCACATCTTTCACATGAAGACGGCCGCGGACCCCTTCAAGCAGCTCATCGGCTCGGGGTGGAGACCGACCGCGGAGATGGCCCGGCCCGAGAACTATCCGATCCAAATCGACGTGCCGGACGGGCCGATCACGCTCGAAGGCACGCGCCGGAACTGTCGGATGGTGATCGAGTACGTCGAGGGTTGGCTGAAC
The DNA here is from genome assembly GCA_003220615.1 of Candidatus Rokuibacteriota bacterium. GTDB lineage: Bacteria > Methylomirabilota > Methylomirabilia > Rokubacteriales > CSP1-6 > 40CM-68-15. The sequence continues at coordinate 15,324 of QHTB01000155.1, forward strand.
GGCCGCGGCGCCAAGGGCATCGACAGCCTCGAGGGCAAGCCGGGCATCCATCCCGCGCTCATGGAGGATCTCGCCACCGGCCGCATGTCCGTCGCCCAGATCGCACAGCGGATCCTCCACCACGTGCGCACGACCGACGGAGCCGGCGCGGCCCACGATTTCGCGCTGGTGAAGCGGCTGCTGGGTGAAGAGCTCACCGACATCGTGGCGCGGCGTCCGGCCGATCCCGCCGTGCAGGCGCGCTACCGCAAGTCGGTGAAGATCGCGATGCGCTGGATCAAGAACTACGTGGATCTGGACTTCCGGAGCCTGGCCTCCTACACGCGGGGCGATCTCGACGCGATCGCGGCGGCGACCGAAGCGTTTTGAGATCACGCGTGGTCGACCCAATATTGGGTTGTCACGCGCAATGTAAATGAGGGGGGTTTGGGGGGAAGCGGAACGGGTCCCCCCAACTTAATAATCACGGAAACCGGTATTTACTGATGTGCAGGTGAACCCCGTGGCTCGAGGTCGGCTCGATGGTCACCTCGCCCGTGCCCCGCAGCAACTTCACGCGCTGGCGATCGCAGGCGCCGATGAGCGCGTCGAAGTCTTCGGCCACCAGCGAGAGCGCCACCATGCCCTCGCTGCCGCCGACTTCTTCGGCGGGCACGACGAGGAGCGCGCCCTGACCGACCGTCAGCATCGTCCGCGGCCCCCCGTTCATGGCCATCTCGGGCAGCGCGAAGAGTGACTGAAAGACGCTCACGGTCTGCTGCGGCTCGCGCGCGCCGATGACGAGACGCTTGAGGTGAAGGGGCGCGGACGGCGCCGGGGTCGGGCGATGGTCCGGCGTCGCCAGCTCGACGAGGACGCCGGCGCAGGCCTTCGGATGCAGGAAGGCGATGCGCCCGGCCAGTCCCTGGCGCGAGGCGTGGTCGATCAGCGGAACGCCGCGCCGCTTCAGATCGGAGAGCTCAGCGTCCACGCTCGGCGTGTCGAGGCAGAAGTGGTGCAGACCCTCGCCGCGCTTGGCGAGAAAGCGACCGACGGCGTTCTCGGGGTCGAGCGGCTCCAGCAGCTCGATCTCGGTGTCCCCCGCGCCGAGCAACGCGGCGCGCACGCCCTGATCGGCCACCTCGGCCTCGCGCAGCAGCGGCAGGCCGAGCGTGCCCTGGTAGAACGTGTACGCGTCCCGCAGCCGCTTCACCACGATCCCGACGTGATGAATCCCGAGCACCACGGCCGAATCCTCCCCTAGCGGATGAATGCCGCAGCCCGGCCGGCGCGGGCGTCGGCGATGCGCACACGGTGATTCGGCAACAGCGTGCCGGGCAGCCGACGCGGTGAGAAGTATCGCAGATCGAGGGTCTCATCGCACGTCGTGAGCGCGCCAGACGTCGCCCCGCACTCGAAGCACACGTTGACGTAGTGCCAGACGTGCCCGGTCGGATAGCGGACCACCTGGAGCGCTGGCTCCGAGTAGACGCCGATCAGCCGGCGCACGACCACGACCAGGCCGGTTTCTTCGAGGACTTCACGACGCGCGGCCTCGGCCAGCGACTCGCCGATCTCGACCGACCCGCCGGGCAGGCCCCACTGCCCGCCGTCGGAGCGCTGCTGGAGCAAGAGCCGGCCACGCTGATCGAAGATCACGGCGGAGACGCTGGGGCGGACTCCGAGCGCCTGGGTGACGTCGGGCTCGAGCGTGATCACGAGGTGGCGGTGAAGAGCCGACCGAACTCGTTCCAGGGCATCGGCGCGGTGGCCGCCACGCCGGCGTTCTCCTCGACGTGCGCGACGGTCTTCATGCCGACCAGCGCTGTCCCCACGCCCGGCGTCGAACGCACGAACTGGAGTGCGCGCTGAGCATCGGTCTGGAAGCCGGGCAGGAACTCGGTGAGCATCGGCGGCAAGTTCCTCGTGAGCTGTCCCTGGTGGACCGACGCCGACGCCATGACGTAGATGCCGAGACGCCGAGCCGCCTCCAGCGCCGGCACCGTCTCCTTGCCCACGGGCTGATTGGCGCGCGTGAACGCCTCCGTCATGCCGAGATTGTAGGGAAGCTGGACCACTTTGAAGTGATGGCGGTCGCCGGCCACCGCGCGGGCCGCGTTCACGACCTCTTCGAACGAGAGGAAGTCCGGATCGGTCGGCGCCTGGCGGTAGCCGTTCCACGTCGCCGTGCCGTAGCAGCCGATCTTTCCCTCCTGGACCGCCTGCTCCAGCGCCGTGAACGCGTCGCGCAGCCGCTCGAGAAAGACCGGACGCTCGAGCTCGTCGAGCTGACTCTCGGGGTTGTGGACGTAATAGATGTCGATCGTCGCCAGCCCCAGATTCTGCCGACTGCGCTCGATCTGATCGGCGAGATACCGCGGGGTCATGCAGTGGGCGCCCCCCACCACGTCGTCGGGCCGCACGACCCCGGTGCGCAGGTACGTGTCGGTGAAGTACGTGCGGGGATCCGTGTCGACGTTCGCGTCGAGCGGGATGTAGCCGCCCTTGGTGGCCACCACGACCTCGTCGCGTCGAAGCTCGGAGCGCGTGATGCGCTCGGCCAGCACGGCGCCGATCACGCGCTCGCTCCGCTGGTGTCGATAGTTCACGGCGGTGTCGATGACGTTGAGGCCGCGCTCGAGCGCCTGACCGATGGCGCGGCGGTAGAGGCTGTCGGTCGCGGCATCCTCGCGGCCCAGGTAGGTCCCCAGGCCCAGGCTCGACAGGTGGCCGGCGGAGTCGAGTCGGCGATAGTTGTCGGCCGCGACAGTGGAGGCGAATCGCTGCGCGTAGCGCGCCGTACCCTCGGGAGTCGCGCGGCCCTCGATCATGACCAGGCCACACGATAGACCACGAGTGGCGATTTCCCCTCGATCAAACGGCTGCGCCGGCGCGACCACCGCGGTGATCGACCATGACTAAGGCGCGACGCGGAACGAGTACCGGCCGGTCACGACGTGACCGTCGGTCGACAGCACGCGCCACTCGAGCCGCCACGTGCCCGCCCCGAGGGCCGGCGCGGCGGCGTTCAGGCGGTCGGCCGGGCCGTCGGCCCGAATCTCCGCCCGCCGCGCCTCACCGTGCCCGTCCACGAGGAGAATGGTGCAGAGCCGCTTCTCGACCCGGTTGTTGAACCGGAGGGCGATCTCCGTCGGAGGCTCGGGCAGGAGCGCGTCGGCGGGGGGGGACGCTTCCAGCAGCAAGGAATGAGCAGCCACGGTCGCCGGCGCCACGGCGAGGACGGCGCCGAGCAGCACAGCCAGAAGCGCGTTCAACGCCAATCGTCGAGGACCAGATGGGTCGAGTCCTCGTAATCCTCCTGCTTGCCGCGCTGCATGCGGACCATGGTGAAGTCGACCTGGTAGCCCCACTTGATGAGGGTGCTGTAGGCCGACCAGTAGCGCGTGTAGACGGGAAGGATCACGCGCTGGACCCCGATCTCGGCCGCAGCCTCCTCGACGGCGGCCAGCGACTGCTCGAGGTTCTCCACCCGCTTGTGCTGCGGATCGAGGGCGAGGAACTTCACGTAGAGCGCGCCGGCCGGAGCTTCGCTCACACCCGGCGTGTGATAGACCGCGAAGCCCAGGAATTCGCGGCCGCGCTCGAAGAGCAAGGTATCGCCCAGGGCGAGGCCGTCGACGATCTCCACTTCCTTGGCCAGATCGAGGCCGCGGCAAACGGAGGTCGTGATCTTGTGGAAGCGGGCCAGCGCCGCCTTCTTCTTGGCCTCCTCGAGTGACGAGAACCGCTTCACGATCAATCCGGCCTTCGGCGGCCGCGGCGTCGACGTTCGGCCGTCGCGGCGATCGAGCAACCGGCTGGTGATGGCCACGAGGCCCTTCGGCCGGTACCCGAACTTCGAATAGAGCAAGAGGTGCTTGGGGCTGGTCGGATACGTGACCACACCCTGCAACGCCGTCTTGTTCTCCTCGAAGAACTCCTCGACCGCCAGGATGAGCTGCTGGCCGATCTTCTGATTCTGATAGTTGGTGAGGACGGCCACGGGGCCCAGGAGGCCGACGGCCCCCCAGGTCACCGCCAGCGCGGCCCCCACGATCTTCGACTGATCTTCCTCGGCCACGAAGCAGCCCCAGGGCTCCATGAGCCACCGGTGATGAACGTACTGGGCGCCGCCGAAGGGCTGGCGAGGACGCGTGCCGAGCTGCCGTTCGAGGAAATCGGTGAAGGTCTGCTCGATGACGTCGCGGGCCTTGGCGAGGTCACCCTTGCGAACGCGACGGATCTGAACCTTCGTCGAGCGGCCGTGAGAATCGATCCCGACGCGGTCGACCGCCGCCCTCACGCGGACACGCCCGCTAGATCTTCCAGCAGCGTGATGACGGCCGAATGATCGAGTCCGCCGCGTCCCTTGACGCGGAGCGCATTGAACAGCTCCTGGACGGTGGCCGTAGCCGGCACCGGCACACCGAGCGCGTGGGCGGACTCCATGATGAGACCGAGGTCCTTGAAGTGCAGATCGATCTTGAACCCGGGCTTGTACGAGTTGGCGATGTAGTTGGGCGCCTTCTGATCGAGGCACTTCGATCCCGCCAGCCCGCCGGCGAGCGCCTTCAGCGTCAGCTCGCGATCGAGCCCGGCCTTCTTGGCCAGCGTGAGGGCCTCAGCGAGCGCGGTGAGATTCACGGCGACGATGATCTGGTTGGCGAGCTTGGTGAAGCCGCCGAAACCGAGCGGTCCGAGATACGTGATCGTCTTGCCCATGGCCTGGAAGATCGGCAGCACGGTGTCGAACACCGCCTTGTCGCCGCCGGCCATGATGGAGAGCGCGCCGTCGATAGCGCCCTTCTCGCCGCCCGACACCGGAGCATCCAACATCTTGACGCCCTTGGCTTCGAGCGTCTTGCCGATCTTCTGGCTCACGATCGGCGAAATCGTGGACATATCGACGAAGAGCAGTCCCGGCCGCGCGCCCTCGACGATGCCGTTCTTCCCCAGCGCCACGACCTCGACATCCGGTGAGTTGGGAAGCATCGTGATGAGGACGTCACATTGTCCGGCGACCTCGCGGGGCGAGGTCGCGCTCTTGGCGCCGGCACCGACCAGCTCGTCGACGGCGGCCCTGCTGCGGTTGTGGACAACCAGTGGGTAACCGGCCTTGATCAGATTTCTTGCCATGGGCCGTCCCATGATCCCAAGGCCAATGAATCCAACTGTTTGCGTCATGTATCCCCCGCGCGAGCCGAAATTCTCCACACCCTGGGGACGACCGCGCCGACCGTAGATATCATGCCATTTCGCGCCGGGTCAAGAAGGATTGCGCCGAGCTCACTTTGGCGCTATTTTACATCGGAATTAGTTACATTGACTAACTGAATGATTACACAGCCAATTGCGATTCTCGACGAGCATCCGGAGTGGTCGAGCCGGTTGATGGCGGAGCTCGGCCACCGCCGCCTCCCGTTCGAGAAGATCGACCCGTCCAGTCACGCCTGGGACCCACGCGATCGTTCGCGCCGCTATTCGGTCGTCGTGAACCGGACGAGTCCGTCATCGCACCGGCGTGGGCACGACAACGTGCTCTTCTATGCCGAGCCGCTGCTCGCGTACTGGCAAGGGCTCGGCATTCCCGTGATCAATCCCGTCGCGGCGTGGCGCTTCGAAAAATCCAAGGCCCTGCAGATCGACCTCTTCGAGCGCCTCGGCGTGCGCTATCCCCGGACGATTGTCCTCAACCATCGGGAGCAGATCGCTAAGGTGATCGGCCGGTTGCGCTTCCCCGTGCTGCTCAAGCCAAACATCGGCGGCTCGGGCGCCGGTATCGTCCGCTTCGATTCGCCGGCCGCGCTCGAGGCGGCGCCGGCCGTTCACTTCGGGCCCGACGGCACGGCGCTCCTCCAGGAGCACGTCGAGCCGGCAGGAAACGCGATCGTCCGTGTCGAGGTCCTGGACGGCGAAGCGCTCTATGCGATCCGCATCGTGCGCGCGGCCGAGAGCTTCAATCTCTGTCCGGCCGATCTGTGCCAGCTCCCCGCCCCCGCCAGCGACGCATCACTGGGCGCCTGCCCGGTCAGCCCGACGCCGGGGCTCGCGGTCACTCGCTACGACGCGCCCGCGGCCTGCGTCGAGACCGCGCAGCGACTCACTCGCGCGGCGTCGATCGACGTCGGTGGGGTCGAGTACCTGGTGAGCGCTGAGGACGGCGAGGCGTACTTCTACGACGTCAACGCCACGTCGAACTTCGTGGCGAACGCGCCCGAGGTCCTAGGCTTCGATCCCTTCGTCCGCTTCGCCGACTACATCGTGCGCGTCGCGACAGGTTAGGCCTTCCGCCCCCAGAGGTCCTTGGCCAGCCAGTCGAGGCCGAGGTCCTTCAGCGTCTTCGCCAGCGGCTTGCCGGTCTTCCGGTCGTAGCCGACCTTCTCGTACCAGAGATCGATCATCTTCGGCCACTGCGCGCTGATGGCCTGCCCCTTGGCCGGGCCGTCGTGGGGCGTCGAGCCGTAGCGGGCCGATGGCTTCTCGAGGTCGGGGCCAATCCCGCAGCGAATGCGCACGGCGCGGAAGATGGCAGCGACGCGGCGGCCGAAGCGCATCGACTCGTCCACCGTGTAGTTCCAGCCGGTGGCCGCGTTCAGCGCTCGGCAGAGGTTCTCCAGTCGCGTCCGGCCGGTGAAGATACAGATGCCGATCGAATCTTCGAAGTGGCGCCGGCCACGGATCCCCGCGACCATCATCACCACTTCCTCACCAGCGAACGGATTGATGCGCGACGGCAGTCCCAGCTCGGTGACGTGGACGGGCACCCCACTCTCGAGCGTGCCGGTCGACGACGTGCACGTGTCGAGCATTTCATCCCAGCGGGCGCGATGGTCGTGGCCACGTGGCGAACAGCCCTGGTGCGTGTAGATCGCCGCGTCCTTGGCTGCGCCACCCAGCTTCTCCGAGGCGCGCTTGACGCCTTCGGCGAGCACGTCGCCGAAGCCCTGCCGCCGGTTCACCATCTGCAGCAGCCGGTCGGCACCCTTGATGTCGCCCCACTCGAGGCGGAAGCCCAGCTGTTTCTCGGTGATGAGGCCGCGCTCCTGGCACTCCATCACCCACCCGCACAGCCAGCCCCACTCGTTGACGTCGACGCACGCGCGGTCGAGCTGCGTGTTGAGCCAGGACACGCCTTCCTTGTCGCGCGCGCCGATCGCCCAGCCGGCGCCCGACCAGCCCTCGTACTCCGGCTCGTCCACGATGTTCCCCTTGAAGTCGCCGCTGCGGATCACCTGCATGTGGCAGTGGTGCATGCCGCAGGCGTTGCACTGATGGCCGCGGTGATCGAAGCCCTCGCGGAGCTTCGGCGCCTCCCAGTTGGTCAGCTCGTCGTAGGGGACGTTGGTCGTGTAGTTCTTGATGGGCAGCGCGCCGAGCTTGCCGAGGTTCACGACGCCGGGCAGCGTGCCGTACTCGTAGAGCGACTTCGCCGACGGATCGGTCTTGAGATCGTGGGCGATGTCGTCGGCGGCCTGGACGGTGCCGCGGTAATCGGCCGCCTTGAGCGATCCCGTGCCCTTGACGATGGCGACGGCCTTCAGCTTCTTCTTGCCCATCACGGCGCCCACGCCGTTCTTCGACGCCACGTGGCCGTAATCACCGTGGATCGCCGCGAAGCGCACGAGGTTCTCGCCGGCCGGGCCGATCGCGTACACGGAGAGCTGATGGCCGGAGAGGCCGGTCTCGCGGTTCAACGCTTCCTGGGTCTCCCAGGTGTCGAGGCCCAGCAACGACTTGGCGTCGCGCAGCTCGAGGACGCCATCGTTGATGTAGAGGTAGACCCAGTCCTTCGACTGTCCCTGAACGATGATCGCGTCGTAGCCGCAGTACTTGAGGTTGGTGCCGAAGAAGCCGTTGGCCTGCGTCGACGTCGGGCCGTTGGTCATGGCGCCGATCGTCACGACGGTGAGGGCGCCCGTGCCCCACACCGGCAAGCCGGCCATCGGCCCGGTCGCGAGCACCAGGCGATTGTCCGGGTGGTCCCACGCCACGTTGCCCTTGCCGCCGCGCGTGGCGGTCTCGCGGTACAGGATGATGGCGCCAAGCCCGGCGCCGCCGAGGTATTCGCGCATGTCGGCCGGCGACCACGGTTCGGCCCAGCACTTCTTCTTCGAGAGATCCACGCGCAGCAGCTTGCCGGCGTAGGCGCCCGGCATCTGGGGCGTGGCCATCGTCGTCGCTCGCTTCGTCAACACTGGAGTCATACGGCCACCGGGGTTTCTCCGGGCGCCTTGGCCGGGCGGCCCAGCACGGTTTCGGAGAGCAGACGGCCCGCGGTGTTCACCGCGATGTAGGCCGGCTTGATGTCGAACGGATTCTTTTTCAAGTAGTCCTTGAAGCGTCCGAGGCCCACCTGCGACTGGACGAGGCCCTTCAGCATGCCGACGTCGTTGGTGGTCCAGATGTCGCTCGAGGGACCGAGGATGATGGCGCCGCAGAGGCGGTCGCCCGTCCACAGGAGCTTGCGATACGCGTGCCGGTCGCGCTTGACGCCGACGGTGGCCTCCGCCTTGGCGTCGTCCCAGGCGCCGAACGACGCGACGTCGAGGTGGCAGACCTCGACGATGTTCATCACGAGACTGCCCACGTAGCCGACCGCGCGGCCGGCCATGTTGGCGCCCACCACGCGGCCGTGCTCCTGGGCCGTGGGCTCGATCGCATGCACGACACCGGACTTGGAGAGCCGGTCGGGGCCTTCGGCGACGTCGCCGGCCGCGTAGACGTTGCCGACGTTGGAACGCAGGTGGTCGTCGACGACGATGCCCTGATTCACGCGGATGCCCGAACCCTTGAGCCACTCGAGATTGGTGCGGATGCCCGTGGCCATGATGACGACGTCGCACACCAGGTCGCTGCCCTTGGCGAACTTCAGCCGCTTCTTGCCCTTGACGTCCTCGATCTTGCTCAGGCGGGCGTCCGTCCTGATGGTGACACCGTGCCGCGTCAGCCAGTCTTCGACGAGGCCAGCCCCGGTGTCGTCGATCATCCGCGGGAGGATGCGCGGCGCGATCTCGACGATGGTGAGCTTGGCGCCGAGCGACAGGACCGAGTTCAGGATCGTGAAGCTGATGAACCCGGCGCCCACCATCACCACGTGACGGCCCGGCGCGACGTCGGCGATGAGGGCGCGGCACTGGTCGAGCGTCCAGAACGAGTGTACGCCGGGCAGGTCGGCGCCAGGGACCGGCGCTTTCACCGCCGACGACCCGGTCGCGATCAGGCAGTCGTCGTACTCGACTCTGGTGCCGTCGTCGAGCGTGCACACGTTGGCCTTGGTGTCGAGGCTGGCGGCGCGTCGTCCGACGAGCGCCTTGGCGCCCCACTGGGCGAGCACCGCCGCGGTGGCCGTGAACACGTGAGACTCGGAGATCGAGCGATCGAGGTAGTAGGGCAGCACCATGCGCGAGTACGGCTTCTCGGCGCTGACCAGCGTGATCTCCGAGCGCTCCGCCTCTTCCTCGCGAATGGTGCGAATCGCGTTCATCCCCGCGGTTCCGCCGCCGATGATCAGATGCCGTCGCGCCATCATTCAGTCCTTTTCAGCGCTCGCCGAGTTTCGGTCATTTCACCGCTCGGCTCGTTCGTCGGACGATCCTCACCTCGCACCGCGGCTCGACGCGCCTCGGCTCGCACGACCAGTCCTTTTCAGCGCTCGCCTCATCGCCCGACGCGCCTCGGCTCGCACTACCGCACCCCCACCAGCAAGCGCTGGGTGCGCTCGGCCGCGAAGTCGGCCAGCCAGTCCGACGTGGCCACGTCCTCGTAGGTGATGGCCGCGGTCGGGCAGGCGTGGGCGCAGGCAGGATCGCCGCCGCAGAGATTGCACTTGAAGGCCTTGCGCGTGGAAGGGTCGTAGAACATCGTCCCGTAGGGACAGGCGATCGTGCAGAGCTTGCAGCCGACGCAGCGATCGTCGACGACGTCCTTGGCGCCAGCGGCGTTGATCGTGATGGCGCCGACCGGGCACGCCGTCATGCACCAGCCCTCGGCACACTGCACGCAGGTATAGGGGGCGTAGGAGGTGTGGCCCTCGAACGGCGACACCCGGATGACGGATTTCGCCGGCTGATACGTACCGGTCTGCATGTACGAGCAGGCCAGCTCGCAGCGCAGGCAGCCGGTGCACTTCTCGGGAGTGATCCTGAGTACGCTCACCGCTTGGTCCGTCCCTTCCGTCGGCCGCGGCCTTCGAGGCGGGAGATGAACTCGTCGAGCGGCATGGCGGCCATCGTCATGCCGGCCACGCCTCCGCGCGCGCCCAGCTCGACCGACATGCGCGTGATGGCCGCGTTGTCGGCGGCCTCGATGATGGTCACGAAGTCGTAGGGCCCGAGCACCGCGTACTGGGCGACGACGCGCGCGCCCATGCGCTCGACGTCGGCGTTGACCTTCCGGATCCAACCCGGCCGCTCACGGAGGACCTTTCGTCCGGATTCCGAGAGCGTGCTGAGCATCACGTAGAAACTCACGCTCGGGCCTCCTTTGCGCGCAGCGGGGTGGAGTATATCACTCGGTCACACGGGTGCGTTCCCGTCGGACGGCTTGAGGAACTGGTACACCGACGTGAAGTCCTTGCGCCCGAGGCCGTGCGACGACGCGAGCCGCAGCACCTGCTGAGCGGCCGGCGCGACGACGACGGGCACGCGCAGCGCGCGGGCGGCGTTGACGGCGAGGCCGAGATCCTTGGCCATGAGATCGGTCATGAAGCCGGGAGCGTAATCACGCGTGGACGAGGCGCGGGCCACGATGCCGGGCACCGGGTGCATGTTCTCCATGAGCCACGTGTTTCCCGACGACTTGGCGATCACGTCGGTCAGGATCTTGGGATCGACGCCGAAGCCTTCGGCGATGCGGAACGCCTCGCTCACGGCTACCGCGGCCACGCCGGCGATGAGGTTGTTGCAGAGCTTCGCCACTTCGCCGCTGCCCACGGGACCGACGTGAAACACGTTGGCGCCCATCGCGGCCAACACCGGCCGCGCTTCCTCCACGTCCTTGGCCTCGCCGCCGACCATGATCGCGAGCGTCCCGTCCTGGGCCCGCGGCACGCCACCGGACACGGGCGCGTCGACGAAGCGTACCCCACGCTCGTGCAGCCGCTCGGCCACGCGGCGCGAGACGGCGGGCTCGATCGTCGACATGTCGATGCAGAGACGGCCGCGCATCACGCCTTCGAGGACACCGGCCGGGCCGAGATAGGCCTGCTCCACGTGCGACGACGATGGAAGCATGGTGACGACGATCTCGGCCTGCTTGGCCGCGTCGGCCGCCGAGCCGGCCTCTTTGGCGCCGGCCCGAGCCGCGGCCGCGAGGGCCGCGGGCACGATGTCGTAGGCGACGACGGCGAAGCCCTTCTTCACGAGGTTGGCGGCCATGGGCGCGCCCATGGTTCCGGTGCCGATGAACGCGACGTTCATGAACGTCCTCCTTCCGAATAGCCGATGAGCTTCACGACCTCGACATGATCGCCGGACGCCAGCGTTTCTGCCATCGCCTCCCGGACCAGCGGATCGCCTCGCCGGTCACCCGCGTCCACTCGTCATCTACGCCTCCAGCACCATCTGGGTCTGTACCGTCATCGCCAGCAGCCGGCCCGATGCGTCCGTCACGCGCGTCTGCCACACCATCGTCCGTCGGCCGCGGTGCAGCGGTGTCGACTCCGCGCGGACCACGCCGTCACGTCCAGCCTCGAAGAAGTTCGTCTTCGACTCGACCGTGGTCGTCGTCGTCCCCGGCGGAAGGTTGAGAAACGTCGCCGTGGCGCCCACGATGTCGGCGAGCGCCATCAGCGTACCGCCATGGAGCGGCCCGCCGACGGTTCGGAGCTGGTCACGGATGTCGACTTCGGCCACGACCCGCTCCCGGCTCGCTTCCACGAAGCGCACACCGAGGAGCTCGGTGAGCGTTCCCCGGTGATGAGCGTCGATGTCCTTGGGATCGATCGTCATCTCGCCTTCGCTATAATCCGGCGTCAGTGCTGCGTGGCCTCGTCCTCATCGGCCTGGCGGCGGTCTCCTGGGGTACCACCGGCTCCGTGACCACGATCCTCATCGCCCGGTCCGACGCCGAGCCCCTCCTCATCGGTGCCGCCCGCATGTGGGTGGCGGCGCTCGTGCTCGTCGCCGGGGCCACGGCCGTCGGCGCGGGCCCGACGCGCACCGCCCGCGTGCTGCCGCACTGCCTCGCGATGAGTGCGTGCATGGCGCTCTACCAGGCGGCGTACTTCTCGGCCGTGGCCATGACGGGCATCGCCGTCACCGCCCTCATCGCCATCTGTTCGGCTCCGCTGATGATCGCCTAGCTGGCCGCCGCCCTGCTCGGTGAACGTCTCACGCGACGGACCGGCGCCGCGCTCGCTCTCGGCGTGATCGGCACGACGCTACTCATCGCGACTCCGTCGACCATGACGGGATCGGCCTCTCGCTTCCTGATCGGCATCGCGCTCGCGCTGGCCGCGGGGCTTTCGTACGCGGTGTACGTGGTCATCGCCAAGGCCGCCGTCGCGCGAGCGGATTCGCTCGCCGTCACGGCGGTCACGTTCTCCCTCGCCGCGGTCCTGACCCTGCCCTTTCTCGTCTGGACACACGCGCCGCTGGCCCAGGCCGCGCGGAGCTGGCCGTGGCTCCTCTACCTCGGCGCGATCGCGACCGCGGGCGCCTATGCGCTCTACACGCTCGGGCTGCGCCACGTGCCGGCGTCGGTCGCGGGAGTCGTGACGCTGCTCGAGCCCTTGACCGCGACGCTGCTCGGCGTGTGGGTGTTCTCCGAACGCCTGGGCGCCGCCGGTCTCGTCGGAGCGCTGCTCCTCTTCGCCGCGATCTGGCTCACGCTTCCCCGTGTAGCCGCCAGGGGCGTCGGAGCCGCGCCCATCTGAATCAGCCCGGTGACGTCGGTCCGGAGTTGGATCGTCGACCGAGACACCGCTGGCTCGAGAGCCGGCAGGCTTCAGCCCGCACGGCCGAGCTCGATGGGCCGCGACACGGCGCGGCTGAAGCAGGTGTTCGGCACGACGGACGAGTGCTTGCCCGGGCCGCCGGCGACGACGACCAGCACGTCGTCGGGCGACGGCACCTGGGGCGGCCGCACCTCGTCATCGCGCAGCGCCATCATCCACGCCGGCCAGTCGTGCATGCCCCACATCCCACCGAGCTTCAGTGTCGCCAGAGGCAGCCGGGCGTGCTCGTACACGAAGCGCTGCACGTCGGCGCGCGTGAGGCCGTCGCCGGCGATCGTGCGCGCGTGCTCGGGGCCGAGCACGACCAGGAGCTGGCTCTGCGAGAAGTACCAGCCGACGTTCGAGCCGAGCGTCGCCGCCGTGTGACTGACGGTGGAGAGGATCCCGCTGGCCGTCGTCGAGGCGTGGTCGTTGACGTTGTGGGGGCCCTCGCCGCCGTAGACGGTGACGGCGTCACCGTCCTTCAGGGGTCCCCACGGCGAGGCCTCCTCGTTCTCGGCGATGCAGTACGAGAACTTGGCGGGGCTGCCCTGCGTGGCCATGTCGTGGCGGCCCGGCCAGGCGCCGCCGACGTTCATGAGGATCAATCTGAGCGCGCGACCGATCGTGGCGTTGGCGCGGAAGCCCGGGCCAAAGCACCCGCTGCCCGCGTGCAGTCCGATGCGTCGCCCATAGGCGCCGTTGACGATGACCAGCGGCGCCACCGGATGGGTCGTCGCCTGCACGCCGTAGAGGTTGAAGTCGGGATCGAGCATCGCGTCCACCGCGGCGACGATGACCGGAAAGTACTCCGGACGGCAGCCGGCCATCACGGCGTTGACGGCGATCGCCTCGAGCGTCGCCGTCCGCCACAGCGGGGGCATGGCCCCGAGCGCACGCTCGGGCTCGGCGTCTCCGAGCATCACCCGCACGCGGTCGGCCGTCGGAGGGACGATGGGCAAGCCGTCGCACCACTCGCGGGTGACGAACGCTTCGAGAACGGCCTCGGGCGCGTCGTCGACTTCGATGGACCGGAGCGCGGTGCTCACGCGGGGCCGAGAAGACTAGCGAGCTGCTCGACGGCCTGCTGGGCCCTGCGGGCGACGGATTCCGGCCGCTCGCCACCCAGCGGGTGCTCGATCACCAGCAAGGGCAGGCCGGCCACGCCGCGCGCCGAGAGCTGGCGCACCGCCAGCCCCTGAAAGGCCGTGGTCGCGATGAGACCCGCCGCGGTTCCGACCTTCGCCACTTCGAGGGCGTCGTGGAGACTCCACGACGTGCACGACCCTCAGTCGGCGGAGCCGGCGAAGACGACGTCGCACGTCTTCGCGAGCTCGACGATCAGCTCGGCCGCCGCCGGCGTCGAGGCGTTCGCCTTGCGCCGGTGGACCACGGCCTTCACGCCGTGACGCTCGCGCAGGAGCGCGCCGAAGTCGGTGACGAGGCGGTCGAAGTTGTGCTTGGTGTTGTCGAGGAAGCCGATCGTGCGACCGGAGAGATCGTGCGGCAGCGCGGGCACCGAGACGCGCTCGCCGGTGTCGATCCCGGTCGGACTCAGCACGCGGATCACCGTCATTGCATCCTCCCGTCGAAGGCGGTCATTGTACCCCGCGCCGAAATCCGATGGAGCGGCTCAGCAGCCGTCCGAGCGTCGTGTGCAGCTCGCTCAGGATGGAGCGCTTGACGCGGATGCTGATCGTCTCGACCGGCTCACGCTGGCCCTGGCGGTGGATGACGAGGGTCCCCGTGAACTCCTCGGCCCGCTCGTCGGTGGCGCTGAGGCCGCGCAAGGTGAGCACTTCCCACGTCTCGTTCATGGGCGGTATCTTACCCGAGTGCGCTGCCCATGATCCTCGCGCTCGACGTCGGCACCTCCTCGGCGCGGGCCGCCCTGTACGACGAGTCCGGCGTCCCTGTGCCGCGTCGGTTCCATCGCGTCGCCTACGAGTCGACGATCACCGCCGACGGCGGTGTCGAGCACGATCCCAACGTCGTGCTGGCCGCCGTCGCCACGTGTCTCGACGCCGTGCTCACCGGCCCCGGGCTGCCCGACGTCGCCGGCGTCGGCGTCGCCACCTTCTGGCACGGGCTCCTCGGCTTCGACGCGACCGGCCACGCCGTCACCCCGATCTACATGTGGGCGGACACGCGGAGCGCGCGGGAGGCCACACTTCTGGCCGGCGCGCTCGACGAGGCCGCGCTGCACGCGCGCACCGGCTGCTACATCCACACGTCGTACTGGCCGGCCAAGCTCCGCTGGCTCGCGCGCGAGCGTCCGGCCGAGCTCCAGCGCGTCACGCGCTGGGGTTCGATCGGCGAGCACCTGGAGCACGCGTTCTTCGGTGAGGCCGCCACGAGCGTGTCGATCGCCTCGGCGACGGGACTCTTCGATCACGCCCGGCTCCGCTGGGACCCGACGGCGCTGGCCGCCGCCGGGATCGAGACGGCCCAGTTGTTTCCGCTCGTGGATCGTCACGAGCCGCGGCGAGATCTGCGGTCCGCGTGGGCCCGTCGCTGGCCGGCATTGCGCGGCGTGCCCTGGTTCCCGGCCGTCGGCGATGGCGCGGCGGGCAACGCCGGCTCCGAGTGCGTCGATCCGTCGCGTGTCGCGCTCAACCTGGGCACGTCGGCAGCGCTGCGCACGATGACGACCGATTCCAGTCCGCCCCCGCGGGGTCTCTGGCGGTATCGGCTGGATCGCCGCGTGGCCCTCGTCGGCGGGGCGCTGAGCGAAGGCGGCAACCTCCTGACGTGGTGCCGTGAGGTCCTGCGCCTGCCCGACGGTGCCGCCACCGAGGCCGCCGTCGCCGCGCTGCCCGCGACCACCCACGGCCTGACGGTCCTGCCCTTCATCGCTGGGGAGCGCGCACCGGGGTGGCGCGGAGATCGACGCGCGAGCATCACCGGCCTGGGACTGGACACGACGGCCGCGCACATCATGCGGGCGATGCTCGAAGCCGTCGCCCTGCGCCTCGGGATCGTCTACGAGTTGCTGGGGCCGTGTCTCGCTCGCGATCACGCGGTCGTGGCCTCCGGTGGCGGCTTCGCTCACGCTCGGACGTGGGCCCAGATCATCACCGACGTTCTCAACCGGCCGATCACAATGCTCCACGATGCAGAGGCGACGAGCCGGGGCGCCGCGCTGCTCGCGCTCTCGGCCCTCGGCCGGCGCCCCGAGCTCGCGTCGGGGCGTCCACCCGACGGGGACACGCTCCGTCCGGACGCCGCGCGCCACGCCCATTATCGTGAGGCGCTGGCGCGGCAACGCGCGCTCGACGCGAAGCTGGCGTGAGCCGGTATCATGTGGCCATGGACGACAGCCTCACGGTGAAGATCTTCGACGACGCGAGCGCGCTGGCCACCGCCGCCGCGCAGACCATCGCGTCCATCGCGAGCGAGGCCGTCTCCGCCCGCGGTCGCTTCACCGTCGCGCTGTCGGGCGGCGGCACACCGCGCGAGACCTACATGCGCCTGGCCCAGCCGCCGTACGGTGAGACGGTGCCGTGGCCGCAGACCTTCGTGTTCTTCAGCGACGAGCGCTGTGTACGGCACGACCACCCCGAATCCAATTACCGGATGGCCCAGGAGACGCTGCTCGCCAAGGTTCCGATTCCCGCGAGCCAGATCTTCCCGATCCTCTGTGAGCACGGCGCGGAGAGCGACGCAGCCGCGGCCGACTACGCTCGCGCGCTCAGCGAGGTGTTCGGTCTCCGCCGGGGCGAGTTGCCTCGCTTCGACTTGATCCTGCTCGGCGTCGGGATCGACGGCCACACCGGGTCGCTCTTTCCCGGATCGCCCGCGCTGAAGGAAGTCTTTCGCCCGGTCGTGGCGGTCCACGCCGCGGCGGCGGCGATTCCCGAGCGCATCACCCTGACCTATCCCGTCCTGAACCATGCGGCGCACGTGATCTTCCTCGCCGCCGGCGCCGAAAAGACCAAGGTCGTTCGCTCCGCGCTCAAGGAAGGCGTGCTGCTGCCCGCCGGCATGGTTCGTCCCGCCAACGGGCGTCTCGTGTGGATGCTCGATCGCGCCGCGGCCGCGCTCCTCGGCCCCTGACGTGGGCCACGTCATCGAGGATCCGGATACGCTCGCCGGGAGGTATGCCTGATGGACGTGGGACTGATCGGTCTCGGGCGGATGGGCGGCAACATGGCCACGCGTCTCGTGCGGGGCGGACACCGGATCGTCGGCTTCGATCCCTCGTCCGCCGCGCGTCAGGCGGCACAGACCGGCGGCATCGAGACGGCCGCCTCGCTTCGCGAGCTCGTGACGGCGCTGCCGATCCCGCGCGTCGTGTGGATCATGGTCCCGGCCGGCGAGCCCACCGAGATCGCGCTGCGCGATCTGGCCGAGCTCCTCGCCCCCGGCGACACGATCGTCGAAGGCGGCAACACCCACTACAAGGACGACGTCCGTCGTGCGCCGGGGCTCGTGGCGCGCGGGCTTCGGTACGTCGACGCCGGCGTGAGCGGCGGCATCTGGGGCCTGACCGAAGGCTACTGTCTGATGGTCGGCGGCGAGCGCGACGTCGTGCAGCGCCTGGCCCCCATCTTCACGACGCTGGCGCCGCCCGACGGTTGGCTGCACGTCGGCCCCGTGGGCAGCGGCCACTACGTGAAGATGATCCACAACGGCATCGAGTACGGCCTGATGCAGGCGTACGCCGAGGGCTTCGAGCTGATGTCGGAGTCCGACTACGGCCTCGACCTGGCGGCGATCGCCCGACTCTGGAACCGCGGGAGCGTCGTGCGCTCGTGGCTGCTCGACCTGGCCGCCGGCGCGCTCAGCCACGATCCCAAGCTCGCCGCGATCAAGGGCTGGGTCGAGGATTCGGGCGAGGGCCGGTGGACGATCGCCGATGCCGTCGAGAAAGCGGTGGCCGCGCCGGTGATCACGGCATCGCTCTACGCGCGCTTCCGCTCACGTCGCGAGAACTCGTTCGCGGACCGGCTGCTCGCCGCGCTCCGCAACGCCTTCGGTGGCCATGCCGTCCGTCGATGAGCCGTTCTCGCTGGTGATCTTCGGCGCGTCCGGCGACCTGACGCGCCGGAAGCTCATCCCCGCGCTCTTCGCGCTCTACGCGACGCGCACGTTACCCGAGCCCTTCACCATCGTGGCCGTGGCCCGCACGGAGATGACCCACGACGACTTCCGACGCAGGATACGGGAGGCCGTCCGCGAACACGGACGCGTGCAACCGCCGTCCGAGTACGTGTGGGAGCGCTTTGCCCAGGCGATTTACTACCTGCCGGGCGATCCGAAGGACCCCGCGTTCTCTACCGCGCTCAAGGCATTCCTGAGCGACGGCGAGCAACGCCGGGGCGGGCCGGCCAATCGCATCTTCTACTGCGCCACGCCCCCGAGCCTCTACGACGACATCGTCGAGAACCTCGGGAGCTCCGGCCTGGCCCAGAGCCGCAATGGCTTCACCCGCATCGTCATCGAGAAGCCGTTCGGCCACGACCTCGCGAGCGCCCGGGCCCTCAATCGGCAGCTCCGGCGCTACTTCGGCGAGGACCAGATCTACCGCATCGATCACTATCTCGGGAAGGAGACCGTCCAGAACCTCCTCGTGCTGCGCTTCGCCAACCAGATCTTCGAGCCGCTGTGGAACCGCAACCACGTCGCCCACGTGCAGATCACGGTCGCCGAGACCATCGGCGTGGAGACGCGTGGCGCGTACTACGAGGAGGCGGGTGCCCTGCGCGACATGGTGCAGAATCACCTGCTCCAGCTCCTCTGCCTCATCGCGATGGAGCCGCCAGTGACGTTCGACGCCTCGCCGGTCCATGACGAGAAGAACAAGGTCCTGGCCGCGATCCATCCGATCGATTTCAGGCAGATCGACGACGCGGCGATCCGCGCGCAATATGGAGCCGGCTTCGTGGAGGGCCGTCCGGTCGTCGCGTACCGCAACGAGAAAGGCGTGGCGCCGGACTCCCGCACGGAAACGTACGTGGCGCTCAAGCTCTTGATCGACAACTGGCGATGGGCGTCGGTGCCGTTCTACCTGCGCGCCGCCAAGCGCCTGGCCAAACGAGCCAGCGAGATCGCGATCCACTTTCGCCGGACGCCCCACATGATCTTCCGGCGCCAGCCCGACGGGGTCGAGCCGAACATGCTGCTCATCCGCATCCAGCCGGACGAGGGCCTCTCGCTCACGCTGGCCGCCAAGGTCCCTGGACCCGACCTCAAGCTCGGTATCGTCAAGCTCGACTTCGAGTACCGCGAGGTGTTCGGGGGCCAGTCTCCCGAGGCCTACGAGCGGCTCTTGCTCGACGTGATCCACGGCGATGCCACGCTGTTCGCCCGCGGCGATTGGGTGGAGATGGCGTGGCAGATTCTCGACCCCCTGCTGAGAACGTCGGCGCGCGAGACCGCGAACCCCCTACCGATGTACGAGGCTGGATCGTGGGGACCACGCGAGGCGGACGCGTTCATCGCGAAAGACGGGTTTCGCTGGCACAACCCGTAGGTTGGAGACGCACCAAAGCGCTCTGACTATTGAGTTGGGAGGGGGGACAGGAGTCCTCCCCTCCCAAACCCACCCCTTCGCGTGTGGCGCGACTACCCGGGTCGTTTCGCGCGCGGTGGGGTTGAGGAGGGCGGAGGACTCCTGTCTCCCCTCCCAAACCCACCCCTTCGCGTGTGGCGCGACTACCCGGGTCGTTTCGCGCGCGGTGGAGTTGAGGAGGGCGGAGGACTCCTGTCCACCCCTCCCAACTCAATAATCAACACGCGCGGCTGAACCTCGCCCGTTTGCCGCGCGCGGCCGGCCGCCGACTACTTCGTTTCGGCGGTCGGAGGCGGCAGCGCGCGCGAGGCCGTCATCTCAACGTAGGTGTAGTAGAGGCCTTCCCACACGCGGACCTGCAGCGAGTTACCGGCCTTCTCATACACCTGCGTCGTACCGTGCGTCGACGCCGACGTGTTGCTGATCGCGCGCCAGCCGTTCGCCTCCATCATGGTTCGCATCGCCACGGCCAGGCTTCCCATCTCGATCCGCCCGCGGTAGATCAACCGCGCCGCCTTCACGGACGGCGACTCGATGATCACCGACTGGTCCTCGACATAGGAGAGGCCCTTCGGCACGGGGATGTCTTCGAACTCACTCCGGAGGGTTCGCGACTGGGACGTGACGCACGCACCGGTCAGGAAAACGACGAGCGACACGAGAACAAGGCGTTTTGCTCGCATAGCGGGAGCGTAGCAGGCGCATGTCCCGTTTCAAAAGAAAATTGCCGCGGGGACGTCTCAGACGAGCCGAATCAGACGAGCGAAGTCCGCTTCCACGGTACGTGCCACCTCCGCGAGCTGACGCGGCGACAGCTCCTCGTCGAGGATCAAGACCACGATCGCTCGGCCACGCTTGGACTTACGGCCCACGTGCATGGAGGCGATGTTCACGCCGAGGCCGCCCAGCATCGTGCCGATCCGTCCGACCATGCCGGGGCGATCTTCGTAGGAGAGGACGAGGATGTAGCCCTCGGGCGTGAACTCGATGTTCAGATCGCGCAGGCGCACGATGCGCGGCTGTCCAAAGAAGACCGTCCCGGCGATGATCTTCCGGCCCTCGCGCGTGTGAGTCACGACCGTCAGGAGACTGCCGTACCCGTGCGTCTCCTCCTCGGCGGTGGTCGTGACGGCCACGCCGCGCTCGCGGGCGACGAGATGCGCGTTGACGAGGTTCACGGGGCCCGCCATCACCGGTGCGAGCAGCCCGGCCAGCACGGCGCGGGCCAGCAGCTCGGGATCACGCTGGGCCAGCGCGCCCGCCACCTTCACCTCCACGCTCGACAGGTGCTCGGGATCGAGCTGGACGCTGAAGCGCCCCAGCCGATCGGCCAGCGCGAGGAACGGCCTCATCTCCTCGAGCGCCCCGACGTCACCGACCGGGATGTTCACCGCGTACTCGACGAGCGCACCGTCGCGGAACGCGACGAGCTGGCGTGCGACATCGAGGGCGACGTTGACCTGAGCCTCGGCGGAGTTGGCGCCGAGGTGCGGGGTGACGACGACGGCTGGATGCGCGACGAGGCGCCGGACGACGTCGCTCTTCGGAGGCTCCTCGGTCCACACGTCGATGGCCGCCCCCGCGACCTGCCCGGACTCGAGCGCCGCGAGCAGATCGGCCTCGTTGATGATCCCGCCTCGCGCACAGTTCACCAGTCGCACGCCGCGCTTGGTGATGGCCAGCTCGCGCGCCGTCATCATGTTCTCGGTCTCGTCGGTCAGCGGCACGTGGAAGGTGATGACGTCGCACTCGCGGACGAGCCGGTCGAACTCGGTGAGCTGGGCTCCGAAGTCGCGGGCGCGGCTTTCGGGGATGTAGGGGTCGTGGACGAGCACGCGAGCGTCGAACCCGCGCAGCCGCGCGGCCACGCGCGAGCCCACCTTGCCGAGGCCGACCAGGCCGATGGTCTTCCTGAACAGCTCGGTCCCGTAGATCCCCCGGTCCCACTTCATGGCCTTGAGGAGATCGTGAGCGTCGGGGATCCGGCGCACCAGCGCCAGCATCATGCCCACCGTGTGCTCGGCCGCCGACACGACGTTGCCGACCGGCGCGTTGACCACGACGATGCCCCGGCGGGAGCACGCCTCCACGTCGATGTTGTCGACGCCGACCCCGGCCCGCCCGATGATCCGGAGCCGCGGCGCGTGCTCCAGCAATTCCGGGGTGACCGCCGTCCCCGACCGCGTCACCAGCGCCTCGTAATCGCCAACGCGCTCGTACAACGTCGGCAGCGACGGCTTCATGAGCTGGTCGATCTCGAAGCCGTGTTCGCGCAGGTAGGCCAGGCCCTCGGGAGCGATCGCGTCGACGACCAGTGTCTTCATCTACACCTGGATAGAGTACCCACCATCCACGGGAATCGCCGTGCCGGTGATGAAGTCGGACGCCGAGCTGGCCAGGAACACCGCGATCCCGGCCATGTCCTCGCCGACACCCCAGCGCGCGGCGGGCGTCCGGCGCAGGACCATCTCGTTGAGGCCGGGAACCTCGCGCCGAGCCTTCTGCGTCAGCTCGGTGTCGATCCAACCCGGCAACACCGCGTTGACCTGGATGTTGTCGCGCGCCCACGTCGTGGCCAGCGACTTGGTGAGCTGGACGATCCCGCCCTTGCTCGCGCCGTAGACGGGCGCGAACGGGGCCCCGAAGATCGACATCATCGAGCCGATGTTGATGACCTTCCCGCCGCCGGCTCTTTTCATCGCCGGATACGCCGCCCGGGAGCACAGGAAGGCCGAGGTCAGATTGGTGTCGAGGACGAGACGCCACTCGTCGAGGGTCAGGTCGTGGACCGGCTTTCGGATGTTGGTGCCCGCGTTGTTGACGAGGATGTCCAGGCGTCCGAGCCGCTCCATGGTGGCCTTTGTCATCGCATCCACCGACGCCTCGCTCGTGACGTCGACGTCGATGGCGATCGCCGTCCCGCCGCGCCGCTCGATCTCGGTTGCGGCCGCGCGCGACTTCTCTCGATTCCGCGCCGCGACGACGATCTGGGCTCCCGCCGCGGCGAGCCCCTGCGCCATCCCGAGGCCGATGCCCCCGTTACCACCCGTGACCACCGCAACCTTGCCTTTCAGGTCGAACACTGGCGCCTCCGTATATATAAGGAAGGGTGTAAGTCTTACACCGACTCGCGGCACTTTGAAGACTTTTCAAGAATTTCACGGCGGGGAGTCGTCCAAACGTGCGGAGTTGCGTACGTTGCGCGTGGCATAACGACTGCACCTCCTGGCCTCACCAACATGATGACAGACCACCTCTGGGGCATCGTCCTCACCGGCAGTGCCGAGCATCGCCCCGTGCGCGGCCCACACAATCGCAGACTGCGCCAGTCGCGGGTTCCCACGTCGGCGCGCCACATCCTGTTCCGTCAGGCTCTCGACCGGGCCGCACGTCTGATCGAGCCCGACCAGCTCTTCGCCGTCGTCGCCCGCGATCACCGTGCATACTACGACACCGAGCTCAGCGAGTTCCCGGGCGTCCGCCGCATCCTGCAACCCGCCTATCGCGGCAGCGCGCCCGAGCTCTTTCTGCCCGTGCTCCGGATCGCGGCCGAGGATCCTCACGCGACGGTCGTCGTCGTCCCCAGCGGTCAGCTGGTCGACGGTGAGGCCCGGCTCATGGCCTACGTGGGCCGTGCCGCTCAGGCCGTCGAACGACGGCCGGACCTCGTCGTCGTGATCGGCGCTCATCCGCTCGGCCTCGAGATCCCCTGCACGTGGATCGATCCCGGCAACCTGGTCGAGGGCCTGGAGACGCTGGCGGTGCGCACGGTGCGGCGCTTCGTCGGGCGGCCCTCACGCGGTGAGGCGATCGCTCTCTACGCCGGCGACGCGCTCGTCAACACGCACGTGGTGATCGCCAAGGTCAGCGCGCTACTCGAGCTCGGGCACCGGTATCTTCCGGACGTGCTCGAGACGTTCGAGCCGCTGGAGGCCGCCTTCGGCATGCCCGAGGAGAGGCTGCTGTGCGAGGCCGTCTACGAGCAGATGCCGTACGCCGACATCGCTCATGCGCTGTTCGTGCGGCCGCATCACGCGGCGGTGCTGCCCGTCTCCGACGTGCGGATCAGCACCGAAGACCCGACGCCCGCCGTGCACGCGCTGGCCTCCTGATCGCGCACCGATGGCGTCGTCGGTGGTCCGACCCGCTCCCCTCCCCCGCATCGGCGCGTTACGCGCCGCCGGCGGCGTCTCCACGCTTGCCATCGCGGTGCGGCCGGACATTTCGTGTCTGCTCGCCATCGGGCTCAGTGCGTGGACGTTCGCCGATGCCGTGTTTCCTGCGGCGGCGCCGGGACGTGGCCTGGTCGCGTACGTGGCGACGGGAATCGTCGCCGCCGGTGGGCTCATCACGTCGCTCGTGCTCCACGAGGTGGGTCACGCGATCGTCGGCCGGTGGATCGGTCTCACGCCTCGCCACATCTCGCTCTCGCTCTTCGGAGGCGTGACGGTCTTCGACCGCGAGCCGGGGACGCCCGGTCAGGCCTGCGCGCTCGCGCTGGCCGGTCCGGTGGCGAACCTGCTCGTCGCCGTCGTCGCCGGCATCGTCCACGTCGTGCTCGTCGACGCCGGAGCCGATCCCCTCGCGGCGGCCGCCGCAGCCAGCATCGTCGTGATCAATCTCGGGATCACGCTGGTGAACCTCATCCCGGCGCTTCCTCTCGACGGTGGTCACGCTGCTCGCGCGGTGCTCGGCGTGGTCCTCCGCCGACCCGACATCGCGGGCGCGATCGCCGACGCCATCGGACGAGCCCTCGGCTGGACAATGGTCGGCGTCGCCGTCCTGGCCTCGGCCTCGGGTGACGCGGCCATCGCCGTGTGGGCCGCGCTGATCGGCTTCGCGGTCCACGACCACATGCAGCGGGTCGTGCCGATGACGCGGTCGATGTCTCGTGCGCCGCTTGCGCCGGTGCTCCGACGCGACGACGCGAGGCGAGTGGCTAGGCGACCGGCAGCGTGAGCCGCGCCTCGATCCCGCCGTCTGGCGGAGTCGAGAGCGCCAGCGTGCCGCCGTGCAGGCGGGCGATCCGTTCCACGGTGACGAGTCCGAGCCCCGCGCGGCCCGGCTTCTTGGACGCCGCCAGCCGAATGGCGACGCGCGGGTTGCGGATCCCGACGCCCCAGTCACGGACGACGAGCGCGACTCGCTCATCACCGGTCTCCGCGCCAACGGTCGGGCTCGGGCGACCGGGGCCGGCGTCTTCGGTGGCCTCGAGCGCATTGCGGATCAGGTGCGACGCCGCGACGCTGAGCAGCTCGGCGTCTCCACGGACGCGCGGCCACTCGCTCCCGACCACGCTCACGCCAGCCGTTCCCAGCCGGCGCACCTCCTGCTCGACGACCGACCGCAGGTCCACCATCGCCATCTCGTTGCGGTCCAGCGCGGCCACGGAGAACGCAGCGGGCAGCATGCGGGCCAGACGCACGAGCTCCTGGCCGATCGTCTCCAGGCTCTGCTTGGCGAGCGGATCGCTCACACCGGCGCGCTTGACGACTTCGAGATGCATCACCGCCGAGTTCAGCGGGCCACGCAGGTCGTGCAACAGGCGCTCGAGATCGGCCGGCAAGTCACGACGGCGTGCGTCCTCCAGCGGCGGCGCCATCAGGTGATGCGCGCTGACTTGACCGCCTGAATGCCGTACTTCGCGAGCTTGTTGTAGAGCGTCTTGAGGCTGATGCCGAGGAGGGCGGCCGCGCGCCGCTTGTCCTGGTTGGTGTCCTCGAGCGCACGCAGGATCAGCTCTCGCTCCATCTCGCGGATGGGCGTCACCGAGCCCTTGGCGGGCGCCCGTGTCGGCTCCGCCGTGTGCAGCACGTTCTCGGGCAGGTGCTCGAGGGCGATGAGGCCGCTGCCCGAGAGGACGACGGCGCGCTGGATCACGTTCCGGAGCTCACGCACGTTGCCGGGCCAGCCGTAGCGATCGAGGGCCTTCTCGGCCTCGGGGCCGATGCCGCGCACCTGCCGGCTGTCCTGGCGATTGAACTCGTCGACGAAGGAGCGGCTGAGGACCGGGATGTCCTCTTTACGCTCGCGCAGCGTGGGCAGCCGGATGGCGAAGACGTTGAGACGGTAGAAGAGGTCCTCGCGGAGCTGGCCCGCGGTCATGGCGTCCTGCGGCACGCGGTTGGTGGCCGCGATGACCCGGACGTCGACCTGGATCTCCTGCTTGCCGCCACCCACGCGCCGGAAGGTGCCCTCCTGGAGCACCCGGAGCAGCTTGGCCTGGGTGGAGTTGTCCATCTCCGCGATCTCGTCCAGGAACAGCGTGCCGCCGTCGGCCAGCTCGAAGCATCCGAGGCGCCGCTCGGTGGCGCCGGTGAAGGCGCCGCGCTCGTGGCCGAATAGCTCGCTCTCGATCAACGTCTCCGGAATCGCCGCGCAGTTGATGGCGACGAACGCTCGGTTGCGCCGGTTCGAGAGATCGTGGATCGTGCGGGCGACCAGCTCCTTACCGGTGCCGCTCTCTCCGAAGACGAGGACGGGCGCCGTGCTGGTCGCCGCCAGCTCGATCCAGCGGTAGACCTCGTGCATGCCCTTCGCCTGTCCGACGAGCTGGCCGAAGCTCCCCTTCTGGCGGAGCTGATGGCGCAGGAAGTTGACCTCGCGCGACAGCGACTCTTGCTCGATGGACTTCTCGAGGAGGACCTGCAGCCGCGTCGCATCGACCGGCTTGGTGAGATAGTCGAACGCGCCGTGCCGCATCGCCTCCACGGCGCTCTCGACGGTTGCGTGCCCGGTCACGAGCAGGACCGCCGGCGGCCGGCCCGTCTCCTTCAGCTTCTGCAGCAGGGTGAGACCGTCCATCTCGGGGAGCACGAGGTCGGTCACCACCACGGCCGGGCGATGCGTCTCGACCAGCTCGAGCGCCTCTTCACCCGACGAGGCGGTCTCCACCTCGTAGCCCCACTGTCCGACCATCCGGGCCAGACCTTCCCGCTCGGTCGGCTCGTCGTCGACGACGAGGACCTTTCCACCTTTCGTCTGATCGCGTCGTACCGGGCTCACCGTCGCAGTCGCCTCTTGGTTTTCTCGTCGCGTCCACACGCGGGGCGGGAGTCGAGGGAAATCGTCTCCCGCCCCGTCAGAGTACCCGCAGCGAATCGGGTTTTCTAGTTCTTCTGGACTTGCAGGTTGTTGACGACGTTGCGGACACCCTTTGCCTCGCGGGCGATCTGCTCCGCGCGCGCCCGCTGCTCGGCGCTCTCGACCGTCCCGTTAAGGTAAACAGTGCCGTTGTTGGTGTCAACGTTCACACGGGTCAGGTTCGACGCCTTGTCGGCGACCAGCTTCGACTTGACCGCCGTGGTGATGCTCGCGTCGTCGATGTTCGTGCCGGCGGACTTGCCGGTCATGCTCCGGCAGCCGCTCAGTACCGCGAGGACTGCCACCATCACGACCAGCGTTTTCATCAGCCGTCCCAGCCTCATGTCCGTTCCTCCTGTCGCTCTCAGGCTGCGCGACGTATCGTTTCCAGCTCCGCCTGGCACGCCACGCAACGTGTGGCGAAGGGCAGCACACGGAGCCGCGCTTCGGCGATCTCTTCGCCGCAATCGCGGCAGACGCCGTAGCGTCCGGCTTCGATGTCTTCGAGGGCGGAGTTGACCTGTTGCAGTTCACGGGCCCGGCGGTCGACCACGGCCGCCGCTATCTCGTCATCGTGTGTGAGCGAGGCGCTCCCGTACGGATCCTTGGCGAGCTCCCGAAAGTGGTCCGTATCACGATTGGAATCCATGCTCGAGTGGATCGCGACCTTCAACGCCGATCGCTTGCGCTCCAGCTCCCGCTTGATGCTCAGCATAAAGGCGCCTCCTTGAGGGGCCGATCGCCCCGAGGCCTTGTGAGCTTCACGAGAGGCACCGACCGTGCCAACGTTTGGACGACGGTGGGGCCGGCCGAAAGGACGCGAATTCGAGCCAGTTGGGCGGGAATTCGCCGCGCGGGTCATGACGACGTTCTGCACGATCTCCGCACCCGCGTGCCGGTTGTTGACGGATCTACACTCTTTCGGAGAAATTTTTTCACCCTCTTCCCACTTTGACAACCGTCGACGACCCGAAAGGCCCGTAGGGACGTCATGGCATGACCGCTGCACCCATAGAGGACGAGCTTTTATCGAACGCCTCACGTGGAACTGGGGAGAGCAGCCAATGACACACGCGAATGTCCTGACCGATCCGGTCTCGACGGCCGTCGCCGCCTTCTTCAAGAGCGACCGGCTCCGGACCATCGATCGCTACATCGACTACTTCGGTGGTGGAGGCGCAGCTTCGGGCGCCGAAGAGCACGTCCTGGTGGAGGTCATCGCCGAGGAGCTCACGGCATGAGCGACATGAATGGGCCAACGGTCCGACGCGTCCATCATTCGGGCGGGGACGGCCGGCGGCTGCGCATGGCTACCGTTGCTGCGCTGGGATCGATAGCCCTCCTCCTGGCGGCGTGTGCGGGACCGACGTCCTCGTCCTCTCCCTCCCCCTCGCCCCGGACCGATGCGAGCGCGCCGAAAACCAGCGCCAAGGCGCTCGATCCGGCGCAGGCTGAGCGTCTCCAGCGCGTGTGGACCCCGCTGCTCAAGGGGATGGACCACCCGCTGCAGCCCAACCAGGTGAAGGTCGGCCTCATGGACGACCCGCACATCAACGCCGCCAACGCCGGCAATGGCCAGTTCCTCGTCACCACCGGGTTGCTCGAGAAGGCCAATGACGATCGGCTGCAGGCGGTGCTCGCCCACGAGACGGCCCACGAGGACCTGGGCCACGTGGCCAAGGCTCAGGCGCTGGGCACCGGCCTCAACATCGGCATGGTCATCCTCGATCAGATCCTGCCGGGCAGCGGCGCGCTCACGCCGATCGCCGGGCAGCTGATCCTGAACAAGTACAGCCGCAACGAGGAGTATGCCGCCGACAAGCACGGCGTCGAGCTCCTCCGGCGCATCGGCAAGCCGAAGGAGCAGATGATCGACGCGCTGACGTGGCTGACTCAGGTCGAAGGCAACAGCAAGGGCGGGTTCTTCGCGACCCATCCCGCGACGGGTGATCGGATCGAAGCGCTCCGCCAGATGAAGTAGGCGATTTACTAAGATGGGGGCCCCGACATGGCCCCCAAACCCCCAATGTTCGGAGCGCCCGGCGGAGCCGTGCGCTCCTCTAAAGCCGCGACGCTCCGCTGTCAGGCCGTTCGTCGGCGGCGGTGCTAGCGGCGGAGGATCTTGCCCACGAGGTAGCCGGTGCCGAGGGCCGCGACGATCACCGGCAACGGGTGATCGCGCAAGGCGGCGCGCAGCGTCTCGGCCCAGCCCGTGAGCGGCCGCCCGGTCATCTCCATCAGTTGCTCGTCGGCGCCGCGCGCGAGTTGGCGGGCGCGGTCACGCACGACGGCGATCGTCCGTTCCATCTGGTGCTCCATGACGACGCTCCTCGGCCCGCTCAGGCGATCGGCCGGGCACGCCGCGCGCGCCCACCCTCGAGCAGCGGGGCCAGCGATTGACGCTCGGCGAAGAGCCCGCGCAGCGGGTCGCCCCGCTGGCGGAGCCGTTCCCGGACGTTGTGGAAGTGAAAATCCTCCGGGTACACGCTGCGCTCGAGCTCGCTCCATTCGAGCGGCGTCGCCACCGGCGCGCCCGGATACTCGCGCACGGCGTAGGGGCTCACCAGGGTCGCGCCCCGCCGGTTGCGCAGCACGTCGATCAAGATCTTCCCACGACGGCGCGCGCGACGCATGTCGAATGTGAAGAGCGATGGCTCACGCTGGCGCGCCATCCGGGTGATCGTCGACGCGGCCGTCAGGGTCTGCTCGAACGAGTAGACGGGATCGAGGGGCACGATCACGTGCACGCCGGCGCCGCCCGACGTCTTCACCCAGCTCCGGATCTTGAAACCGGCGAGCAGGCTGCGGACCAGCAACGCCGCGTTGCGCACCTCGCGGAACGCGATCTCGGTCGGATCGAGATCGAACAGCATGAGGTCGGGGCGATCGACCGCGTCGACGAGACAGGCCCATGGATGGAACGACGTGTAGCCGAGGTTCACGAGATAGGCGAGGGCCGCGCGCTCACTGCCGATGACGTACTCGGCGTAGCCGAGCGCGGCCTGGTCGCTGCGCACGCGCCGGGTCGGGATCCACTGGGGCAGACCGGGCGGCGCCGTCTTCTGGTACACGCATTCGCCGGCGACGCCGTCGGGGCAGCGGAGCAGGCTGAGCGGCCGCTGGGCGAGGAACGGCAGCACCAGCTCGGCGAGCTTGAGGTAGTAGTCGATGAGGTCGCCCTTGCTGATGTTGGCCTCGGGCCACAGGAGCGTCTCGGTGTTGGCGAAGAGGATGCGCCGCTCGTCGACCTCGCCGACGCGCGTGCTCATCGGAACGCCCGTGGTCCGGACGCCGCCGCGGTGGCCGGTCGCACGTCAGGCCGCGCGCAAGCGGCGCGGCGTCTCACGGAGATGCTCCACCGTCGCCGCCATGCCGCCGAGCGCTGCGATCGTCCCGGCCACCGTCGCGCCCGCGCGCGCGAGACTCGCCGTGAGTCGCAGGAGCCGCAGCACGGGCAGCTGGGAGAGCACGAGGCCGGCCACGAAGGCGCCGCCGAGCACGAGCCCGAGTGTCCGCCCGCGCCGGGTCACGCGTTGCTCCAACTGATCGAGCTGCGCCTCGATGTGACGACGGGTGAGCGCTATGTCAGCCTGGATTTCAGCTGGGCGGCGAGCCATCGCCACGTCTCCTCGATCGAGTGAATGGTTCCGTGCGGCCATGTGAGGTTTCGTACGCGCATCACCGACCACGCGATGAGCGCGAGAGAGAGCAGCGCCACGCCGCCGCCGGCGATGACGAGGTGCTGCCAGCCCGCGCCGAAGAGCGGCGCGAAGGCGGCGGCCACGAGCACCACCAGCGCGGCCACGAACGCGATCGCCGCCGTCACCGCCACCGCGATGGCGATGGCGAGCTGGGTGATGACCGCGCGCGCCTCGGCAAGTCCGAGCTCGAGCTCGAGGCGCGCCAGGCGCGAGAGGGAACTGCCGAGACCATCGGCCTCGATCGGGACTTCACGCAGGCGGCGCACGGTGGCCATCGAAGGTCGCAGGGAGCAAGATGACTGCCAAGACAGGCTGCCGCGTTGCGTTGTTCAACCAAAATCGTGAGATGGAATGGTGTACTCCGGGGCGGGCAGGGCGTGCACCCGTTGGGCTCGGACGGAGACGACCCCGTCCTGGATTTGTAAGATTCCCTCTACGAGTAAAAATGGCTCGGCCACCAGCGTGAGGCGATGGCGCGCGAAGAGCTGCGGCGTCACGATCACGTTGGCGATTCCGGTCTCATCTTCCAGCGACAAAAACACGAATCCCTTCGCGGTGCCCGGACGTTGTCGCACGATCACGCTGCCGGCCACCCGCACCCGTCGTCCGTCCGTGCCGTTCGCGAGGTGGGCCGCGGCGACGACGCCGTCTCGAGCCAGCGCCGCGCGGCGAAGCCGCATGGGATGGGGCCCCAGCGTCAGCCCGGTGCCGGCGTAGTCGGCGGCCAGCCGCTCGGCCAGCGTCATGTCGGTGATCGGCTGCGGAGTCTCTGCGTTCGGCTGCGACATCTCGGTAGAGTTGTGCGGCTCGATAGAGTCGTGCCGCCGCGGCCAAACGTGACGGTCATCGACGCCGGTGAACAGCGGGCCGGCCACCGGAACGGCGGCGCGCCACAGATTGCCTCGCCGGGTGCCGCCGAGCGCGTTGAAGGCGCCGACGGCGGCGAGCGCCGTCAGCTCATCGCGATCGAGGCCGGCGCGCGTGGCGACGTCGGTGAGCGAGCGGAACGGCCGGTCGGCGCGCGCGGCCACGATGGCCCGCCCCGCGCGCTCGCGCAGGCCTTTCACATAGCGCAAGCCGATGCGGACTGATTGAAATGGGTGCGGGCCCCCGGGCTTCGCCACGCCCGCACCCCCTCGGAACCACCCGCGGGGTCGTTCGCTCGCGTGATCAGAGTCGCGGTCAACCGTTTCGACGGTGCAGAGCCAGTCGGAGCGCGTGACGTCGACGGGCAGGAAATGCTGACCACGGCGTTGGCCTTCCTTCACGATCGTGGACGCGTGGTAGAAGCCCATCGGCTGGTTGTTGAGGAGCGCGGCGTAGAACGCCGCCGCGTGGTGGACTTTGAGATAGGCGCTGGCGTAGGCGAGCAGCGCGAAGCTCGAGCTGTGCGACTCGGGAAACCCGTAGAGCGCGAACGACGTGATCGAGTGCACGATCTGCTCGGCGGCCTCGCCGGTGATCCCCTGGCGGGCCATCCCCTCGCGCAGCTTCACCTCGACCTCGTGCATGCGCTGCTCGCTACGTTTGAAGCCGAAGGCGCGGCGAAGCTCCTCGGCCTCGGTGCCGGTGAAGCCGGCCGCCGCCATCGCCATGCGCAAGAGCTGCTCCTGGAACAGCGGCACGCCCAGCGTGCGGCGCAGGATCGGCTCCAGGCTGGGATGCGGATACGTCACCGGCTCGCGGCCGCGCCGCCGGCGGATGTAGGGATGCACCATGTCGCCGACGATCGGCCCCGGGCGGATGATGGCGATCTGCACGACGAGGTCGTAGAAGCGCTCGGGATGGATGCGGGGCAGCGTCGCCATCTGCGCGCGACTCTCCACCTGGAAGACGCCGATGGTCTCCGCGCGCTGGAGCATCGCGTAGACCTCGCGGTCGTCGGGCGGCAGCTGGGCGAGGTCCACCTCTCCGCCCCGCTCGCTCACCATCGTGATCGCCTCCTGGAGCACCGACATCATGCGCAGCCCGAGCAGGTCGATCTTGATCATGCCGAGCGCGGCGCAGTCGTCCTTGTCCCACTGGATGACGACCCGGCCGGGCATCGTCGCCGGCTCCAGCGGCACCACGTCGTCGAGGCGGCCGGCGGCGATCACCATGCCGCCCGAGTGCTGGCCGAGGTGCCGCGGGAGATCTTGAAGCCGCGTCCACAGCGCGGCGAACACGCGCATGCGCGGGTGCCGCGGATCGCAGCCCGCCTCGGCCAGGTGCCTGGTGAGCAGATCGCTCGGATCCTGATAGCCCCACGCGGGCGCGAGCTGGGACAACCGCTCCTGCAGCTCGGGTGGGAGTCCGAGGACCTTGGCCACCTCGCGGGCGGCGCTGCGGCCGCGATAGGTGATCACGTTGGCCGTCATCCCGGCCCCCAGCCGGCCGTAGCGCTCATAGACGTACTGGATCACCCGCTCGCGGCGGTCACCGCTCGGCAGGTCGAGGTCGATGTCGGGCCACTCGCCCCGCGCCTCGGAGAGAAAGCGCTCGAAGAGAAGCTCCATCTTCACAGGGTCCACGGCGGTGATGCCGAGCGCGTAGCACACCGCACTGTTGGCGGCTGAGCCGCGCCCTTGCACGAGCACATCGTTCGCACCACAGAACTCGATGATGTCGTGCACGATCAGGAAGTAACCGGCCAGGTCCAGGCGGCCGATGATCTCGAGCTCGTGGGCGACCTGACGTCGCGCGCGCTCCGCCAGCTCCCCCTGGCCGTAGCGGGTGCGCACGCCGTGCCCGGTGAGCTCGCGCAAGTGCTCGAGCGCGGACTGACCCGGCGGCAGGGGAAAATCGGGAAAGCGGTAGCCGAGGTCCTTCATGGTGAACTGCAGGCGGAGGGCGAGCTCGTCCGTCGTCGCCACGGCATCGGGCAGGTCGGCGAACGCGCGCGCCATGGCCGCGGGTGAGCGGAGGCCGCGCTCGGCATTGACGCTCAGTCGCCGACCGGCGTGGTCGAGATCGGTCTTCTCGCGCAGGCAGGTGAAGACGTCGGCCACGGCGCGGCCACCGGGTTTCGCGTAGAGCGGTTGATTGGTGGCGACGAGCCTGACGCGCGCGGCGCGCGCGAGGCGGACGAGCCGCTCGAGCGTCCGCTCGCCGTCACGATCGAGATGGCGCTGGACCTCGACGAAGCACCCATCGCGGCCGAACAGACGAACGAGCGTGATCAGTCGCTCGAGGGCGTCGTCGTAACGCCCGGCGCTGACCAGCCGCGCCAGCGGACCGTTCGCGCCGCCGGTGAGACAGACGAGGCCGTCGGTATGTCGCTCGAGGTCGGCCAGCGCGAGAGCCGCCTGGCCTTTGGGCGCCGCGAGCTTCATTCGGGTCAGCAGCCGGGACAGATTGCGGTATCCCGTGCGGTCTTCCACCAGTAAGGGCAGCCGCGAGCCGTCCTCGAGCGTCACCTCGCTGCCGATGATCGGCGTGAGCCCGGCCGCCGTGGCCGCCCGGTGAAAGCGTGGCGCGCCATAGAGGCCGTCGCGATCGACGAGCGCCAGCGCGCCCATGCCGAGTCGCGCGGCCTCGGTCACGAGCGTCTCGGGGAGGTCGGCGCCTTCGAGAAACGAGAACGCGGACTGCGCGTGCAATTCGACGAACATCGGTCTCAGCTCACATCGCTATTTTTGAATTGGGCACGGGCGCCCGGGCTTCGCCCGCCGGTGCCCCGCCGCGATCACCCGCGGTAATCATTCGTCTGCGCGATCTGAGTTGTGACTGTGCGGGACGCAGTCCTGCCCGGACGGAACGGGTCGGCGGATGTCGCCACCCCACCCGCTCACTTCGGATCGATGCGTCACGAACTTCATCGGATGCATGCAAGTCCGGGCGTCAGTCATAGACGCCGTCGAGGAGCCAGTGGTTCGTCACGTGGTCGTGGGCGAGGCGACAGAGCGTGCCATCGTCGAGCAACAGATCCCACTCGTCACGCGCCCAGCCTCGCGTGTCCCACCACTCGCCGGAGATGCGCCACGGCCCGGCGCACGTCACGACCCTCGCCGCCGTGGCGCCGCGAGTGACGCGCGCCGGACGCTCGTCGGCGATCGCCACGGTCACCACGGGAGGCGGGCGCAAGCGCCGGAGCGCCAGAGGTCGTTCGGTCGTCGCGTCGGCGTCGTTGACCACGCTGTCCGGTGGTGAGAAAGGGTCGAGCGTGATCGCGTCGGGCCGGTGAGAATCATCCACCGCGGGCGAGCCGACGTTGTCGGGCCCCACGAGACGCACGAGCCGAGCGAGCAGGGCGGCCAGGTCGCGCTCGGCCATGGCCGGCGGCTGCCACAATCCGCCCTGGCCCGGTCGCGCCACCACCGGCCGCACGCTGAGCGCCACGTCGATCACCGCCGCCGGCGGCGGCCGGCGCTCGAGGTCGAGACGGAGCAGGGCCAGCATCAAATCCACGTCGCGCGTGGGATGGGCCAGCGCCACCGTGCGCTCGTGATGCGCTCCCGAGACGAGACCTAGTCGGACGTCGATCACGTCCGCGGCGAGATGGACAGCGCTCAGGCGCGCGGCCAGACGCGCCAGCACCACTTCGAGCACGGCGCCGAGCGCGAGG
This sequence comes from Candidatus Rokuibacteriota bacterium, assembly GCA_003220615.1. Classification (GTDB taxonomy): domain Bacteria; phylum Methylomirabilota; class Methylomirabilia; order Rokubacteriales; family CSP1-6; genus 40CM-68-15. The sequence goes on from QHTB01000155.1 coordinate 50,078, forward strand.
AGATCGTGCACCTCCCAGTCGAGGCCTTGCGCCTCCTCCCAGAGCGGCGGCGGCGTCCACGGGTGGAACGGCGCGGAATCGACACCGCACGCGAGGTGGTGAGCACGGAGTCCATCGGGGCCGAGGCGCGTGGCCAGGGCGTCGCGCGGCAACGCCGCCAGAGCACCGAGGTCGGCGATGCCCCAGCGCCGAAGCGTGGTGACCACGGCCTCGGGCAGATCGAGGCGATCGAGTGGAGCCGGAGCGAGCGACGCTGCGTCGGCGCCGGCCGGCACGATGGTCACGCGCACGTCGCCGTACGACGCGACGCGGGCGGCCGTGCGGCCATCGGCGATTCCCACGCGCGCCTCGAGCCCTACGTCGCGAGCCAGACGCACCAGCCGCTCGCCCACCGCTCGGTCGTCGCCGACGAGGCGCCCGAGGCCGTGAATCTCCACGTAGGCGAGGCCGGGCCCGGCGTCCTCGACGCGCGGCGAGACGCCGAGCGCCGCGGTGAGCAAGGCGTGCTGGGCCGACGCCAGGCGCGCCTCGACGAACGGGCGGCGAACGAGCTCCGGGCACAGAGCGCGGGCGTGAGCCTCCGTCATGCCCGCGGCGACGCTCCGCTCGCGAGCCGCGGCGTTCGCCTCGACCACTCGCGTGGCCGGCGGCGTTCCCTGCACCACCACGAGTGGACGCTCGGCGAGCGTCGGCTCGCAGCGCACGATGGCGGCCGCCGCGAACCAGGGCACACGCACGCAGGCCAGGCGACTCACGCACACCACCAGTGCTCGCCCGCCGCCGGCGCGTGACCGCGTAAGACCTCCACGTCCGTCGCCACGCGCGCCAGACGCGTCGGTCGTGGGTCGCCGCTCCATTCCAGAGCGCGGCGCGCGGTGCGAACGGCCAGCGTCGCGCCGGCACCGGCGATGCGTCGGGCGGTCAGGATCACGAGCGTGGTGCCGGCACGCTGCACCGCCATCCGCCATCGAAATGCCGCCGCGAGCGACAGGCGCGGCGGCGACTCGCCGAGATCGACGGCGACGAGCGCCAGTCCCCGGCAGCGTACGAGGAGATCGACGGCGCGGAGCGCGGTATCGCGGCGACTTCCGGTGCGCACCCAGAGCAGACGCCGGAGATCGACGCCGGCGCGCACCGCCGACGACGGATCGAACGCGCCGTCGGCATCGACCAGCGCGACGAAGCCGCCACGCCGTGTGACGTCGGTGAGCCACGCCGTGAGTAGACTCGTGCGTCCCGACGAGAGTCTTCCCACGATCTCGATCACCTCTCCACGCATCGTCCCTTACTGCTTATCACATGACGAGTTGATCGCAAGGCCCGAGATGTAGTGCTTCAAGGCGCTCGTATCCCCGACATGTCGTGATTTCTGGCCCTTCATGAGTCACCGGCGTTGCACCCCGACGCGCCGCGTGTAATCCACGTTGCACGATTCACCAGTGGCCTCGGGCTTGCACCCCAATTGGACAAAACGAACGGAACGTACTCAGCGAATGGCAAAGCAAATCGGATTCGCAGTCGTGGGACTCGGAACGGTCGCCCGCACCTCGGTGCTTCCGGCCTTCGCAGCCATCGGTGGGAATTCTCGGCTCGTGGCCGTCGTTTCCGGAGATCGCACCAAGGCCCAGATCGTCGCTCGAGAGTTCAAGGCGGCCGCGTATCACTACGACGAGCTCCGTCAGAGTCTGCAACGCGAGGATGTGAACGCCGTCTACATAGCGCTGCCCAACTCGTTGCACTGTGACTATGCGGTCGAGGCGGCGCGCGCCGGTGTGCACGTCCTGTGCGAGCCGCCCATGGCGATCACCGCCGACGAATGCCGGCGCATGATCCGGACGTGCCAGACCAATCGCGTCAAGCTCATGATCGCCTACCGACTGCACGTGCGCCCGGCGGTGGTGCGCGCGCTCGGCCTCGTCCGGGCCGGCCACGTGGGCATCCCCAAGACGTTCAGCGCCGACTTCACGACGCGCATCGAGGATCCCGAGAACACCCGCCTGCAGCGCCGGCTCGGCGGTGGCACGGTGTACCACCTCGGTGTCGAGTGCATCCACGCCGCGCGCAGCGTGCTGGGAGCGGAGCCGGCGCAGGTCATGGCGATGACGGCGCGCACGAGTCGGCGCTACGGCGGTGACGTCGACGAGAGCGCGGTCGCCCTCATCCGCTTCCCCGACGAGCGTCTCGCCCACTTCCACTCGAGCTTCGGCGAGGAGCCACGCTCGGCGTTCACGATCTTCGGCGAGGAGGGCTCGATTCACGTGCTCAACGCGTTCACGCCGACGCTGCCGAGCCACCTGGTGACGGTCAAGCGCGGCGAGCGGCAAGAACAGACGTTCGAGCCGACCGACGAATACGCCGCGGTCCTGGCCTACTTCGCCGACGCCATCCGTGAAGATCGCCAGCCCGAGCCGTCGGGCATCGAAGGGCTGCAGGACACGCGCCTCATCGAGGCGATCTATCGGTCCTCGCGCGATGGCCGGCCGGTCACACTGCCGCGGCTCGCCCGCGTCGAGCCCTCTCCGGTGGACAACGACGTCCGGCGCGCGTCGATCGAAGGCCGCCAGGCCGGCTGAGCCTCGGGCCCGGCCTCGGCGGCAGGTGCGGTGGTGGACCGAGGCGGATCGATTTCAATGCTCCAGAGGAGGGCATCGCATGAAGAGTTGGAAGAACGCACTGGCTCTGGCCTTCGCGGGCGTTCTCGTCTCCACCGTCGCGTTCGCGCAGGCGACGACGCCGAGTGGTGACCAGAAGGCTCCCGCCGACAGTGACACGACGAAGAGCGGCGCTGCCGACATGGACAAGGCCGACAAGTCGGGCGCGATGAAGTCGGGCGCGTCCGACACGATGATGAAGTCCGGGAAAGCCGCGCATGGCGGCAACCGCGATCAGGTCCGCGCCGCTCAGCAGGCACTCAAGGACAAGGGTCACGATCCGGGCATGGTGGACGGCGTCATGGGCCCCAAGACCCAGGCCGCGCTCAAGGATTTCCAGAAGTCTCAGGGCATCCAGGACACCGGCCGCCTCGACGCCGAGACGATGGCGAAGCTCGGTATCGAAGGACGGAGCGGCGCCGGCGGTCCGTCGAGCCCGTCGGCCTCGCCGAGTACGAGCGGTTCGCCGTCCGACTCGAGCGCCAAGCCGTCGGATTCCGGCGCGAAGAAGTAACGGGGCCGCAACGCGAGGAAGGAAGGCCGGGAGCCCGCGTCCCGGCCTTCACGCGTTCATGTCGCCCGGGACTTCAGTCGTCGATACACGGATTCGTAATGATCGGCCATGACGCCGACCGAGAACTGCGCCTCGGCCCAGCGTCGGCAGCGCGCGCGATCGATCACGTCCACGCGCTTGACCGCGGCGACCAGCTCGTCGACGGTATCGGCCAGGAAGCCGACCTCGCCGTCACGCACGATCTCGGGAACGGCGCCGCACGGGCGGGCCACCACCGGCGTCCCGCACGCGAGCGCCTCGATCATCGCCAGCCCGAACGGCTCGGGCCAGTCGATCGGGAAGAGCAACGCCAGCGCATCTCCGAGCAAGCGCCACTTCTCGGCGTCGCTGACCTCGCCGATGTACTCGATCAACGGATGACCGAGCTGGGGCCGGATCTCCCGCTCGAAGTACTCGCGATCGGGGCGATCGACCTTCGCCGCCATGATCAGCGGCAGCCCGGCGCGCTTGGCCACGGCGATGGCGAGATCGGGACGCTTCTCGGCCGACATGCGCCCGAGGAACACGAGATATCGTCCGTCACTGGCCGTCGTGACGGCGGGCACGTCCCGCATCGGCAGACCGTGGTGAACGGTCGCCACCCAGTTGAGGTCGAGCCCGGTGAGCGGCTCCCGCTGGCTGTTGCTGATGGAGACGAGCGGCACCTCGCGCAGCTCGGTGAGCACGTGGATGAGGGGCCGCAGATCGAGGCGGCCGTGCAGCGTGTGCACGACGGGCGTCGACACCAGACGGCCGTAGGGGAACGCGAGATAATCGACGTGGCAATGCACGACGTCGAAATCGTCCGCGCGCGAGAACGCCTGCGCGAGCTCGAGCGTGTGCAGGGCGAAGGGATCGGGCTGCGCGGGATCGAGCCGCAACGCGCGCGGCCACGCCGAGACGAGCCGGGCGTGCGTGCGCGAGTCACCGCTGGCGAAGAGCGTGACCTCGTGGCCACGCTCCACGAGCTCGTCGGCGAGCCACGACACGACACGTTCGGTGCCTCCGTAGAGTCGAGGTGGAACCGACTCGTACAGCGGCGCAACCTGAGCGATACGCATGCCGTGGCACCGGAGATGCAACTGCAGTGCCGATGAGCATGGACGACCACATCCCGGCCGCCGCCGACTTCCACATCCAGGCCTCGCCCCAGGCGTCCGCGCTTCCCAAGCTCGTCCTGAAGCACGGTGACGCGTTCCTCGTCGCCGATCGCCGCGGAGATTTCCCGGCCCACTTCGAGGGCGAGCTCGGCTTCTATCGCGCCGGTACGCGCCACCTCCGCTGGCTCGAGGTGCGCCTGCACGGCGAGTCGCCGCTCCTGCTCGGCGCCGACACCGCGCCGGACAACGACCAGATTCTCGTGACGCTGACGAACGCTGACGTGCACGCGCCGGCCGCGAGCGGCGGCGGCGTGGTGGTGCCACGCAACACGATCTATCTCGATCGCCGGCTCACGCTCTACGACCCGCACCTGCTGGAGTCCGTCACCGTGACGAACTTCCACGTCGCGCCCTGCGAGGTCCTGGTCGAGGTGATCTTCACCGCGGACTTTCGTGACGTGTTCGAGGTGCGCGGCACGCAGCGGGCCGAGCGCGGGCAGCTCCTCGCCGAGGAGCGTGAGGGCGGCCGCGTCCGCCTCCGCTATCTCGGCCGGGACGGCGTCGAGCGTGGGACGACGGTGACGTTCGATCCGCCGCCGGCGCTCATCGCGCAGAGCCGCGCCGTGTACCGCGTCGCGCTGGGACCCGCCGAAGGCTTTCGCTTCGACATCACGGCCACCGCGGAGAGTGCCGACGCCGACGCGCCGGCGCCGGCCCCGCGGCTCGGCGAGGCGGTGACGCGACTGCGCGCGGGCAGCGCCCGCTTCGCCACCCGGGCGGCGCGCGTGGTCACCGATCACGAGAGCTTCAACGCGCTGGTCGCGCGCTCGCTGGTCGATCTCAACATGCTGCTCACCGAGACGGCCCAGGGCCGCGTGCCGTACGCCGGCGTGCCGTGGTACGTGACGCCGTTCGGGCGCGACAGCCTCATCACCGCGTCCCAGCTCCTGCCCTACGACGCCGAGGTGGCGGCGGGCACGCTGCGGTTCCTGGCGCGCTGGCAGAGCCCGACCGACGACGCGTTCCTCGACGCGGAGCCGGGCAAGATCCTGCACGAGTACCGCCGGGGCGAGATGGCGAACTGCCGCGAGATCCCGTTCGTCCCCTACTACGGGAGCGTCGACGCCACACCGCTGTTCGTGACCCTGCTCGGCGAGTACGTGCGCTGGACCGGCGACGTCGCCCTCGCGCGCGAGCTGTGGCCGGCGGCGCAGGCGGCCCTCGCCTGGATGAGCTCGCCGGGCCGGCCGAATCGCTATCTGACCTATACGCGCCGCTCGCGTCTCGGTCTTGGGAACCAGGGCTGGAAGGATTCGGAGGATGCGGTCATGCACGCCGACGGCACGCTGGCGCCCTCGCCGATCGCCCTCTGTGAGGTCCAGGGGTATGCGTACGCCGCGTATCGTGACGCGGCCGAGCTGGCGGCGCTGCTCGGCGACGTCGCCACGGCGACGCGCGCGGCCGCCGAGGCCGAGACGCTCCGCCAGGACTTCGAGCGCGATTTCTGGCTGGAGGACGAGCAGAGCTACGCCCTGGCCATCGACGCGGACGGCCGCCCGTGCGAGGTGATCGCGTCGAATGCCGGCCACTGTCTGTGGAGTGGCCTCGTCGACGAGCGGCGAGCTGCGCTCGTCGGCAAGCGGCTCCTGGCCGACGACATGTTCTCGGGATGGGGCATCCGCACGCTGTCGGCGCGCGAGCGTCGCTACAACCCGATGAGCTACCACAACGGTTCGGTGTGGCCGCACGACAACGCCCTGGCCGCCGCGGGATTCCGCCGCTACCGGCTCCTCGAGCACGTGATCACCGTCGCCAGCGCGCTGTTCGACGCCTCTCACTGGTTCGAGCACGCCCGTGTGCCCGAATTGTTCTGCGGCTTCGCCCGTCATCTCGACCACGGGCCGGTCGCCTATCCGGTGGCCTGCGCGCCCCAGGCGTGGGCGGCCGGCAGCACGCTGCAGCTCCTCACCGCGCTGATCGGCGTCGACGCCGATGCCGTGCACGGCCGCATCACGTTCCACAGTCCCGTGTTGCCGCCGTGGCTGCGCTTCGTGGAGATCCACGATCTTCGGGTGGGACGATCCGCGCTCGACGTGGCCATCAGCCGCGGCCGCGACGGCGCCTCCGTCGAGCTGATCTCCCGCCGCGGAGACGTCGAGCTCGTGGTCAGGCGTTGAAGGCCTCGCGTCGCGATGAACCGCGCGCAAAGCGACCCGTGAAGTATGGCCACGGGTGATGGGGTGGGTTTGGGAGGGGGCACGAGGCGTGCCCCCTCCCAACTTCATGATCCTAGGGTGCTGAAATCCAGGCCACGCGACCTTCGCGCGGCTGACCTCACGCCACGTGTTCTTCGATCTGCTCGACCTCGACGGGAGCCGGGCGCTCGCGGATCTCGGCGAGCCGGCCGGCCGCGCGCGCCGACTGATGCACGAAGATCCCCACCATCACGAGCCACAGGCCACTGATGAGCTCACCACCCGCCGCGGCGTTCGCGGCGCCGAATCCCGCCAGCATCAGGCCCGTGACCCGCCCGATCATGCTCGCGACCCGCGTCGCCCAGTCGAAGCTGCCTCGCCACGCCCAGAGGCTCGCGCGCACGAGACGGCCCCCGTCGAGCGGATAGCCCGGGAGCAGGTTGAAGACCGCGATGACGAGGTTGGCCGCGCCGACGTAGCCGAACAGGACGAGCACGGAGACCGGACCGCCCGCGACTGCGCGACCGCCGAAGGCCATCCCGGCCAGAGCGAAGCTCATGACCGGCCCGGCCGCGGCGATGAGCAATTCGGCGCGCGGCGTGGACGGCTCTTCCACCATCTGTGACACGCCTCCGAGCAGGTGCAGCGTGATCGACTCGACGCGGATGCCGTAGCGCTGAGCCGTCAGCGCGTGCGCCAGCTCGTGGGCGACCAGCGAGACGAAGAGCAGCAGCGCGGAGCCCACTCCCCAGGCCCAGTGCACCACGGGCGGCGCCGCCGGCAACGCACGCGGGAAGTAGACGAGGGCCAGGCTGGAGGCCATCAGCGCGAAGCTGATGAACCAGCTGCGATCGACCCGAATCGGGATGCCGAAGGCCGCGCCCCAGAACCATCATGTATGCTGGAAGTGCAGCAATCCACCTGCCACGACGGCCCGTCGAGCCCGGTCCGGGACGCAGGTTCCGGGAGCGTTTTGATGAAGACGCAAAGGGTCTGTCTGCTCGCGTTGCTCCTGCTCGGCGGCTGCGTCCGGGTCCCCCCGCACCTGTTGTTGCCCGACTTGCGGCTCGGCGAACCTTCGTTCTTCCCGACGCTCGAGGCGTACGCCGCGGCCCCCATCGTCCCCGGCAATCGTGTGGAGTTCCTGCTCAACGGTGAGGAGATCTTTCCCGCTCTGATCGAGTCGATCCAGAGCGCGCACAAGACGATCACCTACGCCCAGTATTTCTACGAGGACGGCCCGGTCTCACGCGACATCGCGAACGCGCTCAGCGAGCGCGGCCTGGCCGGTGTCGGCGTCAACGTGCTCCTCGACGCGTTTGGCGCCCTCGGCATTCCCGGCGAGTACGTGGACACGATGCGGCGCGCCGGCTGCCACGTGGAGTTCTTTCGACCACTCGGGCCCCTGGCCTGGCACCGCGCGAACAATCGCAACCATCGACGGATTCTCGTCGTCGACGGTCGCGTGGGCTGGACGGGTGGCTCGGGTGTCAGCCGGAAGTGGATGGGCAACGGCCGGGTCGAGGATCACTGGCGAGACACCGACGTGCGCGTCGAGGGTCCGATCGTGGAATATCTGCAGGGCGCATTCGCCGACAACTGGCTGGAAGCCACCGGCATCGTCCTCGGCGGTGACGCCTATTTCCCGCGGCCGCTCCCGGTGGCCGGCACGGTCCACGCGCAGATCATCCGCAGCTCACCGGCGGGCGGGAGCGCCGCCATGTACACGGCGTTCCTGCTCGCGATGTCGGCCGCGCGGCGCTCGATCTACATCACCAACCCCTACCTGGTGCTCGACGATCGCATGAGCGAAGCGCTGCTGATCGCCGTCAGGCGCGGCGTCAAGGTCGTCGTCCTGACGCCGGGCGCGATCGATCACAACCTGGTCCGGCAGGCCAGCCGCGGGAAGTGGGGGAAGATGCTCAAGGGCGGCGTGCAGATCTACGAGTACCTGCCCGCCCTGCTGCACGCCAAGATGATGGTGATCGACGGCGTGTGGGCGACCGTCGGGAGCACGAATCTGGACAATCGGTCGTTCGCGCTCAACGACGAGCTGAACCTCGTCGTCTACGATGCGCCGACGGCCCAGCGCCTCGAGGCCATCATCAAAGAGGACCTCGGCTACTCACGCCTGGTCGATTACCGCCACTGGCGGGCTCGCAGCCTGATCGATCGCTTCATGGAGCTGCTGGCGACGCCGATCCGCGATCTGCTCTAGGAGGCGGGGAATGACCCCCGCCTCCCGAGCGTTCTAGAGAGTCCGCCGGGATACGACGAGGCGGTAGAGGGCGAGCACGATCACCGCGCCGATGACGGCCATGATGAAGCCGGCCGCCTCACCTTCGTGATAGAGGCCCATCACCCGGCCGATCCATCCGCCGAGCAGCGCCCCGACGATCCCGAGGACGATGGTCACGACGATACCGCCCGGGTCCGCCCCCGGCATGATCAGCTTGGCGACGATACCGACGACGAGGCCGAATACGATCCACAGCAGGATGTCCATCGCGCGCTCCTTTCAGAGCAGTCAACATCCGTACTGGGGGAGTGCAGTGCACACCCAGTGCCAAAAGCGCGCGGATGTAAAACTTACTCGTCGTCTCGACGCTGCCAGGCTTCGAGGACGCGGGTGACGCCGAAGGCGGTGAGCCCCACGAGAGGCACGGTGAGCACGCCGGGGAGGAAGGCTTCGTCGAAGGGCAGCGTCATGGCCGCGCGAAACGCGGCCACTCCGAGAACGTTGGACACGAGAAAAAACGCGACCCAGGCGGTCATGCGCATGCGTGATTCGGCCTCCACGGGAAGTGTGACGCGTCGTCGAGCGGTCGCATCGTACGCCATCGCGCGCGCAGAAAGAAGAAGAAAGCTACCCATCGCCACGGTTGGCACGCCATTCGCTAATTCCATCGAGCATGAGTTTGTGTGCTTCGTGCGGCCTGCAACTGACGGGAGACGCCGCGCTCTGCCCGCATCATCACTGCGTGTACGGCGACGACTGGGCGGTGGCGAACCGCATCATGTGTGACTTCTTCCATCGCGGAAAGATTCCGCCGCGGCTGACGCAGACGGAACGCGACGACGAGTTCTGGGCGCACACGGGCGAAGCCGCCTGACGATCAGCCCGCGACGGCTTCAGGCGGCGCCGGCGCTTCCGGCGCGTAGAACGACGACTCGCGCACGCCCCGCGCGCACTGCCGGGTGAACTCGATGAGGTGGTGACTCACCACCGCGGTGTTGATGAGGGCCTCGAGCTCACCCGCCCTCAGCATCGGCAGGGCCGCCTTCCAGAACGTGCGCCGATAGTCACCGCGGATCCCCACCCGCCAGAACAGCCGGCCGAGGATCGCGAGCCCCATGAGGACGTTCCGCCACGACGCGCGCTCGCGGTTCGTCGGAAACGGGAGCCGGTTGGAAAATGTGTGCTCCACGTTGTAGACATAGCGCTCGTAGACGGCGGCCGGATCGTAGGCCGTGGTGATGCACCGCAGCCACATGTCCAGCACGCTCTCGTACGGCATGCGGAACGCGATGTTGGATTCCCGTCCCTCGTCGGGCAAGAGGCGACCCTCGGCTTCCAGCCGCCGCCAGAGCGGCGTGCGCGGGAGCGCGTAGAGGATGTTGATGGTGAGGATCGGGATCGCGGAGGCCTGCACGAAGTCGATGATGCGATCGGTAGTGTCGGGCGTGTCGGTGTCGAGGCCGATGATGATGCCGGAGACGACCTCGAAGCCGTAGCGGTTGAGCGTGCGCACGGCCTCCAGCAGTGGCATGCGCAGGTTCTGATCCTTCGACATGAAGCGCAGGGCCTGGGGCTCTGGCGTCTCGATGCCGCAGAAGATCGTGACGAACCCCGCCTCCCGCATGAGCGCCAGCACCCGCTCGTTCTTGGCGATGTTGAGCGTCGCCTCGCAGGCGAACCGCAACGGATACCGGTGCGCGCGCTGCCATTCGATCAGGTGGGGCAGGAGCTCGAGCGTCGCCTTCTGGTTGCCGATGAAGTTGTCGTCGACGAAGTAGACGCTGGTCGCTCCTCCGGCCAGGATCTGGTCGAGCTCGGCCAGCACCTGGGCCGGCGTCTTGAGCCGCGGGTTCTTGCCATAGAGCGCGGGGATGTCGCAGAACTCGCACGAGTACGGGCAGCCGCTCGAGAACTGGATGTTGGCGAGGAAGTACCGCCGGATCGGCGTCAGGTGATAGGCGGGTGCCGGGAAGTCGGACAGGGGCAGGCGCGTGGCCGTCTCGAAGCGTAGCGGGCGGCGCGGCCGCCCCCTATGGGTGTCGAGGTACTCGATGATGCGGTCGGTGGCATCGCCGAGCTCGCCGACGTGCAGGAGGTCGGCCTCCGGATAGTACTCGGGACAGCTCGAGACCGAGGGCCCGCCGAGGACGACCACGCGCCCGTGACGGTGCGCGCGCGCGACGATGTCGTTGATGAAGGCGCGCTGCACGTGCATCCCCGACACCAGCACCGCGTCCGCCCATTGAAAATCCGCGTCGCTGGCGGCGCCGGCGTTCTCGTCGACGAAGCGGACGTCCCACGTCTCCGGGAGGTAGCTGGCCACGACGAGCAGGCCCTGCGGCGGCATGAACGCGCGGACACGGCCGCCAAAAAACGGATATGCATACTGAAAGGTGCCGAACGACGGAGCGTACCGCGGTGAAACGCAGAGGACCCGCCGCCGTCGTGTGGGGAGATAGCGGGTACGCATGACCGTCGATTTCAGGATACCGTACTTCCGTTAAAATGCGAGCCGAGGAGGACCATCGATGGATCCCAAGAACGTGAAGGCCGTCGTCACCGGCGGCGCCTCCGGCCTCGGCCGGGCGACTGTGACGCGCATCGTCTCCGCCGGCGGGCGCGCGGCGATCCTCGATCTCGCCTCGTCGACCGGCGCCGACGTCGCCAAGACGCTCGGCGCGCGGGTCGCGTTCGCGCCGGCCGACGTGACGAACGGCCCGGCCGTGGAGAGCGCGCTCGAGGCCGCGCGAAGCGCCATGGACGGCGTGAACGTGCTGGTCAACTGCGCGGGGATCGGCACGGCGATGAAGACGCTCGGCAAGCAGGGCCCGGCGCGCCTCGAAGACTACACGCGGGTTATCACCGTCAACCTCATCGGCACCTTCAACTGCATCCGGCTCACCGCCGCCGTCATGGCCAAGAACGCGCCCACCGCCGAGGGCGAGCGCGGCGTCATCGTGAACACCGCGTCGGTCGCCGCCTTCGACGGCCAGATCGGACAGGCCGCCTACTCGGCCTCCAAGGGAGGCATCGTGGGCATGACCCTGCCCGTCGCGCGCGATCTCGCCGAGCTCGGCATCCGCGTGATGACCATCGCGCCCGGCATCTTCGACACGCCCAGGTCCCCTTCCCGCCCCGACTCGGCCGGTCCGAGGAGTACGCGGCGCTGGTGCTGCACATCGTCGAGAACGTCATGCTGAACGGCGAGACGATCCGGCTCGACGGCGCGATCAGGATGTCGCCTCGGTGATTATGTATCAGGGCACGGGCACCCGGGCTCCCCACGATTTTTGAAACGGCCGCGGGCACCCGGGCCGTTGTCCGGGCATTTCAGCGCTCGCCTCGCCGCGCGACGCGTCTCGGCTCGGTGTCCGGGCATTTCAGCGCTCGCCTCGCCGCGCGACGCGTCTCGGCTCGGTGTCCGGGCATTTCAGCGCTCGCCTCGCCGCGCGACGCGTCTCGGCTCGCACGGCGGGCCCGCGGCCCCCCGGAATCACCCGCGGCGATTGCTCGGTCTGGCGATCAGAGCTGTAACTCTCCGGGACGCTGTCCAAGCGTGAAAACCTCGCATACCGTCTTCGATCGCCGCTCGCCGCTGTCGGGACGGGTGCGGGTCATCGAGGACACGGCCGAGCGCCGTCTGATCGTGGCGGGCGACACGCTGTCGGTGTACCCGCTCGGCGGCAAGTGGGACCGCGTGACCCGCGAGTACTGGTGGCACGCGATCGACGCGGCGCCGGTCCCGGCGCGCCCGTCCGCGCTGTTCGTGGGCCTGGGCGGGGGCACGTCGCTCCACGTGCTCCGCGCGAGGTGCCGCCCGCGCAGCGTCACCGTCATCGAGCGCGATCCCGTCATCCTGGAGGCCGCCCACGACTGGTTCGGCCTCGAGCGCGTGCCCGGCGTGGAATACCTCACCGGCGAGGCCGACGTCGTCGCGCGCTGGCTCAACGCCGCCCGGCGGCGCTTCGATTTCGTCTTCGAGGATGCGACCTATGCCGAGCCGCTCGAACGCTCGCTGCCGCTGCTCCGCGCGCTGGTCGCGCTGCTCTCCCGCCGCGGTGTGCTCGTGATCAACCGTCACCGCCGCGGCGACGCTCACCGCCTGGCCGCCACGCTGCGCCCGCACTTCGAGTCCGTGCGGCTGCGGCGCGTCAGGCGCGCGGCCGAGAACGTGCTGATCGTCTGCGCTAAGCTCGCGGCAGGCGCTTGAGGCGCAGGCGGTGGGGCCGCTCGGCCTCGGCGCCGAGACGGCGCCGCCGGTCGGCCTCGTAATCCTGGTAATTGCCCTCGAACCACACCACGCGGCCCTCGTCCTCGAAGGCGAGCATGTGGGTGGCGATGCGGTCGAGGAACCAGCGGTCGTGGCTGATCACGATCGCGCAGCCCGCGAAGTCGAGCAGGCCGTCCTCGAGGGCACGCAGCGTGTCCACGTCGAGATCGTTGCTGGGCTCGTCGAGGAGCAGCACGTTGCCGCCGCTCTTGAGCATCTTGGCCAGGTGCAGGCGATTGCGCTCGCCGCCCGAGAGCTCGCTGACGCGCTTCTGCTGGTCGCTGCCCTTGAAGTTGAACGAGGCGACGTAGGCGCGCGACTGCAGCTTCCGGCCGCCAACGTCGAGGACGTCCTGGCCGCCCGAGATCTCCTGCCACACCGTCTTCTTGCCGTCGAGGGCGTCACGACTCTGGTCGACGTAGGCAAGCTTCACGCTGTCGCCGACCCGCAGCGTGCCGCGGTCGGGCGTGTCCTGGCCGGCGATCATGCGGAAGAGCGTCGTCTTGCCGGCACCGTTCGGCCCGATGACGCCGACGATGCCCCCGCGGGGCAGCCGGAAGGAGAGGTCGTCGATCAGCACGCGATCACCAAAGGCCTTGCCGACCGTTGCCGCCTCGACGACGACGTCGCCGAGACGCGGTCCCGGCGGGATGGCGATCTCGAGCGCGGCGGCCCGCTGCTCGAAGGATTCGCCGAGCATGGCGTCGTACGCCTGGAGCCGCGCCTTGGACTTGGCCTGGCGCGCCCGGGGCGCCATCTTCACCCATTCGAGCTCACGCGCGAGCGTGCGCTGGCGGGCGAGGTCGGTCTTTTCTTCCTGCTCCAGGCGCTGGCGCTTCTGCTCGAGCCAGGACGAGTAGTTGCCTTCCCACGGGATGCCGTGCCCCCGGTCGAGCTCGAGGATCCACCGCGCGACGTTGTCGAGGAAGTAGCGGTCGTGCGTGATGGCGACGACCGTGCCCGCGTAGTCCTTGAGGAACCCTTCCAGCCACGCCACCGACTCGGCGTCGAGATGATTGGTCGGCTCGTCGAGCAACAGCATGTCGGGACGCGCGAGCAGCAGGCGGCAGAGCGCGACACGCCGGCGCTCGCCCCCGGAGATCTTCGCCACGTCCATGTCGCCCGGCGGCACGCGGAGCGCGTCCATCGCCAGCTCGACGGTCCGATCCAGATCCCACGCGTTGACGGCGTCGATCTGGTCTTGCAATCGTCCCTGCTCCTCGAGCAGCTTCTCCATCTCGTCGTCGGCGAGTGGCTCGCCGAGACGCGTGCTGACCTCTTCGAAGCGTTGTAGCAGGGCGCGCGTGCTGGCAACTCCGTCCTCGACGTTGCCCCGCACGTCCTTGGCCGGATCGAGCTGCGGCTCCTGCGACAGGTAGCCGATCTTGAGCCCGGCGGCCGGAGACGCCTCGCCCTGGAAGTCGTCGTCCACGCCGGCCATGATGCGCAGGAGCGTCGATTTGCCCGCCCCGTTGGCGCCCACCACGCCGATCTTGGCGCCGTGGAAGAACGAGAGCCAGATGCCGCGCAGGATCTCCCGCTTGGGCGGGACCACTTTGCGCAGGTCCTTCATGACGAACGCGTATTCGCCGGCCATCTATGCCGCCCCCAGTAAGCGCCGGTGCTCCGGCATCATGCAGCGATCCTGGACGACCTTGATTCCTGCCCGCGCCAGCGCCTCGGCCGCCGCGTCGTTCCGGATGCCGAGCTGGAACCACACGGCCTGAGGTCGCCAGCGAAGCCCGAGGATCTCGCTGGCGTGGCCGGGCAGGAACTGCGGCCGCCGGAAGACCTCGATGACGTCGACCGCGCCGGCGAGCTCGGCGAGGCTCACGACGACGCGCACGCCGTGAATCGTCTCGCCGACCAGCTTGGGGTTGACGGGATAGATCTGGTAGCCGCGTGCCGCGAGATAGGCCGGCACGTAATAGGCCGGCTCGTGGGCGCCGATCTTGGCGCCGATGACCGCGACCGATTTCGCCGTCCTCAAGATCGCACGCAGGCCCGCGTCGTCGTCGACCACGAGCTCCGTCCACTCACTCATGCCGCCGACGTTCTCACGTCGTCCGCATCGCGGCAAGGATCTGCGGGCCGAAGGACTCGACGCGCCACCGCCGGATGCCTTCCACGCGCGACAGCGCCTCGAGGTCGCGGGGCGCGGCTTCCGCGATGGGACGCATGAGCCGATTCGGCAGGACGACGCCCGACTCGAGCCCCGTCGCGGGCGCCGCGTCGGTCCGCCACTGCCGCAGCAGCTCGATGCGCCGCCGCACCGGCCCCGGCACCGACGGGAGCCGCGGCGGTCGTGGCGCCACGGGCAGCTCGGACTCGGGCAGGGCCTGAGCACGGGCGATCGCCTCGAGCATCGCCTGGCCCCAGCGACCGACGACGCGCGGCGTGCAGCCCGGGATCTTGCCGAGGTCGGCGACGGTGCGGGGCGCCGCCACGGCCAGGGCGACGAGCGTGGCGTCGCCGAGCACCTTGAACGGTGGACGATCCGCGCTCCTGGCGAGCCGCTCGCGGAGCTGCCAGAGCGCCCTGAGAATTCCGACCTGCCGCAGCGTGAGATCGCGCGCGCCCTTGAGCCGGAAGAACGCGTCGGGGTCGGCCGGACGCTCGGCCACCTCCTCGGCTGCGAGCGCGGCGCACTCTTCCTCCACCCAGTGCAAGCGTCCGGCGGCGCGGAGCGGCTCCACCAGACGGGCCTTCAGCGCCAGCAGGTGCAACACGTCGGCGGCCGCGTAGCGTTCTTGGGCTTCGGTCAGCGGACGCACCGACCAGTCGTCTTTCTGGCGCGAGGGTGGCAGCTCGACGCCGAGATACTCGCGCAGCAAGACGTCGAGGCCGAGGGCACGGGCGCCCAGGAAGCGCGCCGCCAGCGACGTGTCGAAGATGGCGCCGAACGTGAACCCGTAGCGGCGCTTGAGGTGGACGAGGTCGTTGTCGCCGGCGTGCAGGACCACCTGCGGCCGCTCGCCGCCGACCAGCTTGCCGAGCGGCTCGAGATCGGCGAGCGCCAGGGGATCCACGAGCCACGCCTGGTCAGCGCGATCGGCGATCTGGATCAGCGCCAGCCGCTCCGGATAGTGATGGAGGCTGTCGCCTTCGGTGTCGAGCGCGATCTCGTCGAGCCCGGCGAGATGGCGCACCATCTCCTCGAGATCGGCCGCGGTCGAGATCCAGCGTGGCGTGGCTAGGGCTTTCGGGCGAGGACGGCCTGCTCGAGTCGCTGGAAGCGCCGACGCAACGGCTCGAGGCCCTCCTCATGAGTGATGACGTACAGCCGATTGTCCTTGATGGCCGCGATCGTCATCGCCGCGACCGTGTCCGGATCGAGTGTGCGGCCGATCAGATCGACGGGCGTGGAGGCGGGCTTCTCGTTGCGCAGCGTGGCCGGTCGATTCCGCTCACTCGCGCGGATCTGGGTGGCCACACCCATCGGGCAGAGCACCGACACGCCGATGCCGTAGGGCCGGAGATCCTTGGCGAGCGTCTCGGAGAGCCCGACCACCGCGTACTTCGACGTGTTGTAGACACCCAGCCCCTGGGAGGCGATGAGTCCGGCCATCGACGCCGTGTTGACGACGTGGCCACCGTCGCGCTGGGCGATCATCCGCGGCAGGAAGGCCTCGAGCCCGTGAATCACGCCCCAGAGGTTGACGCCGAGCGTCCACTCCCAGTCCCGGTGGGTGGCCGTCTCGAGCCCACCCCAGATCGCCACGCCGGCGTTGTTGCAGAGGACGTGGACACGGCCGAGCGCCGAGAAGGCGCGGTCGGCGAGCGCCTGCACCTGGGCCCGGTCGCTCACGTCGGTACGGACGGCGAGCGCGCGTCCGCCCCGCGCCTCGATTCGCTTGACGGTCTCGGCGAGGCCGGCCTCGTCGACGTCGGCCACGACGACGGCGGCGCCTTCCGCAGCGAGGCCCTCGGCCAGAGCACGACCGATGCCGCTGGCGCCGCCGGTGACGACGCCCACACGTCCCCTCAACGATTCGACAGCCGTCTCCTTGTGCTACTGGGATTACGCCGAGGCTCTGCCCTCGAGCAGCGGCCGCAGCACCGTCTCCAGACGGTCCATGTCGGCGGGCTTACGGAGGAAGGCGGCGAATCCGGCCTCCTCGGCCTTGAGTAAGGTAGCCGGGCTCATGTCGCCGGTCAACGCGACGATGGGCACGCCCGCGGCGACGGGATACTGGCGCAGGCGGGTGGCGAACTCGAAGCCGTGGATGCCTCGCAGGCGGAGATCGAGCAGGACGACGGTCGGTCGGGTACGAACGGCGAGCTCGAGGCCATTCTCCCCGGACTCGGTCATCAGGACGCGAGCGTCGGGGAACAGCGCGGTCAGGTACTCGCCAAGGGCCTGGCGCGTGTCGGTGTCATCCTCGACGACCAGAATGACGGCCATCGGCCCAAGTGTACAGTGCTGGCCCTCCGGAATCAGGTTGATCAGGCGGTCGAGGCCAGCCCGTCGGGCTCGAGCCAGGTGGGCTGCCGGCCGGTACGGCGCAGCGCCGCCATCACCCGCGCCGGATGCCCCCAGTCGCTCCAGCCGACGTCCTTCACCCTGACGGCGAGGAGTCGGTCGGGCACGCGGACCAGCACGCGGGCCGAGAAGCTCAGCGGAGCCAGATTAGCGTAGACCAACGAGGCAACGGCCTCTTCGTCCGGGGTGCCGAGCGCCCGGCGGAGTGGTGAGAAGGTGACGAGGGCTTCGGGCACCGTCGCATTGATGCAGTCCATGAACGCGCTGGTCCAGCCGACCATCACGAAGCTGTTCCAGAGGCAACGGCGCTCGAGGAGCAGGCGCGCCAGCGTCGGCGACGGCTTCTCCCAGAATCGCCGGACCGGAAACACGGGCGGGCCGTCGACCGGCAACGGCAGCCGCGACGGCTCGACCCAGCCGTACTCGGTCTCTGGCGTCTCGGCCTCGATGCCGAGGAGCACGACGCGATCGGGCAGCGCGCGCACGAGGTCCACCGCGCTCTCGACGTACGTCATGAACGCTCGATCGTCGATCACATCGTGGTCGGACGGCAGGATGGCGATCGGCACGTCGCCGGCCAGGTGCTCGATGCGCATCAAGGAATACACGATGCCGGCCAGCGTGCCCTGATTGCTCGGCTGAACGACCAGGCAGCCGGGCGCGAGATCCGACGAGAGCGGACCGAAGTACTCGCGATGCTCTTGCGTCACGACGGCGACCTGGCGATCTGGCCTGATCAGCAGCCCCGCGCGACGGCGCGTGCAATCGAACATGGTCTCGCCGTCGACCAGCGCGCAGAATTGTTTGGGACGAAGATCACCAGCGATCTTCTGAGTCAACGAGCGGAGACGAAGGCCGTCACCACCGGCAAGGATGATGGCCCAGGGGTCAGGTCGGTTGGCGCTCATAGCGTCGCACGAGGGCAGCAACAACTGTGCCCGGCCTGTTGGCAACGAAGCCCACGCCATGTGCAACATCTCTGACGTCACCGACTCGCGCACAGGGCAACAATCTTCCCAGGGTTGGAGAGAAAGGTTATCCGCGCGTGGTACGATGCGGCGCGCCAAGCCCAGAGGAGACCATGGCGAAAGCCGTCAGCGTGGTCCATCATGCCGATCGCCGGACCGACGTCGTCATGCCGTATGCTCCCGGCATCGTCGTCCGCCGGGGCCATCTGGTCTTTTTGTCAGGCGTGACCGCGGCGCCCGTGTATCACAGTCATCCACATCGCGACGAGGAGTTCGACCTGCCGGCCACGATGCGCGAACAGGCGACGCTGGCGATGGAAAACGTCAAGAAGACGCTGGAGGCCGCCGGCTGCACGCTCGGCGATCTCGTGTCGGCGACGCGTTACGTGACGAACGTGGCGGAGCAGGATGACATGAACCGCGTCTGGGCTCAGTACCTCGGCGACCATCTGCCGACGACGACCACGGTCGAAGTTTCGCGCCTGGCCACGCATGCGCGCTGCAAGCTCGAGATCAGCGCCATCGCGATCGTTGATGACGCAGTGCAGATGCCCCGCCGCCGGCGGGCGACGCGCAAGCCGAGCGCTCGCAAAGGTCGGAGACGGTGATGGCAACACTGGGGTTCGTCGGTCTCGGCGCGATGGGAAGCCGCCTGGCCCGTCGCTTGCTCGCCGCGGGCCACACGGTCGTCGGCTACAACCGGACACCAGAGAAAGCGCGCGATCTCGTCACCGCCGGGCTCCGGCTCGAGAAAACGCCCGGGGCCGTCGCGGCCTCCACCGAGGCGGTCTTCAGCATGGTAACCGACGACGCCGCGCTCCGCGCGGTGGCTCTGGCTCCGGACGGCATCGTCGGCGCGCTCGGACCAGGCACGACGTACGTGGAGATGAGCACGGTGAGCCCGGCGCTCACGCGCGAGATCGGCGACGCCGTGGCCCGCCGGGGCGCGACGATGCTCGACGCCCCCGTCTCCGGCAGCACGATCACCGTCGAGCAGGGTCAGGCCTCGATCGCCGTCGGCGGTGACGCCGCCGCCCTCGAGCGTGTCCGGCCGTATCTGCTGACCATGGGGCCGGGCGGGATCACGCACGTCGGCCCGCTCGGGCTCGCCAAGGCGATGAAGGTCGCGACCAATCTCGGGCTCGCCGTCCAGATGCTGGCGTTCAGCGAAGCGGTGCTGCTCGCCGAGAAGTCGGGGATCCCGCGTGAGACGGCGGTGGAGGCGCTGCTCAAGTCCGTCATCGCGTCACCGATGGTGAAGTATCGCGGGCCGTTCGTCATCGGCAAGATGCCGACCGACGCGTGGTTTCCGGTACCGATGATCCAGAAGGACCTGCAGCTCGCCCTCGAGCAAGGCCGCGCCGTCGGCGTGCCGTTGCCCACGACGGCCCTGGTTCAGGAATGGCTGACGATGGCGCGCGGCCTGGGCCTCGGCCACTTCGACTTCGGCATCCTGTTCGACGTGTTGGCGTCGCTGAGCGGAGCCCCGGCGAGCAAGAAGCCCGACCGCCGGTGACGCTCGCCGCGCCGCTCGACGTCTATCGCGACGTCGTCCGCCCGGAATGGATCGATAACAACGGCCACATGAACGTCGGCTACTACCTGGTTGTCTTCGACTACGCGACCGACGCGTTCTTCCGCTGGGTCGGCCTCGACGACGCTCATCGACGCGCGGCCGGCGTGACCACGTTCTGCCTCGAAGCCCACGTCACGTACCACCGGGAAGTCCTCGCCGGCGATCAGCTCCGCTTCACGACCCTGCTGCTCGGTCACGACGACAAGCGCATCCACTACTTCCACGAGATGCACCACGCGACGGCCGGCTATCTGGCGGCGACCAACGAGCTGATGTCGCTCCACGTGAGCCAGGCCACGCGCCGGGCCGCGCCGATGGCCCCGACGGCCCGCGAGCGTCTGGCGTCGATCCAGGCGGTCCACGACGCGATGCCGCGCCCGTCGCAGGTCGGCCGCAGCATCGGCCTCGCCAACCGGCCGGCCGCGCGCTGACGGCTCGTCGTGAGCGCCCGCCACGTGAGGATCACCCCATGACGCTTCACCGCAGGTGGCTGCTCACGGTCGCCGTGATCCTGCTGGGCACGACAGCGGCCGGAGGATGCGCGCCAGGACGGCGGCTTCCCGACGTGCCATACGTCGTGACGCCCGACCGCGTGATCGAGGAGATGCTGCAGATCGCGAGTGTCGGCCCGAACGATCTGCTCTACGACCTGGGCTCGGGCGACGGGCGCATCGTCATCGCGGCGGCCCGGAAGTTTGGAACGCGCGGCGTCGGCATCGAGATCGATCCGGCGCTGATCGAGGTGGCCAACGAGAACGCGCGCCAGGCGGGCGTGACGCACCTCGTGCGCTTCGTGCACGGTGACATCTTCGTGGCCGACTTCGCCCAGGCGACCGTGGTGACGCTTTACCTGCTCCCCGAGCTCAACCTCCGGCTCCGCCCCAGGCTCCTGACCGAGCTCGCCCCGGGCACGCGGGTCGTCTCACACAACTACGACATGGGCTCCTGGGTGCCCCAGCGCTCCATCCGAATCACCGTGGATTCTCGGACTCACTACATCTACTTCTGGGTCGTGCCGACCGCTCACTTGCGCCCCTCGTGACCGGTCACGCGCAGGCAGAACGCGCCGACGTGCTCGGCGAGCGCGCGCGCTGACGCGTAGCTTTCGGCGTTGACGGCCCTGAGGCGCTCGGCCGTGCGCTCGGCCTCGGCGCGAATCTTCGCCTCGTCGACCGTCAAGAGCCGTCCGTGCTCGAGGACGAGCCGGCCCCCCACCATCACGCTGTCCACGGCCGCGCCGCTCTCCGTGTTGACGAGCTGGAGCAGCGCATCGTTCAGCGGGACCCAGCCCGTGCGGGACAGATCGAGGAACACCACGTCGGCCTTGAAGCCCGGCAGGAGCCGGCCGATCCGATCCATCCCCAGCACGCGGGCGCTGCCTTCGGTGGCGAGCGTGAAGGCTTCGCCGGCGGTGATCCACTCGCGGTAGTCGAACGTCTGGACCCGCGAGAGATACGCGCAGAGCCGCATCGCTTCGAACATGTTCTGCGTGTCCGACGAGCTGGCCGAGTCCGTCCCCAGGCCCACGCGGAGCCCCGCCGCGAGCATCGCGCGCACGCGCGCCACGCCGGAGCCGAGCCGCAAGTTGGACATCGGGTTGTGGGCGATGCTCGCCCCCGCCCCCGCGAGCCGTCGGACGTCGTCGTCCTCGAGCCAGACACCGTGGGCGCCGCTGAAGCGAGGGCCGACGACGCCGAGGGCATCGAGGTGCGCGGTCAGCGACGTACCATACTTCTCGATGCCGAGGACGGCCTGGCCACGCGACTCGGCCAGGTGCATCTGGAGCGGAACGTCGAACTCGCGGGCGAGATCGCGACAGGCGCCGAGAAAGCCGTCGCTGCAGTGCAGCGGGATGGTGGGGCCGATCCCGGGCGCGACCTCGCTGCGATCGATCGGCCACGCTTTGAGAATGTCGCGGCACGTCGTCGCGCTCGCCTGGCCCGGCGCCGCGCGCAGGCCCTCGACCTGACGGCGAACCGCGTCGGGGAGCGACGCCAGCAAGCCGGGCAGCGCCTGCCACAGCGTCAGGTCGGCCATCATCGGCGCGACCACCGCGCGCACGCCGACCTGCTGGTAGGCGCGCGCCACCGCGTGCACGCCCTCCACCGTCGGCGCCGGGAACTCCGTGAACATGTCGAAGCACGCGGTGCAGCCCTTGCGCACGAGCTCGATCGCCGAGAGCTGGGCCGAGAGGCGCTTGTCCTCCAGCGTGCGGTTTCCGTTCACGGCGGCCGCGTAGCCGAGCAGGATCTCGAGTGGGATCGCGTCGGGCACGATGCCGCGCGCGAGCGCGCCGTGCGAATGCGTGTGCGCGTTGATCAGGCCGGGGATGAGCAGCCGATCGCGAGCGTCGATCTGCCGTGTCCCCTCGGGCGCCCGGAGGCCGGGCGCGCCGATCTCGCGGATCGTGTCGCCTTCGATCAGGATATCGGCGGGCCGCGCCCGCAGGCCGGCTGGCTCGAGCAGGGTCCCACCGCGGATGACGGTCGTCGCTGTCGTCATAGGTGACTCGCCATGGAATGGCCGATGACGTGCGGATCGGCGGCCGCGCGCGCCGTCTCGTACACCAGCCGGCCTTCGAACATCACCACGATGCGATCGGCGAGCTCCATCAGCTCGTCGAGGTCTTCGCTCAGGAGCAGCACGGCGGCCCCTGCGTTTCGCGCCGCCATGATACGCCCCCGGATCTCGGCGGTGGCGGCCACGTCGAGGCCCGCGCACGGGTTCTGGGCGACGAGCACCTTCGGCGACTCCGACAATTCGCGGGCCAGCACGGTCCGCTGCACGTTGCCGCCCGAGAGCGTGTCCAGGCGCGCGTCCGGCCCCGCCGCGCGGATCTTGAAGCGCTCGATCAGCTCACGGCCCTGAGCGCGTAACTGCTGCCGGCTCAGGAAGCCGCCGGCCAGCGCGATGGGCGGCCGGTCGAAGCTCCTGAGCGCGAGGTTCTCGGCCACGGTCATCTGTCTCACGCACGCGTTGCGCGAGGGCTCTTCGGGAAGGACGAAGACGCCCCGACGACGTATCTGTCCCCGCGTCGGACGATAGGCTGCACCGGCCACGCGCACGATGCCGGACTCGGGGCGGCGCTGGCCAGCCAGAGCTTCCACCAGCTCGCGTTGACCGTTGCCCGACACACCGGCCACGCCCAGAATCTCCCCCGCGCCGACCGCGAGCGACACCTCTCGAACCGCGGTCAGGCCCCGGTCGTCGAGCACCGTGAGGCCCTCGAGCCCGAGCATCGCCGGCGATGGCGCGAGCGCCGCGCGCGGCGCCGGCTCGGGAAGACCGGCGGCGCCGATCATCATCGCCACGAGGTCGGCGCGCGTGAGGTCCGTCACCGCTCCACCGCCGATGCGCCGACCGGCCCGCAGCACCGTCACCTCCCGGGCGAACGCTTCGACCTCGCGGAATTTGTGGGTGATCAGCACCACCGTCACCCGGCCGTCGCGCGACATCTCGCCCAGCACGCCGAGGACCTGGTCCGCCTCGTCGGGCGTCAGCACGCTCGTCGGCTCGTCGAGGATCAAGACGCGCCGCCCGAGGAAGAGCTGCTTGAGGATCTCGATCTTCTGCTTCTCGCCCGCGGCCAGCGCGCCGACCGTTCGATCGAGGTCGACCCGAAACGGCATTCGGCTCAGGAACGCCTTCATCGACTCACGCTCGACGTCCCAGCGGATCACGGCGGGCAGATCGTCCTTGCCGAGGACGAGGTTCTCGGCCACGGTCATGCTCGGCACCAGCGTGAAATGCTGGTACACCATGCCGAACCCGAGGCGGTGAGCGTCGCGCGGCCCGGCGACGTGGTGCTCCTGGCCATCGACCAGCACGTGGCCGGCGTCGGGGCGGTGGTAGCCCATCATGCACTTCACGAGCGTGCTCTTCCCCGCCCCGTTCTCGCCGAGGATCGCGTGGAAGGCACCCGGCGCGAGCCGGAGCGAGACGTCATCGAGCGCGGTCAGCGCTCCGAAGCGCTTCGTCATCCCGCGCACGTCGACGAGGGGCGGCGTCGGCTCGCTCATTTGCTGATCGTCAGCTCGCTGGGAGCGCCGAGGAGCGCGTGACGCGGCGACGAGCTCCAGACGAGGAGCCCGAGGGTCAGGACGTAAGGCGCCGCGTTGAACAGGTAGTAATTCGACGTGTACCCGATCGACTGGAGCGCCGGACCGAGCGCCGTGGCGGCGCCGAAGAGCAGCGACACCCAGAAGCAGTGGATCGGGTTCCAGCGGGCGAAGATGACGAGCGCGATGGCCATCAGCCCCTGGCCGCTCGAGAGGCCCTCGTTCCACGTCCCGGGATAGTAGAGCGAGAGAAACGATCCGCCCACACCGGCGAGGAAGCCGCCGGCCATCGTCGCCAGCGTGCGCACGCCGCGCAGCGAGTAGCCGAGCGCGCGGGCGGCGTCGGCGTTGTCCCCGACAGTCCGCACGACCAGGCCCCAGCGCGTGCTGGCCAGGATGAAGCGGAGGGCGAGCGCCAGCACGATGCCGGCGACGAACAGCGCGTTGATCTCGAGCGCGACCCTGATCTGAGGAGACGAGCTCCACCAGCCGAGCGCCAGATGAGGCAGTCGCGGCGCCGACGGCTGGATGTAGGGCTTGCCGAGGAAGAACGCGAGCCCGGTCCCGAAGAGGAACAGCGCGATGCCCACCGCGATGTCGTTCACCCTCGGCAGGCTGCAGACCACGGCATGCAGCAGCCCGAATCCCGCGCCGATCGCACCAGCGACGAGCACGCCGAGCCACGGCGAGCCCGTGAGGTACGCGATCGCGTACCCGCTCATGGCTCCCATCACCAGCGTGCCTTCGAGCCCGAGGTTCACACGTCCGCTCTTCTCGGTCAGCGTCTCGCCGAGGCTCACGTAGAGGTACGGCGTCGAGACACGGATGGCGCCTCCGACGACGGCGATCATCGCTCCCCAGGCGCCGAGCTCTGGGGTCATTGAACAGGGCGCGGGCACCCGGGCTGTCGCCACGCCCGCGCCCCGCCGCGATCACTGTTTGCGGTCATTCAGTCTCCCGATGAGCGTCGAAAGCGACCGTAGAGCGTGTTGGCGGCGAGCAGCGCGATGAAGAGAAGGCCTTCAAGGACCAGCGTGGCAGCGTCAGGAAGACCGAAGCGCCGCTGCAGGAGCCCGCCGCTCGCGGTGATCCCGCCCAGCAGGACGGCGACCGCGATGACCGCCAGCGGATTCTGACGCGCGAGGAACGCGACGAGGATCCCGGCGTAACCGTAGCCGACGACGAGCGAGGAGCTGGCGAACCCGTGGACGGCGACGACTTCGATGGCGCCCGCCAATCCAGCCGCGGCCCCGCCGAGCACGGTGGTGGCGAGGACGATGGCGCCGATCGGCAGGCCGACCATCTGGGCGGCGCGGACGTTGCCGCCGACGACGTCGACGGCGAAGCCAACGATCGTGTGTCGCATGAGCACCCACGTGACCACGCACGCGACGACGCCGAAGACGAGGCCCCAGTGGATGCCGGTGGCCGGGATCGTGCCGATCATCAGGCGCTCGCCGATGGCCCACGACGCGGGCTTGAGCACCTGGCCGAAATCGCGGATGGGCCCGGCGACGAGGTGGTTCATCACGGCGATGGCGATGTAGTTCAGGAGCAGCGTCGCGATCGTCTCGTTGACGCCGCGCCAGTGCCTGAGCGCGCCGGCCACTCCGACCCAGAGGCCGCCACCGAGAGCACCGGCCAGGCACATCAGCGCGACCGCGAGCGGTGGCGGCAATCCACCGAGGTTGACGCCGGCGAGCACGGTCGCCACGCCCCCGACGACCAGCGCGCCCTCGCCGCCGATCACCAGCAATCCCGCGCGCGCGGGCAGCGCCGTGCAGAGCGCGGTGAGCATGATCGGCGCGGCCTGGGTCAGCGTCTCTTCGAGCGAGAACCAGGAGCCGAAGCCGCCGGCGACGAGGGCCGCGTAAACGTCGAGCGGGTTCAGGCCGCGGAGCGCGACGAAACCGCCGAAGACCCCGAGGGCGGCCAGCAGGGCGGCGGCCGAGATGGCCGCCGTCTCCGCCCACGCCGCGCCCCGCACGCGGTTACTTCTTGAGGCCGGTCTTGCCGACGGCGCCCTCGACCAGGAAGTTCACCGCCAGCTTGAACTTGTTGTCGTCGTTGGCGATGACCTCACCCTCTTTGAGGATGACGTTGCCCTCGTTGTCCTTCAAGGGGCCTTTGTAGAGCTTGAGCGAGTCGTCGACGAAGCCCTGCTTCATCGCGAGGATCTTCGTCCTGAGCTCCGGAGTCACCGCCCGGCCGAACGGGCTCAGCGCGACCATGTCCTGCTTGAAGCCGCCGCGTAGCAGGTTCGGGTAGCTCGTTCCGTCCTGCCACGCCTTGACGAAGCGCGTACCGGCCGCCCAGTTCCACTCGGCGCCGGTCAGGAAGCCCTTGGGCGCCAGCTCGGAGACGTCGGTGTGATAGCCGCACGAGTAGATCCCGCGGCGCTCGGCGTTCTCGATGACGACCTTGGCCGAGTCGACGTTGGCGACGATGACGTCCACGCCCTGATCGATGAGACTGTTGGTGACCTCCGCCTCGCGCACCGGGTTGTTCCAGTCACCGGTGATGACGACCTGGCAGGTGATGGCGGGATTCACGGCACGCGCACCGAGGACGAAGCCGTTGGCGTTGTTGAAGATGAAGTAGACGGGCTTGCTGCCGATGAACCCGATCTTCCCCGTCTTCGTCATGGAGCCGGCGGCCACGCCGCACAGATAGTGTGGTTCTTCCATGTAGCCGCGATAGCCGATCGTGTTCTTAGGATTACCGTCCTTCCACAAGGCGCCGATGTGGGTGAACAGGACGTCCGGATATTTCGGCGCGACTTTCAGCACCGACGGCCAGTAGCCGAACGACGTGGCGAAAACGACCTTGGCGGTGTCCTGGCGGATCATCGCCTCCATCACCTTCTCGGCCTCGACCGTCTCCGGCACGTTCTCTTGCTCGATGATCTTCACGCCCTCGAGCTGGGCGACCTTCTTGGCGGCGACGGCGTGCGACTGATTCCAGCCGTAGTCGTTCTTCGGGCCCACATAGATGAAGCCGACGGTCACCGGCCTGGCGGCGGCACGGGCCAGCGTGGGGGTGAGAGCGGCGGCGAGGCTGCCGGCGAGGAGCTGGCGGCGCGTCAGCGATGCTTCGATCATGGGCATCCCTCCTGCCCGCGAGGGCGCCCTACGATATCAGACGGCGGCCAGCCAATCCCACAGTCGGCCCGCGGCCGCGAGGCAGACCTCGACGTCGTCCTCGAGCAGATAGCGCTCGCCCACGAGGCCGCCGGCGGCGGAGCGCACGCGAGCCAGATATTCCTCGCGGGAGCGGTAGCGCTCTTCGATCGACGGCCGGGGATCGCCGCTCGTCTCGCGCTCGCGCCGCGTCTTGGCGAACGGCAGCGTGGAGCCGGCGAAGGCCAGCCGCTGCTCGGCGCCACCGATCTCGGGATGGCGGAGGTTCCATCCCGTGAAGGCCGCGAGCGGGACGGCGATCTCGGGGAGCACGATGCCTCCGCGCTCGTTGCCGTCGTCGTCCACGGCCGCCACGCGCGAGCCCCACCCGGGGCCGTGCTTCGGCGGCAGGGTCGAGAAATCGAGCCGGCGCGGCATCGCGTGGTGGCGCGGGTAGCTCGCGCCCGGGATGCGGTCGAAGACCGCGGCCAAGGTTTGCGGCGGCACCGCGGTCCCGTTGTCGAGGCGCGGATGGCGGCTCGGCGGCGGCGCGACGCCGTCGCGCACCCAGCGGTCGAGGTTCATCAGGCACGCCCGGAGCAGCGGCGCGTAGTTGATGACGTTGCGGACGCTCTGCGAGCGATCGAGCGTGCCGGTGGGATCGGCCGCCGCCGGCTGAGAATCGGTCGGCGGCCAGACGCCCAGGCCGTGCTCGGTACCCACGAAGTGGTAGACGCGCACGTTCTGACCGTGGAGCACGTCGCTCTTGCCGTCGGGATCGGTGTGGATCAGCGACGCGTCGCCGCGGTGATACTCGGACGACGTGTTCGTGTACATCACCTTGAGCCCGCTGCGGCGCGCGTCGAGGCGATGGTGGAGCGCGCCGCGCGCGTCCGTCATCGGATCGGCCTCGGGTAGGTCGGTGAACGGGAAGAGGTGCGACATCATGAACGGCCGGTCCTTCGAGTTCTGGCCGAAGCGCTGGTTGAACTCACCGCGCATGCCGCCGGCGACGTTGGCGATCACGCCGTCGAGCACCTCGCGTCCCTGCTCGTCGAGGACGAGGTCCTCCCAGATCATCGTGCGCAGCACGCGGCCGGTCTGGGAACGCCCGTAGGCGTAGGCGTGCTGGATCACGCCCGGAGCCGGATGGCCGTCGCCCGCGCCACCGTGCTTGAGCCACGACACGCAGTCGCGCAGCGCCGCCATGCCGAGCCCGTGCACCGGCGCGCCGATGGCCGTGTACACGATCTGGTAGAGGCGGCCCTTCGTGAAGCCACCGTCCAGGTGGACGTGATTCGGATCGGGCACGACGCGGCCGTCCACGACCCGCGCGAAGCGCCAGCGGTCGCGCGGAATCGTCTGGGCGTCCGCGTCCGGTTGATCGCGAACGATGAGCACCGCGTCGCGCTCGTCGAGGTCGGCGGCGGGGTGAGGCAGATGACCGCGGTCGGAGATCAGAAAGTCGGGGACGTCGCGCGAGGCTTGCATCTGCGTGTAGATGCGCCCGGTCAGTCGCTGGCCCCGGGGGCCGAGCGCTTCGGGAACTTCGAGACGCAGGAGGCCGGGCAGGCGCGGCACGTCGTCCTGCCAGCCACACGAGGCCACGACGAAGCCGTGGCGCATCAGGAACCCGTCGCCGACGTCGATGGCCGGGTCGGGATCGGACGCGGCCCCGAACACGGGACGCGTGGCGCGGTTGAAGTTGGGGACCGTCACCGTGTTGCCGCGATTCACCACGTCGAGGACGAGCCGGCCACTGGCCCGGCGGCGATCGACGGGGACGAGAATCGAGACGTCCGCCGCGAACTCGACGCGGCCGGCGGCGTTGCGTGGCGCCAGCCCGACGTCGGTGATGCGCTGGTTGGCCGGATGCTGAGGATCGACCGCGAAGTGGAGCCGGCCCTTCAACTCCTCGTAGGCTCCCACGCTGCCGAAGGCGTGGCCGTCGGCGAGGGGACGGCGCAGGCGGATGTCGAACCGGGTGACGGGCATCAGGGCCCCGAGTCTACCGCCGTATCGATTTCTCGGCATTGCGATCTGCCGGCGGCTCGCGATACTGCGGGTGGAGGTGATCCGTGATGACTCGAGCGACCGGAGCGCTCGCTCTCGCGATCGTCCTTGTCCCCGGCCTGGCCGCCGCCGAGCCGTGGTCGCGCGCACGCATCCACGCGCTGCCGGACTCCGCGTTCGCCGTGGTCGAGATCGCGCCGGACAGCCGGAAGGTCCGCCATCTGCCGCACCACGACGAGTCGGGCGCCGTCGACCTTCCCCACCTGATCGCCGCCCGCGCGCGAGGGAGCCAGGTGAAGTGGCTGGACCCGGCCAACGAAGCCATCGCACGCGAGCATCTCGACGATCACTGGCGACGGCGCTCTTCCAGCTCTTCCAGCGTGCGCGGCCAGTCGTCGTGGAGGAGCCGGGAGAGTGAGCGATCCGCCAGCAGCTTGCCGCCCGTCTGGCAGCGCGGGCAGTAGTTCGTCTCGTTCTCCGCGTAGACGATCCGCTGCACGGGGGCGCCGCACACGGGACAGGGCTTGCCGTAGCGGCCGTGAACGGCCATGTCGGGGCGGAACGCGGTCACGCCTTCGGGAAAATCCTCACCGGCCTCCTGGCGCAGGCGCTCGACCCACTCGGTGAGCACGGCGCGTGTCGCACCGTAGAGGCGCATCCACTCCGCCTCGTCGAGCTGTCGCGTCTGCTTCACGGGCGAGAGTCGGGCGCGGTGCAGGATCTCGTCGGAGTAGGCGTTGCCGATGCCGCTCAGCAGCCGTGGATCGGTCAGCGCGCGCTTGAGCGTGTGGTTCTCGTTCTCGAGCGCGGCCCGGAACGCCGCGGGGTCGGCGGCGAACACGTCGATCCCGCCCGCATCGTGCTCGCCCAGCGCCCATTCACCCTGCACGAGGTGGATCGCCGCCCGGCGCTTGGTGCCGGCCTCGGTCAGCACGAGCGTTCCGCTCTCGAGCTCGAATGCGGCCAGCCCCTGCTTGCCGGCGCCTCGCGCGCCCGGCGCTTTCCAGTGCAGACGCCCGGCGATCATCAGATGGATCACGAGGAAGAGATCGCCCTCGAGCGCAAGGACGATCCGCTTGCCGACGCGCCGGACGCCCGTGACCTTGCGCCCGTTCGCGGTGCCAAGCGGCGGCTCCACCGAGCGCAGGACGAAGGGATGGAGCAGCTTCACGCGCTCGAGACGCACCCCGACGACGCGAGGCGCCAGCGCGTGGAGGTAGGCTTCGACGTCGGGCAGCTCGGGCATCGGGCGGCATGGTACCCTCGGCCGCCATGGATGCCTACCGCGCCGTGGTGGACAAGCGCGACCAGCGCGCCTTTCTCCCCAAGCCGCTGCCCGACGAGTCGCTGCGCCGGATCCTCCAGGCAGGACGGATGACGGGCAGCTCGAAGAACAGCGAGCCCAACCGGCTGGTCGTTGTGCGCGACCGCGAGCGCTTGCGCGCGCTGGCCGGGCTCAGCCGCTTCGCTCGCTGGCTGGCCGATGCCGCCGCCGTCGTCGTCATCGCGCAGACCCAGCCGCATGAGTTCGACGCCGGCCGCTGCGCCCAGAACATGATGGTCGCCGCCTGGAACGACGGTATCGGCTCCTGTCCCGCCCATCTCCCCGAGGCCGACCTCGGGAAGCTGCTCGGGATTCCCGCCGGCGTCGTCATCAACCGCGTGATCGGCTTCGGCTACGTCGATCCGGGCCACGCAGCCGCCCCACCCAGCGTCGCGCGCCGTCGCTTACCGCTCGACACGCTCGTCCACTGGGAGACGTGGTAGTGCGAGCCGAGCGCCCCGTCGCGAGGCGAGCCTGTGAATGCGAAATCGTGCGAGCCGAGCGGGCTGGGCCCCGGCTGTCGCGAGGCGAGCCCGTGAATTCGAAATCGTGCGAGGCGAGCGACCCGTCGCGAGGCGAGCCTAGGAGGTCGTCATGCTCGATCAGGTCAAGGCGCTGACGTTCGACGTGTTCGGAACGGTGGTGGACTGGCGCGGGAGCATCACGCGCGAAGGCGAAGCGCTGGCCCGTAGCAAGAACATCCACGGGGTGGACTGGGCGAAGTTCGCCGACGCCTGGCGCGCGCTCTACCAGCCGATGATGCAGGAGGTCAGGAGCGGCCGGCGGCCCTGGACCAAGCTCGACGACCTGCACCGCATGAACCTCGACCGCGTGCTTCGCGACTTCTCGATCACCGGGCTCAGCGAGCCCGAGATCGATCACCTGAACCGCGTGTGGCACCGGCTCGATCCGTGGCCTGATGTCGTCGCCGGGCTCACCCGGCTCAAGCGGAAGTACATCCTCGCGACGCTGTCGAACGGCAACGTCGCGCTCATGGTGAACATGGCCAAGCGCGCCGGGCTCCCGTGGGACGTCATCCTCGGCGCCGAGGTCGCGCGCGCGTACAAGCCTCAACCCGAGGCGTATCTGAGATCGGCGGAGCTCCTCGGGCTGCGGCCCGACGAATGCATGATGGTGGCCGCTCACAACAGCGACCACGAGGCGGCGAACGCGCTGGGGTTCCACAACGCGTTCGTCCCGCGGCCGACGGAATACGGCCCGGGCCAGGCGAAGGACGTGACGCCGAGCCGCGCGTGGGACGTCCTCGCCAAGGACTTCAACGACCTGGCCGACCGTCTCGGCTGCTGATTCGTCAGCGCGCCTGGGGCGGGCCGTAGAGCCAGCGCCCGCCGAAGGTTCCGATCAGACGCGCGTCGGGCAAGCGAGCGGCCAGGCTGTGCTCGGGCGAGCGCGTCGTCACGATCCACACGCGCTGCTCGCGCCACGCGCGCTCGAGATCGGCCGCGGTCCAGAAGAGCCTCGCGCCCTCAGGCCGCGTCGCGCCAAAGGCGAGCACGCTGCGCCGACCGTCGACGATTGCCGGCCGCCGCCCCGAGTACCACTCGAGCGCGCCTGACTGCTCGATCGGGCCCTCGTGAGCCAGGACGTCACCCGGTCCGAGCCGCGAGGCCACGACCGTCGCTACCGCTCGCGCGCTTCGATACGTGGACATCGCTCCGAGCGCGGTGGCGACGTCGGGCATGATCGCGAGCATCGCGAGCGCCACCACGCCGGGCGCCAGCATCGACGTCCGCACGCGGACGCGAAGCGCCAGCGCGATGAGCAGCGCCACGGTGGCGAAGCCGAAGACGAGCGAGGCGTGGGCGACGAGCGGCTGCACTATCTCCCATCCAGGAAACGGATCCGTCTCGCCCGCGAGTCGCGTCTTGCGCGTCGCCACGTCGGTCGCTCCGATCACCGCATCCATGAAGGCACGGCCGTCGCTTCGCGCCAGGACGGCGCCGACGACCGACAGCCCGCCCAGGAGCGCGGCGTGGATCAGGCCGAGCCAGCGCGTGTCCGGTTCACGCCACGCGCGCGCCGCGAGGAGCGCCAGCGCGGGGTAGACGGGCAGGCCGTAGTGAGGGAGGCGGAAGCGCGAGAGCACCGTGATGCCGAGGATGGCCAGCGTCCAGAGCGAGAGCGCGATCCACGGCGTCTCGGCGGTCTGGCGCCAGGCTCGCGCCCGCAGGAGCCTGACGATCGTCACGATGGCGGAGAGACTCCAGGGCAGCGCGCCGAGGAGCGCCACCGTCAGGAACTCCACGGCCGACAACGGAACGTCCTCGTCGGGGAACACGCGAGCGCCAAGGACGTTCAGGATCTTGTTGTCGACGACGGTGTACCAGAGCGTGCCCGCCGTTGACGCTTCGCTGAAGACCCACCACCCGACGCCGAGCACGAGGCACGCGGCGAGGCCCGGCCAGGGAAGCCAGCGAGCGATCGGCCACGCCCGACCGGCGAGCGCCAGCGCGGCCAGGATGACGACGGGCGGCCCGAATGCCCCGAGCGGATCCTTGGCGAGGCCGGCGATGCCGAACGCGACGAGGCCCCAGCCGATCAGCCGCCGGCGGCCGTCGGCGAGCCCGACGAGCGCGAGAGCAAATCCCCACGCGAGCGCGGCGACGAAGAGGGCATCGGGACGCACATACCTCGCATAGGCGAAGAAGAGCGCGCTGGTCAGCAGCGCGCCCCCGGCCAGGCAGCCGCCGGCGACACCGAGGAGCCTTGCGCCGAGCCACGCCGTCCCGGCGACCGCCGCCACGCCAGCGGCCGCCGATACCGAGCGTGCCGTGGCTTCCGACGCCCCGAACGTCGTGAACGCTCCCGCCTGCAGCCAGTAGAGAAGCGGCGGCTTGTCGACGTAGACGACACCGTTGAGCGTCAGCCGGAACGGATCGCCCGAGTGGAGCAGCTCGCGGGCGATCTCGGCGTGCATGCCTTCGCCGGGATCGTCGAACGGTGCGGCGCCGAGTCGAAGGAAGCAGGAGATGGCCGCGACGAGGACGACCGCCAGCAAGAGGGTCCTCACGCTGGTTGCTCACGGTACCATAGGGCCACCGTGCCCGTCCCGCCGCACGCACCCAAGATTCCCAGGCTCGACGTCGTTCACGGCGACCGCCGCGAGGACAATTACTTCTGGCTGCGCGACAAGGACGATCCGCGTGTCACCGCTTACCTGGAAGCGGAGAACGCGTACACGGCGGCCGTGATGCAGCCGATGGAAGCGTTCCAGGACGCGCTCTACCGGGAGATCCTGGGCCGCATCAAGGAAGACGACGCGACCGTTCCCTACCGTCGCGGCAATCACTTCTATTACTCGCGCACGGAGAAGGGCAAGCAGTATCCGATCCACTGCCGCAAGGCCGCCCGGCCGGATGAGCCCGAGGAGATCCTGCTCGATCTCAACGCCCTGGCCGTGGGCCATCCCTTCCTCGCCCTCGGCGCTTATGCCGTCAACGACGACGCCGACCGGCTCGCCTACACGCTCGACTACACCGGCTTTCGCGAGTACACGCTGTTCGTGAAGAACTTGACGACGGGCGAGCTGGAGCCCGATCGTATCGAGAAGGTCTCGACGGTGGCGTGGTCGGCGCGGCCGGGTACGCTGCTCTACGTCAGCGAGGACGCGGCGAAGCGGCCGCACCGTCTCTGGCGTCACCGCCTGGGCGACGCCAGCGACGACCTGATCTTCGAAGAAGCCGACGAGCTCTTCCGCGTCCACGTGTGGCGCTCTCGCAGCCGCGCCTGGCTCTTCGCCGCGTCGCGCTCGTTCACCAGCTCCGAGGTTCGCTACGTGCCGGCGACAGATCCGGCTGGCGCGTGGCGGACGGTGCTCGAGCGGGAGAAGGACCACGAGTACGACGTCGATCACGGCGTCGGGCCCGGGGACGGCGTCTTCTACATCCGGACCAACGGCCAGGGCCGCCGCAACTTCCGTCTCGTCCGCACGCCGGTCGCCGATCCACGGCCCGAGCACTGGACCGAGCTCATCGCGCACCGCGAGGACGTGATGATCGAGGACGTCGACGTCTTCGCCGGCCACTACGTCACCCAGGAGCGTGACGACGGGCTCACCCGCCTGCGCGTGACCGAGATCGCCTCCGGCGTCTCGCACTTCGTGCAGTTCCCCGAGCCCACGTACGAGGTGGATGCCGAGCCGAACGCCGAGTTCGTGACGCCGCGCTACCGCTTCCGCTATCAGTCGCTGATCACGCCGGCCTCGGTGTTCGATTACGACATGACCGCGCGGACGCTGACGCTCCTCAAGCAGACGGAGGTGCTCGGCGGCTACGAGCCCGCGCGTTACCGGTCCGAGCGCATCCACGCCACCGCGGCCGACGGCACGCGCGTGCCCATCTCGCTCATCGCGCCCACGGCGACACCGCGCGACGGCTCGAGCCCGCTCCTGCTCGCGGGCTACGGCGCGTACGGCTTTCCGTACCCGGTCATCTTCTCGTCGAGCCGGTTGAGCCTGCTCGAGCGCGGCGTGACCTTCGCCATCGCCCACGTCCGCGGCGGCGGCGACCTCGGCAAGCGCTGGCACGATGCCGGCCGCATGCTCGAGAAGCGCAACACGTTCACCGACTTCATCGCGTGCGCCGAGCACCTGATCGCCCGCGGCGACACCGCCCCCGACCGGCTCGTCATCGAGGGCGGCAGCGCTGGCGGCCTGCTCATCGGCGCCGTGCTCAACATGCGGCCCGAGCTGTTCCGGGCCGCCGTGATGCGCGTGCCGTTCGTGGACGTGATCAACACGATGCTCGACGAGTCGTTGCCGTTGACGGTCGGCGAGTTCGAGGAGTGGGGCAACCCCAAGATCCTCGCCCAGTACGCCTACATGAAGACGTACTGCCCGTACACCAACCTGGCCGCGCGGCGCTATCCCGCGATGCTGATCAAGACGTCGCTCCACGACAGCCAGGTCATGTACTGGGAGCCCGCCAAGTACGTGGCGCGCCTGCGGACGCTCGACGCCGACGGCCATCCCTTGCTGCTCAAGACCGTCATGACGGCCGGCCACGGCGGCCCCTCCGGGCGCTACGACGCGCTTCGGGATCTCGCCTTCGATTACGCCTTCGTCCTGGATCAGCTCGAGCGCAGGTCGTAAGCGGCATCACATTTGCTTGCAGGAACCGGCGGCGATCCGATGAGCCCGAATATCGGTACGGGCGCTGAGAAACGGAGAAAAGATTTGCCCAGACCGGCGAAGCGGGAACCCATCGAGGCGCCGAGCCCGGTCGTGCTCGTCGTCGACGACGTCGAGGACAGCCGGGAACTCTACGTTCAATATCTCTCCTTCCTCGGCTATCAGGTGTACGGTGCCGCCAACGGGCTGGTCGGGCTCGAGCTGGCTGCCCTCCACCATCCCGAGGTCGTCGTGCTCGATCTGTCGATGCCCGGCATGGATGGCTGGGAGGTCTGCAACCGGCTGAAGCGCGAGCCCTCACCACCGAGGGTGATCGTGGTCACCGGCCACGGGATGCGCGGCACGCCGCAGACGCAGCGCGAGCTGCCCTGCGACGCCTATTTCCTGAAGCCGTGTCTTCCCGACGATCTGGAGTCCGAGATCCGCCGTCAGCTTCGCCCGCGCGCCGCCTGAAGCCTCCCCGCGCGAAGCCTCTCGCGCGAACGCCTCCGCGCGAACGTGGTAGCATCCCCTCCGCCGAGGAGGGCTCATGGCCAACGACGATCTGCGCTTCATGCCCGCCGCCGATCTCGCCGCCGCGATTGCCCGGCGCAAGGTCTCGCCGGTGGACGCCGTGAAAGCCGTCCTCGACGCGATCGACGACACGAAGACGCTCAATGCGTGGGTGACCGTGGACGCCGACGCAGCGTTGAAGGCGGCCCGCGCCGCCGAGCGCGCGGCGATGCGGCGGGGCGTGCGCCTCGGGCCGCTGCACGGCGTGCCCTTCGGCGTGAAGGACCTCGTCATCACGAAAGGCGTGCGCACGACGTTCGGCACGCCGCTCTATCGCGACAACGTCCCGACCGAGGACGCGCCGTCCGTCGCGCGCATGAAAGCGGCCGGCGGCATCATGATCGGCAAGACCAACACGCCCACCTTCGGCTGGGTCGGCGTCACCGACAACCTGATCTTCGGACTCACGCGCAATCCGTGGAACCCCGAGCGCACGCCGGGCGGCTCGTCGGGCGGCGCGGGAGCCGCGCTCGCCGCCGGAATGGCGCCGCTCCACATCGGCACCGACGGCGGCGGCTCCATTCGCAAGCCGTCGGCCTTCACCGGCACCTTTGGCCTCAAGGCCTCGTATGGCCGCGTGCCCGTGTATCCGGCCAGCGCGGCGTGGAGCGTCTCGCACGTCGGCCCGATGACCCGCACGGTGAAGGACGCTGCGCTGATGCTGAACGTCATCGCCGGCCCCGACGAGCGCGATCCGTATTCGCTGCCGGCCGAGCGCGTGGACTACGTGAAGGCGCTCAAGGGATCGCTCAAGGGGCTGCGCGTCGCGTACAGCGAGACTCTCGGCCTGGCCCCCGCGGTCGATCCCGAGGTGCGCGACGCGACGGCCAAGGCCGCGCGCGTGTTCCGCGAGCTCGGCTGCCGCGTCGAGGCGACGAATCCGTCCTGGGCATCGCCGTGGGAACCGTGGCGGGCGATCTTTCTCGGCGGCATCGCCGCGCGGCTCGCGCCCTACCTCGACCGGAAGAAGGAGATCGATGCGGGCCTGCTCGCCATCGTCGAGGAGTCGCTGGCGTGGCCGCCGGCGAAGTACGTCCAGGCCTGGGTCGATCGCCTGGCCTGGTGCGCCAAGGCCATGGTCTTCTTCGAGCGCTATGATCTGCTCCTCACTCCGACGGTCGCGTCACCGCCCTTCCCGCACGGCATCCTCTATCCCGGCGAGATCGACGGCGTGAAGGTCGGCCGCGAGGCCTCCAGCATCTTCACGTACCCCTTCAACCTGACGGGCCAGCCCGCCGCCTCCGTGCCGTGCGGCTTCACGAAGGATGGCCTGCCGATCGGGCTCCAGATCGTCGGCCGCCGCTTCGACGACGTGACGGTGCTCCGCGCCTCGGCCGCATTCGAGACGGCGCGGCCGTGGATCGCTCGCCGTCCGGCGCTCTCCTGACGGGTCGTGACCGCCCTCCTCGAGACGCTGGAGATCGAGACCGCCCCGTCGCCGCGGGCGGCCGTCATCTGGATGCACGGCCTCGGCGCCGACGGCCACGACTTCGCCGGCATCGAGCGTGAGGTGACGCCGCCCGGCGCGGCCGTGCGCTACGTGTATCCGCACGCGCCTATGATGCCGGTGACGATCAACAACGGCTACGTCATGCGCGCCTGGTACGACGTCTTCGGCGTCGCCGGCGAGCGGCGTGAGGACGAGGCGGGCGTTCGCGCCTCGCAGGAGCGGGTCGAGCAGCTCATCGCGCGCGAGAAGGCCCGCGGCGTCCCGGCGCGGGCGATCGTGCTGGCCGGCTTCTCCCAGGGCGGCGCGATGGCGCTCCACACCGGGCTCCGTCACCCCGAGCGGCTGGCCGGCGTGATGGCGCTCTCGTGTTTCCTGCCGGTGGCCCGCTCGGTCGCGACCGAGGCCAGCGCCGCCAACCGTGACGTACCGCTCTTCATGGCCCACGGCATCGCCGACGACCTGATACCCGTCGCCCGCGCCCGCGCCGCGCGCGACACGCTGCTCGGGCTCGGCTACGAGGTCGAGTGGCACGAGTACCCGATGGCGCATTCGCTGTGCCCGCAGGAGATCGAAGACATCGCGGCCTGGCTGCAGCGCACCCTCGAAAGGAAGGAGACTCCATGACGCCTCCCGTGGATCCCAATCAGGTCCTCATGACCGGCGAGAACTCGTTCATTCGCCTGAGCTCCGACGGCGGCAAGACGATGACCGACCGCTTCAGTCACTGGCGCGTGCTGTGGTGCCCCGACGGCGCCGGCCACGCGCTCTTCGTGCACAGCACGCTGATCGACGGCCAGGTGAAGATCTACAGCGACAACCCACCGGTCGCCCGCTGGCTGCAGAAGACGATCGAGACCCTCCTTTATCCCGCGTTCGCCGACGAGAAGCTGCCGATCGCCGCGGCGAAGTTCACGCGGACGGGCGACGCGCGCTCGACGGCCAGCGAGGACGTCGTCGCCGGCAACGACCGGATGCGGCTCACCTGGCGCGAGTTCATCGAGCCCTTCGTGCTGACGATGCCGCCCGGCTTCATGAATCGGCCGATCGGCGTGTTCAGCACGTTCTTCCCGGCCCGCTCGGCCCAGGTCGAGCTGAACGGCAAGACCGCCAAGGGGCAACCGTGGGCGGAGACACGCGGTGATCGCCAGTCATCCAGCGCGTGCCTGGCCTGGTCGGAGACGTGGGTCAAGCCCAGGTGAGCAACGCCTTCGCCGCCGCCATCGAGTACCACCGGAGTCACGAGACCCGATGGCGGCGGGATTTCCTGACCGACGACGGACGCTACATCGGCGTCGCCGACGAGCCCGCGGCGGTCGGCGACGTCCTCGGTGCCGTGCTGCCGCGCGGCGGCCCCAACGGCGTGATCCGGCGCGGCGGTGAGATCGTCGCCGAGTGGGGCGAGGCCGAGCGCGTCGACATGAGCTTCTCAATCGCCAAAAGCTATCTCTCCGTGCTGGCCGGCCTCGCCCTCGCGCGCGGGCTCATCCGCAACGTGGACGACCGCGTCAGCAGCTACAGGCTCGACGAGAGCTTCGCGACGGCGCAGAACCGGAACATCACCTGGCGCCACCTGCTCCAGCAGACGAGCGAGTGGCAGGGCACGCTGTGGGGCAAGCCGGACACGATCGATCACAATCGTGACGTCGGCAAGAGTGAGCTCGGCCACTCCGACAAGGGACGCGTGCGGCCCATGCGTCCGCCCGGCACGCTCTGGGAGTACAACGACGTGCGCGTCAACCGGCTGAGCCTGTCGCTCCTTCGGATTTTCCGCGAGCCGCTGGCCGACGTGCTGCGCCGCGAGATCATGGATCCGATCGGAGCGTCCCGCGACTGGCAGTGGCAGCCCTATCGGAGCTCGACGGTCGAGATCGACGGCCGCCGCTTGCCGTCCGTCCCCGGCGGCTCACACTGGGGCGGCGGGCTCTGGATGTCGAGCCGCGATCATGCCCGCTTCGGATCACTCCTCGCGCAGGGGGGACGGTGGAACGGCCGCGCGCTGCTTCCGGCGGAATGGATCACCGAGATGCGCCGGCCGTGCGCCCTGAATCCGGAGTACGGGCTCCTGACGTGGCTCAACACGGGGCGCCGCCAGTTCCCGAGCGCTCCCGAGTCGTCCTTCGCTGCGCGCGGCGCCGGCAGCAACGTCATCTGGATCGATCCCGAGCACGACCTCGTCGTCGTCGTGCGCTGGATCGACAAGCCGCACGTCGACGGCTTCATCGCGCGCGTGCTCGACGCCGCGCGCTGAGGACCGGGGCCGCTCGCACTTCGCGGTACGCTGGATGGCACCGATGTCACAGATGCCGCTCTTCGCCGATGCCAGCACGACCGTGCTCGTGGACGACCAGCTCGGACGGATCGCCTACACGCCGGGTGTCGTGCCCGCCGAGATCGCCCGAGCCTGGTTCGCCGAGCTGCGCGAAGGCGTGCCGTGGAAGAGCGAGCGGCGCCGGATGTACGACCGCGACGTCGACGTCCCAAGGCTCCTGGCCCACTTCTGGCTGGCACCGGAGGAGGATCGCGTTCCCGGCGCGATCCGCGCCGCCGCCGCGATGGTGACCGCCACCACGGGGGCGCCGTTCAACAGCGTCGGCCTCAACTTCTATCGTGATGGTCGCGATAGCGTGGCCGCGCACAACGACCACC
Source organism: Candidatus Rokuibacteriota bacterium (assembly GCA_003220615.1). GTDB lineage: Bacteria > Methylomirabilota > Methylomirabilia > Rokubacteriales > CSP1-6 > 40CM-68-15. The sequence continues at coordinate 90,424 of QHTB01000155.1, forward strand.
TGGACGAGATCGTCGACGGTTCTTCCATTGCGCTCGTGTCACTGGGCGCCGTCCGCCGCATGACCATCCGGGCCAAGAAATCGCCGCGGCGCGCGATCCACATCGACCTCGAGGCCGGCAGCCTGCTCGTCATGAGCTACGAGACGCAGCGGCACTACACGCACGGGATCCCGAAGACCAGAGAACTCGTCGGCCCGCGCATCAGCCTCGCATTCCGCGTGAAGCCGGCGCGCGAGATGGCGGGCCAGTCGGCCGTCTACGGCTGAAGATGGTCAGCAGCGACGTCGTGATCGTGGGCGGCGGGATCGTCGGCATGACGACGGCGTACTACCTCGCCAGGGCGGGTGTCCGGACCGTGGTCATCGAGCGTGACGCCATTGGCAGCCATGCCTCGGGGTTCGCGTATGGCGGTCTGAATCCGTTGAGCGGCTTCGGGATTCCGGGACCCCACGCCGAGATCGCGCAGGCGGGCATGCGACTGCACCGGGAACTGTCCGAGAGCGTCGTGGAGGAGACCGGAATCGAGATCGAGTTCCGCGTTCGCTCCTCACTCGCCCTGGCCCTGAGCGAGGCGGACGCGCGGCGGCTGCAGGCGGCCCTGCCCTGGCAACAAGAACAGCCGGGATATACCGCGCGCTGGCTCGAGGCCGCCGAGGCGCGCCGGGTGGAACCGCGGATCTCGGACGACACGCGCGGCGCCGTCTCGATCGAGGGTACCGCGGATGTTGAGCCGTATCGCCTGGTGCTGGCGCTGACCCGCGCCTCGGAACGTCTTGGTGCGAGACTGCAGCACGGACGCGTCACTGGCCTGCGGCGTGACGGCGGCCGCGTGACGGCCGTGCTGCTCGAACGGAGCTCTGTCGAATGCTCCTCGGTTGTGCTGGCCATCGGCCCCTGGAGCAGCGAGACCTCGGCCTGGCTCGACGTGCCGATCGACGTCCATCCGCTCAAGGGGCAGATCCTGCGCCTGAAGGCGCCCGGGCCCTCGGTGCCCTGCTCGGTGGGCTGGGGCCACAATTACGCGACGACCAAGCCCGACGGCCTGCTCTGGGCGGGCACGACGGAGGAGCACGCCGGCTTTGACGAAGAGACGACGGCGGCGGCTCGCGACGAGATCGGCGCGGCCCTGGTGAAGATGCTGCCTGCGATGGCCGACGCGCAGATCGTCCACCAGACGGCCTGCCTGCGCCCGGTGGCATCCGACGGGCTGCTGGTGCTCGGCCGCGTGCCCGGGATCGAGGGCGCCTACGTGGCAACGGGCGGCGCCCGTAAGGGCATCCTGTTCGGACCCGCCATGGGGCGCGCCATCGCGGATCTCATTCTCGGCGACACACCCAAGATCTCGCTCGAGGCGTTCGCCCCGGGCGCTTCGCGGAGGCGTTCAGGCGATGAGCAAGACGCAAGGGACCTGGGGCGATGAGGTCGCGAAGCGCCTCGAGGGCATGGTGGCGCTGCGGCGCGACTTCCATCGCCATCCCGAGCTGTCGTTCGCGGAGCAGCGCACGTCGCACATCATCGCGGAGCGTCTCACCACCGCCGGGCTCGAGGTGAAGACCGGCATCGCGAAGACGGGCGTCGTCGGGATCCTGCACGCGTGCGGGCACGACGGCCACACCGCGATCGCCATCACCGCCGCCGAAATCCTCGCGGCGCGGCGCAAGGAGCTGCCGGGCACGGCGGTCTTCATCTTCCAGCCGGCGGAGGAAGTGCTCGCCGGCGCGAAGCCGATGATCGAGGCTGGCGTGCTGGAGCACCCGCGCGTCGACGAGATCTACGGCCTGCACCTCACGACGCAGGACAAGACCGGCACCGTCAACGTGCGGCGCGGGCCGACGATGGCGTCCGGCGACGGTTTCAACGTCGAGGTGACGGGCAAGGGCGGTCACGGCGCCTATCCGCACCTCTCGGTCGATCCGATGACGGCGGCGGCGCACATCCTGATCGGCATGCAGAGCCTGGTCACGAAGGAAGTCGCGGCGAAGGAGACGGTCGTGCTGTCGGTCGGTCAGATCACCGCGGGCACCAAGAACAACATCATCCCGGACAAGGCGATCATGCGCGGCACGCTGCGCACGTTCGACATGGACGTGCGCGAGCGGATGCTCGGACGCTTGCAGTCGTTCACCTCCGACATGGCGCGCGCCTATCGCGCCGAAGCCCAGGTCCAGCTCACCATGGGCTGCCCGCCGGTCGTCAACCCCGAGCGGGAGACGGAGCTGGTGCGCGCGTGCTGCATCGACGAGATCGGCGCGGATTCCGTCATCGAAGGCCCGCCGGTGATGGCGAGCGACGACATGAGCCTCTTCCTGCGCGCGCGTCTCGGCTGCTACTTCCGTGTCGGCATCGCGCCCGCGCACGACCGTGAGGTGCCGCACCACGCCCCGGAGTTCGAGATGAACGAGGACGGCCTGCCGGTCGGGCTACGGCTCGCGCTGGCCGTTCTCAGGAGTCGCCTCGGCGCGTAGGGTGACCGCGCCGGGGTCGTGCTTTTGTACCGGCGCTATCCCACCCGCGCGATGACTTCCTCGGCGAACAGCTTCAGCGTAGCCTCGCGCTCGCTGAAGCCGGTACCCGGGACTTGCGGCAGGATGATGATGCGGCTCACGGCGGGAACCTCCATCACGCGCCTCACCTGTCCCAGAACCTCCTCGGGCGTCCCGGCGAGCGCGATGAGATCCACGAAGCGATCGGGCACGAGCTCGCGGTGGCGCGACGCCGCCGTCGCGTGCTCGTAGGAATCGTAGGCGTCGCGCAGCCGCCGCACGGCCGCCTGGTCCTCGGGCGAGAGCTCCACCGGCAGGGGATGCCGCATCGCGGAGGCCACGCGGCCGCGCACGTGGTCCCGCGCCACCACGCGATCGCGGCCGACCGCGGTCGGCGTCCACAGGACCACGTCGAGGTCGGCCAGCTTGCGGCCGCGCTCCCTCGCGCCCTCCGCGACGTGACCGAGGCCGGCTCGTAAGATTTCCGGCGCCGTTCCCGCGTACATGATCACGCCATCGCCCAGCCGACCGGCCGCCCGGAGCATCTTCGGGCCCGATCCCGCCACGTAGATCGGCACTGGACGCGGCTCGTCCAGCCACGCGATCCGGCCCTCCACGCCCGAGTCGAAGCGCACGGTGCCCTTCGTCACGAGCGAGCGAATCCCCTGCACCATCGTCTCCAGCGTCGCGGTGCGCGCCGCGCGCTGGACGCTCAGCCCCATCGTCTCCGCGCTCGAGCCGCCGGTGCCGATGCCGAGCACGAGACGATCGCCGGCCAGATCGTGGAGCGTGGCGATGGCGCTGGCGGTTACCGAGAAGTGGCGGGTGTGGGGCACGGTGACGCCCGGGCCGACGCGGATCCTGGAGGTGCCGAGCACGCAGGCGGTGAGCGTCACCCACAGCTCGCGGCAGACGAGGTGCGAGTCGGTGATCCAGGCGGTGTCGAAGCCGAGCGACTCGGCGAGCTTCACCTGGCGCACGATCGCCGGCACTGGCTGGTTGTTCATGATGCCGACGTCGAACTTCACGGCGCGCCCCGGCGCCCGGCCGTGAGGGCTAGAGCCGGACGAGCTTGTACGTCGGCGTCCGCCACTCCGGGTGCCGAGAATCCACGCCGCGCACCAGGTTCATGTAGCCGTTCGCGATCGCCCGGGTGACCGGGCCGACCTCGCCCCGCCCCACCGGGAAGCGGTCGACCGAGGTCACGGGCGTGATCTCGTAGCCACTGCCGCACAGGAACGCCTCGTCGGCGGTGTAGAGCTCGGTGCGGTCGATCTCGCGCTCGACGACCTCCATGCCGACGACGTTGGGTCCCACGTCCTCGATGAGCGTCGTCCGCGTGATGGACTCGAGGATGTCGTTGCTGGTGGTCGGCGTGCACAGCCGGCCCTTTCGCACCATGAAGAAGGTGGCGCCGGTGCCCTCGGCCACCTTGCCCCGGCCGTTGAGGAAGATCGGCTCGTCGTAGCCGTCCACCTTGGCCTGCAGCTTGGCCAGGCGGCCATTCTGGTAGTTGGCGCCGCACTTGAGGCGAATGGGGATGGCGTTGTCCGACGTCCGCGCCCACGACGACACGCACGCGCTCACGCCCTTGCCCTCGGTGACGCGCTGACGGCGCCGCGGGTTGATGTAGAGCCCGGTCGGCGACGTGGCGTCGAGGCCGGCGCCGCCCACGTAGGCGACCAGGTGCATGTGGACGTCCTCCTGCACCTCGTTGCCGGCCAGCACGGCGCGCACCGCCTCGAACAGCTCGTCGTCCGAGTACGGCACGCTGAAGCGCATCATCTTCATGGACTCACGCAGCCGCGCGAAGTGATCGGCCAGCCGGAAGCCGTACAGCTCGCCGTCACGCTCGTTCCAGTAGGCGCGCAGGCCCTCGAAGACGTTGGTCGCGTAGAAGACTGCGGCGCTGTTCACCGGCAGCACCGCTTCCGCCTGAAGCACCAGCCGGCCGTTCATCCAGATCTTGAAGTCCGCCATCCCTGGCTCCTGTCCGCTGCGTCGTTGTCGCCTGTCATCTTACTCGATCACGGCGGCGGCGCGGAAGAGCGGGGCGGCGGCGCCCCGGCGGCGAGCGACAGAAGCGCGTGCGCATCTTGCAAACGCTTGTAGCATTGACGGTTCGTGCGTCCGGCTAGGCCGCTTCGTCCCGCTCGTCTCGCGCGCCATGTCGTTCACCTTCTCTGAAAATCGGTCAGGATGCAGCCGTGCAGTCGACGTGCCACGCACGTGGACGGGCGACCACAGGGAGGACGAGGTGTCGCGGGCTAGCGGACGGAACGGCGACGCGTGCTGACGTAGTCGACGACGACGTACTCACCGAGCTTGTCGGCGGCGGAGAAGAACGCGCGGCCGCGGTTGATCCGGGCCATCTGCTCGACGAACGAGGCCAGCCACGGGGTCCGCTCGAGCATGAACGTGTTGATGACGATGCCGTCGCGCGTGCAGCGCTGGACCTCCTTCAGCGTTTCCTCGACGGTCCGGCGCGTGGGCGGGTACGAGAAGTCCGCGACGCCGTCCTCCAGGTGGGCGGTCGGCTCGCCGTCGGTCACCATGATGATCTGCTTGTTGCCGCCGTGGTGCCGGTTCAGCAGCTCGCGGGCCAGCATGAAGCCGGCGTGCATGTTGGTCCCCACGTTCCACTCACTCCACGACAGTGTCGGGAGCTGGGCGGCCTTGAATTCTCTGGCGTAGAGCGAGAACCCGACGATGTAGAGCGCGTCGCGCGGGAACTGTCCGCGGATCAACGACGACAGGGCCAGGACGACCTTCTTGGCGGGCAGGAAGTAGCCGTTGTTGAGCATCGACCGGCTCATGTCGAGCATCACGACCGTCGCGGCCTGCGTGCGCAGCTCCGTGCGGTGGACCTCGAAGTCGGCCGGGTGGACGCGCACCGGCGTGCCCGGGCCCTGGCGCTCGACGGCGTTCATCAGCGTCTGGCGCAGGTCGAGCAGGAACGGATCGCCGAACTCGTAGGCCTTCGTCTCGTCGAGCTGGTCGCCGCCGGCGCCGCGCCGGTTCATCGTGTGGCCGCCGAAGCGGTCGCGCTTGAGCCGGGTGAAGATGTCGCGCAGCGCCTTGTCGCCGATCTTCCTGATGGCGCGCGCCGTCAGCTTCAGCTCGTCGCCGTCGCGCTCGAGGTACCCCGCCTCCTCGAGGCGCTTGCTCAGTTCGCGCAATCGCTCGAGGTCCTCGCGAGACTCCTCGCCGAGCAGCCGCTCCACGCGCTCGGCATCCATGTGCTGGAGCTCCTCCAGCGAGCGGACGCCCCGCACCTCGCGCTCGAGGTCGTCCAGCTCCTGCAGCTCCTCCATGAGCCGCATGGCCTCCTGGAGCGAGACCTCCTCGTCGCCGCGAAACGGATAGCGCTGGATCAGCTCGTCGAGCGGCAAGAGATCGTTCAGGTGCATGCCGAGCTGGCGCATGGCCGCCTCGAGCCGCTCGTCGCGCATCATCAGCTCGCGCATCATCTCGTCGAGCTGCTGGCGCTGCTCAAGCGTGAGGCTCTGCATGAGCGACTGCATGGCCGCCATCTGCCTGCCGATCTGCTCGATGAGCTGATCGAGGCTCTCGACACCGGGGAAGCGATCGCCCCACTTCTGCTTGAACGCCTCGAAGTCGGGCTCTTCGCCGTTGGCCCGCTGCGCCAGCATGCGGTTCAGGTCCTGGAGCATCTCGCGCAGGCGCTTCATGTCCTGGGGACTCATGTTGCCGAGCGCCTGCTTCATCCCCTGCATGAAGGGCTGGAGCATCTGCTGGCGCAGGGAATTCATCAGCTCCTCGAACTGTCGCTTGGCCTCCGGATCGACGAAGTCGTACTTCTGGAGATTCCGGATCTTGCCGGCGGGATCGGGCGGCAGCTCGTCGAGCTTCTGCTCGTGCCGCGCGCGGTCGCGGCCCTCGGGCATCCGCTGCTTGATGCCCTCGCGCTCCTGCTTGACGATCTGATCGAGCTTCTTCTTGATGTCGTCGAGGCTCGAGCCGAGGTCGTACCGGTCCAGTCGTTGCTGGCGCTGGCGCTTGAGCCGCTCGAGCAGGTCGCGCAGCCCGGGCATCTTGCCGCCCTCGGGCGTCTGCATGCCCTGCTGCATGAGCCGGCGCATCGCGCGCCACGGGTCGCCGTCGTAGAGCACGTCGTCGGCCATGGCGTCGAGGAGGTCCTCGGCGTCGAAGTCCACCCGCTGCGTGCCGTCCCAGCGGGAGTAGCGGAAGAGCATGGCCTCAGCTCCGGTAGCGCGAGCGGCCGGGCTGGACGTCCTTGTTCAGCTTCTTGGCGAGATGGAGGCCTTCGAGGACGAACTCGACGGCGGAGGCGACTGCACCCGCCTCGGTGGCGCCGAGCTTGACGACGGCGCTGCGCAGCGCCGGAAACTGGCCGAGCTGCTTGACGTACTCGTCGGAGGGCATGGCGTCGGAGACGTGGAGGCTGGCGCCGGCCTTGAACGCGGCGACGACTTCGTCGAGCTCGGGCTGGCCGAAGCGGCGGCCGAAGACGTTGTGGACGGCCTTCTGGACGAGCCGGCCGAGCAGCTTCTCCTCGTTGCCGTCGCCGACCGACTCGAGCTCGATCTTGCCGACGGTGGACGCCGCCAGCGCGCCGAGATCGCTCACGCGCGGCACCGCGATCTCCTCGCGCAGCCGGATCGCGCGCTTGAGCGCGCTGGCGAGGATGTTCTCGTAGTTGCAGATGCTCACGCGCACGGACACGCCCGAGCGCTGGCTGACGTCCGACGACTGGCGGGCCAGGTGCGTCAGCTCGGCGACGATCTGCTTCATGTAGTCGGGACACTGGGTCGCCACGCCGTCGCCGAACACCGTCTGCTCGGCTTCCATGATCGCGATCTCGTCGTCGAGCTTCTTGGGGTAGTGCGTGCGCACCTGGGAGCCGAAGCGGTCCTTGAGCGGCGTGATGATGCGTCCGCGGTTCGTGTAGTCCTCGGGGTTGGCGCTGGCCACCACGTAGAGATCGAGCGGCAGCCGCACCTTGTAGCCGCGGATCTGGACGTCGCGCTCCTCCATGATGTTGAGCAGGCCGACCTGGATGCGCTCGGCGAGGTCGGGCAGCTCGTTGAGCGAGAAGATGCCGCGATGCGTGCGCGGCAGCAGGCCGTAGTGGATCGTCAGCTCGTCTCCGAGGTAGCGGCCCTCGGCCACCTTGATGGGATCGACCTCGCCGATCAGATCGGCGATCGTGATGTCGGGCGTGGCCAGCTTCTCACCGTAGCGGCGGTCGCGAGGGATCCACTCGATGGCGGCCTTGTCACCCTGCTCGGCCAGGCGCTGGCGACAGCCCGCGCAGATCGGAGCGAGCGGATCGTCGTTGATCTCGCAGCCGGCCAGCACCGGGATCTCCTCGTCGAGCAGGCCCACCAGCAGCCGCGCGATGCGCGTCTTGGCCTGGCCGCGCTCGCCGAGAAAAATGATGTCCTGCCCGGCCAGGATCGCGTTCTCGATCTGCGGCACGACGGTGTCGTCGTAGCCGACGATCCCGGGCAGGAAGGAGTCGCCCTTCCGGAGCCGGGCGATCAGATTGTCGCGCAGCTCCTGCTTGACCGACTTGCGCTGCCAGCCTCGAGCCCGGAGATCACCGACCGTGTGAGCGTTGGCCATGAGCGGTCAGCGCCACTATGCGACCCGGGTCGCGCGCTGTCAACTTCGACGGAGCGAACGCCACACGCGCTCGCCACCGAGCGGCATGTCGAGATGACGGACGCCGAACGACGCCAGCGCGTCCACGACGGCATTGACGGTGGCCGGCGTGGAGCCGATCGTCGCGGCCTCGCCGATGCCCTTGGCGCCGAGCGGGTTGAACGGCGTCGGCGTCACGGTCTCTCCAATCGTGAACGACGGCAGGTCTTCGGCGTGCGGCACGGCGTAGTCCATGAGCGAGCCGGTGAGCAGCTGGCCGTCCTGGTCGTGGACGAGGCGCTCGACGAGCGCCTGGGCGATGCCCTGAGCCAGGCCTCCGTGCACCTGGCCCGCGACGATCATCGGGCTGATGCGAACGCCGCAGTCGTCGACCGAGACGAAATCGCGCAAGGTCACGTGGCCGGTCTCGCGATCCACCTCGACGACGGCGACGTGAGCGCCGAACGGGTAGACGAGCTGGGGCGGGCTGAAGAAGTCGGTGGCCTCGAGGCCGTTGTCGATTCCGGACGGCAGGCCGGCGCCGTACGCCTTGGCCGCGATCTGGCCGAGCGTGACGACGCGGTCCGGCACGCCGCGCACGCGATAGCCGCCGTCGCCGACGACGATGTCCTCGGGCGCCGCTTCCATCAAATGCGCGGCCAGACGCTTGGCCTTGTCCTGCACTTTCAGCGTCGCGTTGAGGATCGCGGTGCCGCCGACGGCCAGGCTGCGGCTGCCCCCGGTGCCGTTGCCCATGGGCGTGTTGAGGGTGTCGCCGTGACGGACGACGACGTGGTCGAAGTCCACGCCGAGGTGATCGGCGATGATCTGGGCAAAGGTCGTCTCGTGGCCCTGGCCGTGGGCGGACGTGCCCGTGAACGCGGTGACCATCCCGCCCGGCTCAACGCGGACCACCGCGCTCTCGAAGGGCCCGAACCCGCACATCTCGACGTAGCACGACATGCCGACACCGAGCAGGTGCCGATCGCGCCGCTCCAGTCTCACGCGCTGCTCCTTGCGGAGGTCGTCGACGCGGGCGAGCTGCAGCGCCTTGGTGAGCGCACGATCGTACTGACCGCTGTCGTACCGCTGCCCGGTCGGCGCCTGATAGGGGAACGCGTCGGGCGGGATGAAGTTGCGCCGGCGCACGACCTCGGGCGCGTGCTTCAGCTCGGCGGCGATGCAATCGACCAACCGCTCGAGGTAGTACGCCGCCTCCGGCCGGCCCGCACCGCGATACGCGGCGACCGGCGTCGTGTTCGTGAAGACGCACGTCGAGCGGAGGTCGACGTTGGTGATCCGGTACACGCCGATGCCCATGGAGAGCGTGAGGTCGGGAATGAACGTGAAGATCGGGTACGCGCCGACGTTGGCGATGACGTGCATGCGGAGCGCGAGGATAGTCCCGTCGGTGTCGACGGCCGCCTCGAGGTCGGCGACCTGGTCGCGCCCGTGCGTCGTGGCCAGCATGTGCTCGGTCCGCGTCTCGACCCAGCGGACGGGCAGCCGCAGCTTGAGCGCGATGACGGCGAGCGTGGCGTCCTCCGGATAGACGCCGAACTTCACGCCGAAGCCGCCACCGACTTCGGGCGCGATGACCCGGACGAGGTTCTGGGCGAGGCCGAGCGCGCCGGCGAGCTCGTTGCGGAACCCGTGCGGCGCTTGCGTGGTCGCCCACATCGTGAGGCCGCCGGTCGCGGGATCGGGCGCGGCCAGCGTGGCCCGGCCCTCCATCGGGACGCCGCACAGACGCTGGCTGATCATCCGCTGGCGCACGACGCGCTGGGCCCGCGCGAACACGGCGTCGGGCTCGCCACCGGTGATGCGGTTCTCGTGCTCGATGTTCTTGGGCGCGTCGTCGTGGATCTGGGGCGCGCCGTCGGCCATCGCGGCGAACTGCTCGCTGACGGCAGCCAGCGGCTCCCACTCCACGACGACGTCGTCGACGGCGTCGCGGGCCACCGACTCCGACTCGGCCACGATGGCCGCCACCGCCTCGCCCACGTACCGGACGCGGTCGAGCGAGAGCGCCAGGTGCGCGCGCTTGGGCGCCGCGGTGGCCGCGCCACCTTCACCACCGCCCCCCAGCGGCAGCGGGGCACAGCGTCCCTCGATGTCGCGGCCGGTGAAGACGGCGCGCACGCCGGGCCGTCGGAGCGCGGCGGCGGCGTCGATGCGCCGGATCCGCGCGTGAGCGTGCGGGCTCCGGACGAACGCGACGTGGTGCAGGCCCGGCAGCGTGATGTCACCCACGTACGCCGAGGCGCCGGTGATGAGGCGTGGATCTTCCTTGCGCTTGATCTCAGCGCCCATGAGTCGGGATGGCGTGGACATGCTCGCTCCTCCGGCCCCAAGTGTGCCACGGACGTGCAGCAAGTTCTGCATGCGACCGCACCGCCGAGCGGGTACGCTGTGTCTCACGACAGGAGGACGCCATGCTGGGAGCCTGGAAGAAGAAGGTCGCGATGCCACCGCGCGAGCAGGCGCTGCCGGGTCGGCCGCAGCCCATGCCCATCGTCGATCGTCACGCGGTGTCCGGCCACGCGATCGCGCCGCCCTATCCCGACGGCCTGGAGCTGGCGTTGTTCGGCCTCGGCTGCTTCTGGGGCGCCGAGAAGCTCTTCTGGAAGACGCCGGGCGTGTGGACCACCGCGGTCGGCTACGCGGCCGGCTATACGCCGAACCCGACGTACGAGGAAGTCTGCACGGGCCGCACCGGCCACAACGAGGTCGTGCGCGTGGTGTTCGATCCGAAGGCCATCGGCTACGAAACGCTGCTCGCGCGATTCTGGGAGGGCCACGATCCGACGCAGGGCATGCGTCAGGGCAACGACGTGGGCACGCAGTACCGCTCCGGGATCTACGTGTACTCACCCGAGCAGCGCCGGCTGGCCGAGGCCTCGCGCGACGCGTACCAGCGCGTCCTCGAACGCGCGGGCTACGGGCACATCACCACCGAGATCCTCGACGCGCCCGAGTTCTACTTCGCCGAGGACTATCACCAGCAATACCTGGCGAAGAACCCGTTCGGTTACTGCGGCCTCGGCGGCACCGGGCTGGCCTGCCCGGTCGGCCTTGGCGCCACCACCGGCGCCGCCGAGACGGGATAGAAGGGCGAGGCGCCCACGCGCGGCCGTAGGTGCCCCCCTCCCTCAGTCACGACCGCGTGCCTTCGCCATCCTCGCCGCGATGAACCCGAGCACGATCCCGGCGGCGACAACCGCGACGGCGAATCCGACGAGCGCCAGGCCCAAGCGCGCAAGATCGGTCATGGAATGATCTCCTTCTACTGCCGGAGAAGGACGCGCGATCGATGACAGATGCGGTGTTGAACGTCTCGATTGGAGAACGTCACATCCTCCTCGGTCGGAGCGTCGCTGGCGAGCGTCAAGCTCTTGTGGTCCTGGGAGATCTGACCGCTGAGCTCCGGGAAGTGATCGATCGTGAACGTCTGGCCGGCACGTTCGCCCGTCAGCTCTTTCCCCGTCAGCTGCCCGGTCACCTGCGTGGTGAACGTGCCGTCGGACGCGACGTCATACGTGAACGATGCCTGGAAGTCACTCGAAAACGCACCCCCGAGGATCGCGAACGCGGGAGGCGTGATTGAAACACGATCAGGATGGGTGACGCCGACACTGCGGCCTTGGAGCGTTCCTGTGCCGTCGCCATTGAAGGTCCGGACCCCGTCCACGCTGAACGACACGACGAACCCTCCGTCTTGTGGCGTGAGGTCGGTGAGGCAGGACGCCTCGCCCGTGAACGCGTAGTCCCCGTTCAAGAGCTGGTTGGGGCCAGCCTGAACGATGCCCGCCCACAGCAGTACCACGCCAACGATGAACCACATGCCTGTACGCACCATGCTCGGCCTCCCGTAAACCAACGTGTGCCGCTTGCAAAAGCTCGTGAGGTTCGCGCTCGAGCCCACGCGCAGGCGAGGCGGTCGCCGCGGAGCAGCGACCATGCCGAGCGCAGATGGGCCGACTAAATCAGGTCTGCGGCGGGAGATCAGGCGAGCGGTGGCGCGCGACTGAGATCAGATGACTGCGGAGACGGCCGCCGAGGCTCGCTGTCCATCGGCGTGACGAGACCGACGGCAGCAGCCACCGGGCGCAACGACCAAACGGTGCTCTGTTGGAAGGCACCGAGGTCGCCCGTAATCAAGAGCACGACGTCGTCGAAATCGCCGTTGTCGTAGAGACCGCCGATCCAGGACTGATCCGGCGGGCTCGCATGGGCGACGGGCGCGAGCGCCAGGAGGGCGACGACCAGACCAACGATCACAAGCCGATGGAGAATCACGACGGCGTCACAGTAGGTCGTCAGGCGAGCCTCGTCAAGCAACGATGAGACCGTGCTGGTGAGCGGCGCGATGAGCGCCCCGCGAACCAGGAATCTCGGCGGCACCGGCCTGGCCCAGTCGGCCTCAGCGCCGGCGCCGCCGAGAAGAGCTGACGGCCGAGAACGAACGAGCGCGCGCTACTTGTCCGCGATCCGTACGGCGGCTGAGCCGCCGTTGACCTTGAGCTTCGCGGTCTGCTTCAACGCGCTGCCGTCCCACTCGAAGACCCACACTTCCTTCTCGACCATGTTGCCGACCAGGATCGTGCGGCCGTCGGGTGAGAACGCGGCGCCCTGCGACCAGTGGCCGATCGGCGCCTCGGCCACCTTGCTCAGCTTGCCGCCGCTGACGCGCAGCAGGACGAGGTTGCCGTGGTCGTTGAAGAACGGCGACTGCCTGGGCTTGTTGCTGCCGTTCATCGCGATGATCGCGACGAGCGAGCCGTCCGGCGAGAGCTTGATGCCTTCGGGTGTCTGACCGACGGTGATCGTGTCCACCACGCGCGGCGGATTCGCGCGGAGATCGATCAGGCTCGCGGTGTCGGCGTCGCCCTGACCGCGTCCGATGTTGGCGACGACCGCGATGTCGCCCTTGCTGCTGATGTCGACGCCGTAGGGCCGGAGGCCGGCGTTCAGATCGCGCTTGGTGTGCTCGACCTTGGTCCCCTCGATCGACAGCACGGAGATGCGGTCGTCACCGTCGCGGCTGACCAGCGCCATCTTCCCGTCGGGGGTGATCGCGGCGTGGCTGACGCCGGTCTTCTCGTCACCGAGCGTGAGCTTGCCCGCCGGCGTCACCGTGCGGCCGTGGATCGAGTAGACCGAGACTGTCCCCTCGCTGCGGTTGGCGACGAGGGCGAGGTTGCCCTGCCGGTTGATTGACACGCCGGCTGCGCCCTTCCCGGCTTCGAGGGTGGCGATCACTTGAGGCGGATTGGCGCGCAGGTCCACCACCGACAGCCGGTTGTCGGCGACCTGCTTCGTCGGATCGCTCGGGTCCACCTTCATGGCGGCCGTCACGAGCGCCAGGCCCTCGTCGGGCGTGATGGCCACGCTGAACGGCGGGCCCACGACGCTGCCGGGCACCGGGATCTCGCTCACGACGCGCGGGGGCGTGCTCTTGAGGTCGATCACCGAGAGCGTGTCGGGCGGCGCGTTGGGCACCACCTTCACCGTGCCGTTGTCCAGCATGACCTTGTTGTCGTTCACCGAGACGGCGATCTGGGCGAACGCTGGCGACGCCAGCAGGAAAAGGACGATCGCGAGCAGCATCAGCCTCATGAGTGCACCTCCGCGCGGGCGGTTCGAGAACGGAGCCCATCGCATGAGCCGTGGTTCGAGCGGCGCCAAGCAAAGCAGGTTCACCGCGCGAACGCAACCGCCGGTCAGCGCCCCGCCGCCTGGGCGCCGCGCAGGGTCATCTGGGTGCTGACCGCGTAGGCCGCCAGGTTGCCCTCGGCGTCCGCCACGTCGCACTCGACGAGGCCGACGGTCTTGCCGCCCTTCTTAATCCGCGCGATCGCCGTCAGCGTGCCCTTCCACACCGGGCGCAGGAAGTTGATCTTCATCTCGAGCGTCGTGTAGCTCTCGCCCTCGCCGAGCGTCGTCATGTACGCCCAGCCCATGGCACCGTCGGCCAGCGCCGCCAGCACGCCGCCCTGCACGGTGCCCATCGGGTTCGTGTGGCTGTCGCCGGCTACCAGCGTGACGATCGCCTCGCCGTCCTTGAACGACGCGAGGCTGATGCCGAGGAGCGTGGCCACGGGCGGCGGGGCCAACTCTCCCCGTACGACTCTCTCCATCTCGTCACGCAGTCTCATCGCTCACTCCTTTCGCTGAAGTCGTGGGAGCCTCGGGAGATGCGGTCGGCACCGGTCGCCCCAGGCGCAGTGTGAGGGCGACCGCCGTGGCGGCGACGACCAGCAGCGCGGCCATGAGCCAGAAGACGGCCTCGTACGATCCGAGCGCGTCGCGGAGCAACGATGCGCCGACCGGTGCGAAAGCCCGCGCTCCGTTGGCGCCGAGAGCGATGGCGCCCGCGATGGAGCCGTAGTGCAGCGGCCCGAAGATGGCGGCGATCGCCGTGGCCCGCGCGAGCGTGGCCATGCCGTTGGCCGCGCCCTGCATGACGATCATCGGCACCAGCGTGGGCACGTACGAGACCAGCGCGAGCTGCGCCATCGCCGCCGCCTGCATGAAGAAGATCGCGGCCGTGACGCCGCCGTGGCCGAACCGCGCGGCGACCGGCGCGAAGAAGATGCGGGCCGGCACCTGCATCGCGCCCATCCAGCCGATCGTGACCGCGGCGACCGTTGGCGAGTAGCCGTGCTCACTGAGATAGGGAATGACGTGGACCGTGACGGAGTTCGTCGTGAAGTTGCCGGCGAAGAACGCCGCCGCGAGCACCCAGAAGACGGCGGTTCGCGAGGCGACGCTCAGCGTGACGCCGGGACGGTCGTCGTGGGTGATCGCGCCGTCGCGCGGTCGCGCCGCGTGGGGCGGGCGCCGGAGCACGAGCGCGTGGATCGGGATCGTGATCACGGCGAGCACGGCGGCGAGCATCAACAGCGATTGCCGCCAGCCGAAGCGGACGAGCAGCCACGCCTCGATCGGCATGAAGATCGTGCTGGCGAACCCGGCGACGATCGTGACGGCGAGCAGCGCGCGGTCGCGGTGGCGCGCCGGGAACCAGCCGACGATGGCCGCGAACGCCGGCTCGTAGAGCACGGCCGCCATCGCCAGGCCCATGAGGATCCACACGCTGTACAGCGCGAGCAGCGTGTGCGACGACGCCCACAGCACGACGAGCGCGGTGGCCAGGATCGAGCCGACCGTCATCAGCGAGCGAGCGCCGTGGCGGTCGATCCAGCGGCCGACGGGCAAACCGGCCAGCGCGGCGACAGCCAGGCCGGCCGAGAACGCGCCGGTGATCTCGGCGCGCGAGAATCCCAGCTCGGCCTCCATCGGGCGGAGCATCACCGGGAAGCCGTAATAGATGATGCCCCACGAGACCGTCTCGGTGACGCAGAGGCCTGCCACCACCGCCCAGCCGTAGTCGAGTCTGCCTGGGCGTGGCATCGCCGGGCCAGACTATGCGGCCCGGCGATGCGCGGTCAAGCGAGTGCCCCGTGCGGCTCGGGTGTGGGCCGCGTCAGGGCGTCGGTTGAGCCCCGAAGCCGCTCGTCGTCGCGGCCGGCATATTGCCGAAGACGGTCGTGGGCGCGCTGGTCGAGGAGCCGGTGGCCGTCGGCGTCTGGGCGAGGATGCGCGCGCCCTGCACGGTGCCCTGCTCCGAGCTGGTCACCGTGCCCGTGACGTCGCGCGTTTGACTCGTGAACGTGCCCGTCAGCGTCCCGTCGGACGGGTTCGCGCTGAGCTGCAGGCTCACGGTTTCGGTGCCGAGCGTCTGAGCGGCCGGCGTCGTCGCCGTGCTGGTCGGCGCGGGCTGAACGAGCGCGACCAGTGTCACCACGAAGACGCCGGCGTCGTTGAAGTCCCACGCGCCATGACCGGGCGTTTCAAAAACAGTTCCCGAGGCCGTCGTGATGAGGGGAGGACGGCTCTCGAGCGCCTCGCCGGTCGCCGTGAACGTGACGAGCTCCGGCGTTGGTGTCGACGTTGGCGTCGGTGTCGCGCCGGTCGTGCCCGTCGTGCCCGTGGGCGTCGTGGTCGCGGGTGTGCGCGTCACCATCCACGATCCCACGAGAAATTGCTCGATCAGGAACGGCGACGCGGTCGACGGTGTCGTCGGTGTGGTCGGCGTCGGCGTGGTCGTGGTCTGTGCAAGAGCGAGCGAGGCAGCGGTCGCGAGCGATGCGAGGACGATGACGATCGTGCGCATGTTGGGTCTCCCTTGAGTGGTGCCAGGTTTTCGAAGCGAGGTGTTCACAGAGAAGCAGACCGGTGCTCGGCTCGCAACAGGAAAAGCGTTGCAGGCGGTCGCTGGCACCCGCGTTGCACGTTCGGAGGTGCCCAGGGAGGTGCGCCATGAACAAGGACGAGATGGAAGGCAAAGTCGAGAAGGCCAAGGGTTACGTGAAGGAGAAAGCGGGTCAGGTGACCGGCAATCGAGATCTCGAAGCCGAAGGTGCCGCGGACCGCGCGGCCGGCAAGACGCAAGAGGCCATCGGCAAGGCCCGGCGCAAGGCAGGCGAAGCGCTCGAAGATCTCGGCGAGAAGATCAAGGAGTAGCGTCAGCGCGGGGCCGTGACCAGCGGGCCGGAGTACAATTCGGCCAGTGAATCGCGGCTTCGGCCTGATCGAGATCCTGATCGTCCTCGTGGTCGTCGCCCTCGCGGGCACGTTCCTGTACAAGTACGTGATGTCCACGACGGCCACCGTGGAGACGCTGAAGGAACAGCGGCCACTGGCCGGCGCCAAGCTGGCCGCCGACGTGGCCACGCTCGGCACCATCCGGACGACGCTCGAAACCTATCGCAGCGAGCACGGCGCCCTGCCGGCCGACAAGGCCGCCGTGCTCGCTCTTCTTCCCGCGGCGCCGCGCTTTCAGTGCAGCGGGAACGACTTCCAGTACGATCCGGCGGGCGGCACGCTGAGCCTGTTGATCAACGATCCCGGTAGCTGTCAGTAGCCGCGCGCCGTGAGCGCTCCCGGTGAAGAGCCGGACGTCGGCCGGGGAACGCTCGCGCTCACCACGGCGATCGTCATGGGCATCATCACGTCGATGACGATGATCGGCCCCCTGCTCTTGGACATCGCTCGCGATCTTCGCCTCCCGCTCGGACAGGCCAGCGTGCTGGCGGTCGTCTCGGCGGTTCCCCAGGCGCTCAGCTCGCCCTTTGCCGGCCTGCTCGCCGACCGGTTCGGACGGCGACCGATGATCGTGCTCTCGCTGACGGGCAGTGGCCTGCTGGCCCTCGCTGCCTCCATCGCGCCGAGCTTCGCGACGCTCGTCGTCATCCGGTTCGTCGCCGGCCTCGTGAACTCGGTCGCGCCGACGAGCACGCTGGCCGCGCTCGGCGATCTCTGCCGCGCCCAGCGCCTGTCGCGCGCCATGGGCTGGTTCAACGTCGGATTCAGCTTCGCCGCCATCGCGGGCGTGCCGGCGATGAGCGCGATCGGTGGCGCGTTCGGATGGCGCTGGGCCTTCGCCACGATGGGCGTGCTGCTCCTGCTCCTGGCCTTCGCGGTGCTGCGCTGGTTCCCCGACGCCAGGCCGCGCCGGGCCACGGCCAGCGTGCCCGCGACGTATCGCGCGCTGCTCCGCGTGCGCGGTCTCTGGAGCCTCATGAGCGCCAACCTGATCGAGCGCTCGATGTTCATGATGGTGACGATCTACCTGCCGGTGTTCCTGATGCTGGCGTACACGCTGTCGGCCATTGCCGTCGCGCCGGCGCTGTCGATCGTCGCGCTCGGCGCGATCGCCGGCAACGTCATCGGAAGCTGGCTCGGTGATCGCGTCCCCAAGCCCGCGGTCTTCGTCGCCGCGCAGCTCACCGCCGGCCTCCTCGGTCTCGCGCTGTTCGGCGTCCAGCTCTTCCTGCCGCTGGCCGTCGCGCTGGCCACGCTGCTCGCCTTCACCAACTCCGCGAGTCGTCCGGGCATCCTCGCCTACACCGCGGAGTTCTCGCCGGCCCACCGCGGTGCGCTGTTCGGACTCCTGGCGCTCACGAACCAGACCGGCGTGATCATCGGCACGGCGATCGGCGCCGCCGTGCTCGGCCACGGCAACTACGGGGCGTTCGCGGTGGTGACGTTCGTCCAGGGCGTCCTGGCTGCCGCGTTGGCGTGGCCGCTCGTGCTCAAGCGGCCGGCCCCGATGTCCTGACGCGCTCGGTGACATCACGCGCTCGACGGCTCACGCCGGCGGGTGAGACATCGGTGATAGCATCGCGCGCGTCGTGCTCAAGCTCGCCGAGCTGACGTTTCGCGAAGCCGCGCGTCTCGCGCGTGACCGGCGCAGCGTCGTCCTCCTCCCGCTCGGCGCCATCGAGCAGCATGGCCCTCACCTGCCGTTGCTCGTGGACTGGCTCGGCGCCGAGGAGCTGGCCCGGCGCATCGCGCCGCACTTGAGTCGCGCCGGCTATCGTCCGATTCTCGCGCCGGCGCTTCCCTACGGCGTGAGCACGCTCGCCGTGAGCTGGGGCGGCACCGTCTCGCTGTCCACCCGGACGCTCTCGCGCGTCATCGTGGAGATCGTCACGGCGCTCGCCCACCACGGGTTCCGCAACTTCGTCCTCGTGAACTATCAGGCGGATCCCGACCATCTCCGCGCGATGGCCGCCGCGCACCGGGTGCTCCGTCGTCGCCGTGGGATCCGCGTGGCGGTTGCGGGGTTCGCGCCCGGTGCGAAGCCTCCCAACGCGATGCTGAACGATCGCGTGCTCGCGCTCACGCGAAGCCGTCGGCCTGCCCGCGAGTGGCACTCGGGCGAGCTGGAGACGTCGCTGATGCTGGCGCGAGCGCCGAGGCTCGTGCGCCGCGCCGTCGCCCGCCGCCTGCGCCCCGTGTGGGTGGACGTCGGCGAGAGGCTGCGCCGGGGCGCGCGCACCTTCGAGCAGCTCGATCGCGGCCGCCGCGGGTACTTCGGCTCGCCCGCCCTTGCGCGCGCCGCGACCGGCGAGAAGGTCATGGCGCTCCGCGGCCGGCTCATCGCGCGCGAGGTGCTCGCCACGCTGGGGCGCTGAACAGCTTCGCCCAGTTTTCATGGCGGCAAACCTCCGCCATCCTCCTATCATCGAAGCGCATGCGACAGGAGGGCCAAGCCATGCGACCGATCTCCCTCTCGTTCGGTGGTCTCCGCGTCGGCCTTCTCGTCTTCGTCGTGCTGCTCCTCCTCTACATGACGGTGACGGTCGTCCCCGCCGGCCACGTGGGCGTGCAGGATTTCTTCGGGACCGTGTCCGATCGCATCCTGCCCGCGGGCCTCAATGTCGTGGTCCCGGGGACGCGCGTCGTCAAGTTCAGCGTCCAGACGAGGGAGGTCAAGGAAACCGCGGCCGTGCCCACGTCCGAGGGGCTGATCGTCAGCCTCGACGTCTCGCTGCTGTTCAAGCTGCGCCCGGAGGCCGCCGGCCGCATCTACAAGACGGTCGGCCGGCAGTTCGAGGCGGTCGTCATCGACCCGCAGCTGCGCTCGGCCATCCGTGACGTCACCGCCGAGTACGAGGCGAAGTTCCTCTACTCCGCGTCGCGCGAGGTGGTGTCGCAGAACATGTTCAAGCACATGCAGGGCGCGCTCGCCCCCCGCGGCATCGAGGCCGAGCAGGTCTTGCTGCGCAACGTCCAGCTGCCCCCACTGCTGACGACCGCCATCCAGGAGAAGCTCCAGGCCGAGCAGCAGGCCCAGCGCATGCGCTTCGTGCTCGATCGCGAGCGTCAGGAAGCCGACCGCAAGCGCGTCGAGGCGCAGGGCATCGCCGACTTTCAGTCCATCGTCGCCAAGGGCATCAGTCCCGAGCTGCTGAAGTGGAAGGCCATCGAGGTGGCGCACGAGCTGTCGAAGAGCCCCAATGCGAAAGTGATCATCCTCGGCGACAAGAGCGGCCTGCCGATCATCCTGGGAGACAAGTGATGGGTCACGCGATGGACCTCACGGAGCGCATCGAGCGTCTCGAGAGGCAGAACCGGCTCTTCGAGGGCGCGGCGACGGTGGCCGCCCTGGCCGTTATCGCCGTCGTCGTCATGGGCCAGGCGGCGCCCAGGACTTCGACCGTCGAAGCTCAGAAGTTCGTCCTCAAGGACAAGACCGGAAAGATCCGCGCGGTGCTCGGTGAGGGCCCGGACAACGAGATCGGGCTGCTCGTCTACGACGGTAAGCAGCGGCCTCGCGCCATGATCGCGGTGGATGACAACGACATGCCGGTCATCCGGGTGTCCGATGACGCGGGCAAGGAGCGTGTCGTCCTCGATGCCATCTCGGGCGTGCGGGTTGAAGGCAATGGGCCTCGCGTGGTCCTCGGCGTTCAGCACGGCAACGAGCCGGCGCTCCAGCTCATCGACAAGGACGGCTGGACTCGCGCCACGCTGACGCTGACCAACACGAACACCGCCCCCATCCTCAAATTCCTCGATCCCCGTGGCGACACGCGCATGTGGCTCGGCGCCATGAGCGACGGCAAGGCGCAGCTCTACATGATGTCGCGGCCGGAACGCGGCGCTGGCGTGCGCCCGAGCTGGGCCGCGCTCGAGGTGGCTGCCGACGGCACGCTGGGCCTGCGCCTCAATCAGGCCGGGACGGTCTGGCGCGCGCCGTAGATCGGCCCATGCGCTACCGGTTTAGCACCACCTTCGCGCACGCGTCCTCCTTGTTCAGGAACATGTCTTAGCCTTCCGGCGCGTCCTCGAGTCGAAGTCCTTCTTCTGGCTCCTCTCGAGCAGCGGGCGCATGTAGCGCCGGACGCGCGTCTGCCCACTGCGCAGCGTGAGCGACCGGTTCATGAGTGAGCCGAAGAGGAGCTTGTCGATGCACCCGCCGTAGACCCCGGCCACCGACACCGTGCCGCCGTTGCAGCAGGCCATGATGGCCTGGCGCAGCGCGTGGGGCCGGTCCGTCTCGAGCATCGCGGCTTGCTTCAGGCGATCGTAGGTGCCGACGAGACCGTGCCGCATACCGCGCGCATACCAGTTGTCACCAGGGTTAGGCTGAAATCATGGCCAGGAAAAAGACCGCCGCGCGCGCACGCAAAGGAACGCAGTGGGTTCGCCACGTCGCAGAAACTTCCAACGCCATGGATCTGCCGCCCGGCATCTTCACGCGCCCGCCCAAGGAGATCGCCCGGGGCCTCCGGCAATCCGTTCTGCGCAGTCGTCGCACCAAGGGAACGAAATACCAGTCGGCCATGTCGATGCTGAACCTCTTCATCAACCGCAGCGGCAAGAACCTCGCCGCTCGGGACCGGCGGCGACTGGAGGCGGCGAAGGACGAGCTGCGGAAGGTGTTCAGGCGTGAGCTGAGGAGGGCCGCATGATCGTCGCGCTCCGCTTACTCGCCCTGATGTTGACCTCGCTGGTTCTCGGGTTCGGCTTCTGCCACGTGCTCGAGATGCCGGGCAGATGAAGCTCGGCGGGCACGAGTACATGATGGTCCAGCAGATTTACACGACGTTCGGCCCCGCGGCCTCCGTCCTGGAGCCGGGAGCCATCGTCGTGAGCGCCGTGCTTGCATTTCTCGTGCGGCGCCGCTGGCCGCCGTTCGCGCTGACGTTCGGCGCTGCCGTGGCGCTGGCCGCGGCGCTCGGCGTCTGGGGTGCGCTCGTCTACCCGGTGAATCAGCGCTGGGCGGAGTTACCGCCCGGGGCCCTGCCGCCGGACTGGCAGGTGCTACGCGCGCGCTGGGAGTACGGCCACGTCGCCCACGCGGTGCTGCTGGCTCTCGGCTTCGCGGCGCTCGTGACGTCGGTGCTGGTCGACACGGTGCCGTGGCGCGCGAGCGGCCGCGGCGTCAGGGACGACGTGAGGCGCGTCGCGTAGGAAGGTCAGCGGCGCTTCTAGCGGCCCTTGATGAGAGCGACGACGGCGGCGAGACCGGCCTCCACGAGGCCTGACGAATCCGTCAGCTCGAAGCCGAACGGCCCGTGCTCGTTGCTGCGGAAGCTACGCTCAACTGCCGCCCTGTCCTCGAGCAGCCGGAGCGGCAGCGCCGGATCGACGGTCTCACGCTTCGACGCCTCGCGCTTGAGATCGGCGACGACGGTCTCCACCTGTTTGGCATCCAGCATGGACAGCGGCGCGCGGCAGTACGCGCAGACGGCGTCGGTCTCGACGTTGACGGGCGCGCCGCAGCTCGAGCAGGTGACGGTGCGTACGTTCTGCTTGAGCGTGGCGATCTCGGGCGCGCTCAGTGGCCGAATGAAGTTCTTCTCGCGCAGAAACTCGAAGAACGTGATGAAGTGGCCGTGCTCGCCGGGGCAGCCCCAGTACGTGAAGCGGGTGGTGCGCTGCATGTCGTGCATCAGCACGAGGCGCTGCCGGCAGCGCGGGCACGCCATGGCCGTGGCCAACGGGCTACGCTGGCTGGGACGGTTGTCGTTGATGACGACGAAGAGGTGGAGCACTCCGTCCGGCGTCAGCGCGAGATCTTCGAGATCGTCGAACCAGAACGCCGAGCAGAAGTGGCAGATGTCCAGCTCGAACGACTTCCCGTACTTCGCGTCGAGCTTCTCCTGGGACATCTCCTGATGGCAGCTCGGACAGTTCATCGGTGACGCCGGCGAACGGCGTTTATCCGAGCGCCGAGCCGCACTCGGGGCAGAACTTCCCCGGACGCTCGATCCGCGCGAGGCACTTCGCGCAGACGGCGGTCCTGGTGGCGCTGGCGCTGGGCTGGGCCTGGCCTGGCGCGGTCTGGGCCGCCTGAGTGACCGCCTGAGTGACCGCCTGCCCTACGGCCTGGCCCATCGCGATGCCCGCGCCGATCCCCGCGCCGGCACCGGCGGGGCCGTTGGCCGCCGCCGCGATCGGAATGGACTGCGCAACCTGATACTGCGTGTAGCGCGACAGGTCGCCGACGATCCCCATGCCGATGCGCTCGTCGAGCCGCTTCTGGAGCTCGTCGGGCAGCGAGATGTTCTGGATCTGGAGGCTCTCGAGCGACAGCCCGAGCTCCGAGAAGGCGGGACGGGCCTTGTGCGCCACGGCCGCCGCGAGCACGTCCTGACTGGCGGCCATGTCGAGGAACGGCACCTGGCTCTGGCCGAAGTGATCGGTCAGCGCCGAGACGACGGTGCTGCGCAGCTGGCCCTCGACGTCGGCGACCGCGTAGGTCTCGCGCGTCCCCGAC
The DNA here is from genome assembly GCA_003220615.1 of Candidatus Rokuibacteriota bacterium. GTDB lineage: Bacteria > Methylomirabilota > Methylomirabilia > Rokubacteriales > CSP1-6 > 40CM-68-15. The sequence goes on from QHTB01000155.1 coordinate 113,614, forward strand.
ACCTTGAGGAAGAACGCGCGCGGGTCGGCGATCTTGAACGCGTAGACGCCGTACGCGCGGAGCCGCACCGCGCCGAACTCGCGGTCGCGGATGGTGAGCGGATTCGCGGTGCCCCACGTCTGATTGAGGCGCAGCCGCGTCGAGAAGAAGTAGACCTCGCTCTTGAAGGGCGACTCGAACATCTTCGACCAGTGGCGGAGGTCGGTCAGGATCGGCAGGTTCTGGGTGCGGATGGTGTGCTGGCCCGGGCCGAAGAGGTCGGCCACGTGGCCCTTGTCGACGAAGAGCGCCATCTGCGTCTCGCGGACGACGAGCTGGCCGCCCTGCTGGATCTCGAAGTCCGCCGTGGGAAAGCGCCAGGCCAGCACGTCGTCGCTGGCCTCGGTCCACTGGAGGATGTCGATGAACTGCTTCTTGACGAAATTCACCACACCCATTGTGTCCTCCGCGTAGTGATCTCGGGGGCAGGGAGCAACGGGTATGCCAGAGCTTGTCCACAATGACAACGCGGACTTGCGCGTGAGGCGCCTTCGCGCGCGTGCCGCAGACGGTAGGTCGCGTGCCGTCCAGGCTTGGAGGATGTCTGGGTGGCGAACGCGCTTCGTGGCGGCAGGCGCGCTCGTTACGGCAGAAGATCGGCGACGCGGATCTTCGCGCGCGGCGCCGCGAGCGGCGTGACGCTGGCGCCGCGCTTGAGGAGCTTGACGCTGCCGTACTTCCAGCCGGAGCGACGCGACGGCGACTTCACCGGCCGGCGGTAGACCTCGAGGACTTCGTCGACGAGGTTGACGATCCAATAGTCGGCGACGCCGGCCCGCGCGTACAGCCGAGCCTTGAAGGTGCGGTCGCGGTTAAGAGAGCTCTGGGCCACCTCGACGACGAGTAGCTGTTTCGATGGATGCTGATCGATGTAGCGGGAGTCAGGGCCACGGACGACAACCACATCGGGCTCGGGCTCGGACATATCGTCGAGCGCGAACGGCTTGTCTTCACGCACGTAACACCCTTGGCCGAAAGCTGCCTCCAGTGCCCGGCGAACGCGACCGACGATGACCGCATGCCGACCGCCTTCCGGCTCTCGGACGATGAGAAGACCGTCGAGCAGCTCGATGGGCTCGTCTTCCTCGAGCGCACCCTTCGCGACCATGGCATCGTATCGAGCCCGCGTCATGCGCCAGAGCCAGTCCAACGGCGTTCCTGCCCGCCGCTCGGCGTATAGCCATGCTCCGGACCTGACGCTCTCCCAGGGGATGGGGCGAACGGTACCACGTTGAAACTGCCGGAAACGTCGCTCTACCTCAGCGGCAAGGCCGGTGGCGCCGCGGGGCATACGGTCAGTGTGCGGACGACTCCCGTGAATCGTCAATGTCCACAGGATGATACACCGAGGAGGATGGTACGATCTGAGGGATGCCCGAGCATTTCATTCGCGACGAGGTGGTAAAGGATCTCGAGAGCCGGCGCTACACGCAGGTGGTCACGCGCTTTCCGCCCGAGCCCAACGGCTATCTCCACATCGGCCACGCCAAGGCGATCTGCCTCGATTTCGGCATGGCGCAGGAGTTCAACGGGCACTGCAACCTGCGCTTCGACGACACTAACCCGACCAAGGAGAGCCAGGAGTACGTCGACGCGATCATGCGCGACATCCGCTGGCTCGGCTTCGACTGGGGTCCGCACCTCCATCACGCGAGCGACTACTTCGAGCAGCTCTACCAGTGGGCCGTCCAGCTCATCAAGGCGGGCAAGGCGTACGTCGACGAGCTGACGCACGATCAGATGCGCGAGGCCCGCGGAACGCTCACGGAGGCCGGCACCGAGAGCCCGTACCGCAACCGTCCCGTCGCCGAGAGCCTCGACCTCCTGGAGCGGATGCGCCGCGGCGAGTTCGACGAGGGCAGCAAGACGCTGCGCGCGAAGATCGACATGGCGTCGGGCAACATCAACCTGCGCGATCCCGTCATGTACCGGATCCGCAAGGCCACGCACCAGCGCACGGGCGATCAGTGGTGCATCTACCCGATCTACGACTGGGCCCACGGCCAGTCCGACTCGATCGAGCGCGTCACGCACTCGCTGTGCACACTGGAGTACGAGGACCATCGCCCGCTCTACGACTGGTACATCCAGGCGCTCGGCATCTACGCTCCGCGCCAGATCGAGTTCGCGCGCCTGAACCTCTCGCACACCGTCATGAGCAAGCGGAAGCTGCTCACGCTGGTGGAGGATCAGCTGGTCTCGGGCTGGGACGATCCGCGCATGCCCACGCTGGCCGGCCTGCGGCGGCGCGGCTACACGCCCGAGTCCATCCGTGACTTCGCCGACCGCATCGGCATCGCCAAGGCCGACAACCTGGTGGACATGGCGTTGCTCGAGCACTGCGTGCGCGAGGATCTCAACAAGCGCGCGCTCCGACGCATGGCCGTGCAGCGGCCGTTGAAGCTGGTCATCGAGAATTACCCCGAGGATCGCATCGAGGAGCTGGAGGCCGTCAACAACCCCGAGGATCCGGCCGCCGGTGCCAGAATGGTCCCGTTCGGCCGCATCCTTTATATAGAGCAGGACGACTTCCGCGACCCGCCTCCCCCCAAGTACTTCCGCCTCTCGCCCGGCACCCTGGTCCGCCTGCGCTACGCCTACATCGTCGAGTGCACCGGCGTCGAACGCGACGCCGCCGGCAATGTGACTGAGGTGCGCGTGAAGTACGATCCCAACTCGCGCGGCGGCGATTCCAAGGGGCGCAAGGTGAAGGGCACCATCCACTGGGTGTCCGCTCAGCACGCGCTGGACGCCGAGGTGCGGCTGTACGACACGCTGTTCACGGTGCCCAAGCCCGACGAGGCGGAGGATTTCAAGGACGTGCTGAATCCGGCGTCGCTGGAGGTGATCCGCGGCGCGAAAGTGGAGCCGGCGCTTGCGTCAGCGCGCGCGGAGGATCGCTTCCAGCTCGAGCGCGTGGGTTATTTCGTCGCCGACTGGAAGGATCACGCGCCGGGGCGGTTGGTGTTCAATCGGACGGTGGGGCTGAGAGACACCTGGGCGAAGATCGAATCGAAGGCGAGTAGCTGACGCCGCTGTATTGTTTCTGGGACATTTAGGGCAATCAACGCCGATGCTACTGTCCGCGCGTGGCAGTACGCTTCGTCTGGGATGATCGGAAGGCTGTCCACAACCGGCGTAAGCATGGCGTGAGCTTCGAGGAAGCGATCACCACGTTCACGGACGCGTTGTCGATCACGATTCCGGTTCCAGATCACTCTGTCAATGAGGAGCGGTTCCTGCTCCTTGGTCTTTCCGAGCAAGGACGCTTACTGGTAAGGAGATCCGTTTGATCAGTGCTCGGCGTGCCACGCGGGGAGAGCGGAGCACCTATGAGGAAGCGGGCTCACAGCGGTCGGATGAATGAGATGCGGAAGGAATACGACTTCCGGGGCGGAATCAGAGGCAAGTATGCCGCTCGGGTCCGCGAGCGTAGCAACATCGTCGTTCTCGACGCCGACGTCGCCGCAGCGTTCCCCAACTCGAGCGCAGTGAACCGCGCACTCCGGGCTCTGCTCGAAATCGTTCCACGACGCCCGTTGAGGCGGCGCGCCCGAAGGGCTTGACCGCTCCGAGCGAGCTCCGGTTGTGGCCGCGTAGTCTCACTTCAGCTAGTGCGCCGCCACTGCCCTCCCCCGAAACGCCGGCATGACATCCCTCGCAAACCGCTGGAGCTGATCCTTGAAGTCCGCGGCGCTGGCGCCGAAGGGGAAGCCGAGGATGATGTGCTCGAGGCCGGGATACCGACGCTCGAGGTCTTTCAGGTAGTCGGTCATTTCGGCGGTCGTAGCGGGGATCCACGCCTTCTTGGCCAGGACACCCTCGTAGTCGACGCCGGCGGCGATGTGGCGGGCGACACCGGTCGGGCCGAGCTGCTGCATCTGGTCCTGGCGGTAGCGCAACATGCCGAGAGGCGCCGCGAACTTCACGTGCTCCTCGAAGATGGGCTGGAGCTTGCTCTTCGCCTGCTCGTGCGTGTCGCCCAGATAGCTCCACAGCCCGAGCGCCATGTTCTCGCCGAGCTGCAGCGTCCGCCCGTGGCGGGCGTTGGCCTCCTGGTACGCGCGGATCCACTGATCGATGAACTGCTCGGCCGTGCCGAGCATGACGCCCTTGATTCCGTGCTTCGCTATGAAGTCGAAGGCGCGCGGCGTCCCGCTGACGATGGGCTGCCAGACCTCCACGGGACGACGGATCGGACGCGGCAC
>QHTB01000100.1 GCA_003220615.1 Candidatus Rokuibacteriota bacterium
CGCGGTGAGCACCAGGCCGCCCACGACCGGGCCGACGAACGTCCGGGAGCCGCCCACGAGCACGAAGGCCATGAGGTTCACGCTGGTGTCGAAGGTCCCCTGCCGCGAGTTCCAGGTGTTGATGAAGTGCGCGCTGATGGCGCCGACGGCGCCGGCGAGCGCGGCGCTGGCCGTGAAGGCGAGGACCTTGTGATAGGTCGGATCCACTCCCATCGCGGCGGCGGCCAGCTCGTCCTCGCGCAGCGCGATCAGCGCGCGTCCCGTCCGAGTCCGCTCCAGTCGCGCGACGAACAGCATGGAAAGCAGCAGCAGGGGGATCGCGAGCCACATGTACTGAAGCTGGCTCCCGAAAGGCTGCGGGATGCCGAAGATCCCGATGGCGCCACCGGTCACGTCCAGGTTGAGCGCCACCACGCCCAGGATCTGAACGAACGCAATGGTGGCCAGCGCGAGAAAGATGCCGCGCAAGCGGAGCGCCGGCAGGCCCACGGCGATGCCCAGGATGCCCGACACGACCGCGGCCACGGCCATCTCGATCAGCACCAGCGAGACGGGATAGAGCCCGGGTCCGGGATGAAAGACCTTGGTGGACAGGATCGCGGCGACGTAACCGCCGAGCGCGTAGAACCCCGGGCTCGCGACCGAGAGCTGCCCGGCCATGAGCGGCAGGTAGAGCGTGAGGGCCAGGACCGCGGCGAGGACCATCGAGACGAGGAGGAAATCGTAGGTCGCGAGGAAGGTGGCCAACCGAGGCCTTACACTTTCTGGACCTGAGCGCGGCCGAGCAAGCCCTGGGGGCGGACGAGGAGCACGAGGAAGAGCAGCGCGAACGGCACGGCCTCGCGGTAGGCGATGTACTGCGCCGGCACGAACGCCTCGGCGAGCCCGATGACGAGGCCGCCCACCACCGCGCCCGGGATGTCGCCGAGCCCGCCGAGCACGATCACGGCCAGGCCCTTGAGCCCGAAGGCGATCCCGAAGTACGGGCCCGCGATGCCGACGCTGAGCCCGATGAGCGTGCCCGTCACGCCGCCCAGGAAGCCGCTGATGACGAAGGTCAGCAAGATGAGCCGGTCGGTGTCGATCCCGAGCAGGCTGGAGGTCGTCGTGTCCTCGGCCACGGCTCGCAGCGCCTTGCCCGTGCGGGTCGCGTTCATGAGGTAGGTGAGCAGCACCAGCATCACCATCGACACGCCGAAGATGACGACCTGGACCGTGCGGACGAGCACCGGCTGACCGGCCGTGCCGAAGTTCACCGCGCTGGGCAGCTCGCTCAGCGGATCGGGAAAGGAATACGGCTCGGCCCCGAAGAGATACTGGGTGACGTTCACGAGCGCGACGGCGACGCCGAGGCTCGACACGAGCGTGAGCAGGGGATCGGCGCCGCGCGTGCGCAGGGGACGGAAGGCCAACCGCTCGACGATCACGCCGGAGACCGCGGCGACCAGCGAGCCACCGAGCAGGGCCAGCACGAAGGGCAGCCGGACCGGCAGCGTGGCGCCGGCCAGCAGCCCGTTGATGCCGAACTGCGACCCGGTGAGCGCGTACGTCGCGTACGCCCCGAGGGTGAAGATGGCCCCGTGGGTGAAGTTGATGATGCGCAGAACGGAAAAGATCAGCGTGTACCCCAGCGCGAAGATGGCGTACACGCTGCCGATCGCCAGCCCGTTCAGGACCTGCTGGAGAAAGAGTCTCCCGTTCACGCGGCCCCGGAGCCGGGGCTACTTCACGAACACGAAGGTGCCCTTGGTCCCGTCCGGCTCCATCTTGATCTGGGCCACGTACGCCTGCTTCTGCACGATCTCACCGCCCATGCCCGGTCCCGTCGAGAACGAGATCTCCCCCAGCGGCGTGTCGTAGGTGCCGGAGATGAGCTGCTTGTTCAGCTCCACGCGCAGGGTGGCCAGGTCCATCTTGGCCAGCGGCGACTTCTTGTCGAGCGCGCGCAGGGCCTCCACGAACACCTGGATGCCGGCGAAGGCCTGGGCGCTGAACTGCGGCGGGTCCTTCTTCTGCTTGTCCTTGTACACGGACTTGAACTCGTCGTTGATCTTGCTCTTGTAGGCCGGGCTGTAGGCCTGCGCGATCAGGATGCCGTCGCACTTGGCCTTGCAGATCGGAAAGATCGCCGCCGTGTTCACGCCGTTGCCGCCGACGATGAGTCCCTTGTAGCCGAGGTCGCGCAGCTGCTTGACGAGGTTGGCGCCGTCCACCTGCAGGCCGGAGATGATCACGAGGTCCGGATTGACGTTGAGGACGTTCGTCACCTGCGCGGTAAAGTCCGTGTCGGTGGTCTGGAAGGTCTGCACCGTGGCCAGATCCAGCTTGAGATCCTTCACGGTCTGCTGAAAGGTCTCGGTCTCCGACTTGTTGAAGGCGTCGTTCTGCGCGTACAGCACCGCGACCTTCTTGAGGTTCTTGTTGATCTCCATCGCGGCCTTGACGGCGTTGGGGGCCACGATGGCCACGGGCGATGACACGCGCGAGACGAACTCGCCGATCTGCGGGATACCCTTGGCGGTGTTGGAGGGACCGATGACCGGGACCTTGGCGCGGACGGCGAACGGGTCCGCGGCGAACGCCTGCTGGGACAGGCTCGGCCCCATGATGCCCACGACCTTGGCCACGTTGATCAGGTTCTGGAAGGCGTTGATGGCCGTCGGCTCGTCGCTGCCGCCGTCCTGGAACACGAGCTTGATGGGCCGGCCGTTCACGCCGCCGTGCTTGTTGAAATACTCCTCGGCGATCTGGGCACCGAGCACCTGTTCCTGGCCCGCCAGGGCCACCGGGCCCGTCTGCGCAACCGAGACGCCGATCGGAATCGGATCCGCGGCGTGACCCACCAGGGCGCCACTCACGACGGCGCCAGCCATCACGGCGACGAGAGCGACCATCACGGCAAACGACGCGAAGTGACGGCTCATCGGGCCCTCCTGATTGAAGTTGCGCGGCAGTCTAGCACGGGGCCGCCTGGACCCCCCTCATGCTAAACGTTCCGCTGGGCGAGAAGGTTCAGGATCGCCGGCCGCCCCTCGCGCACCGCCGCCAGGCCGCGCTTGAGGGCCGCCGGCAGCTCGCCCGGGCTCTCCACCCGCTCACCGTAGCCGTCCACGGTCTTCGCCATCTCCTCGAAGCGTGGCGAGGGCGTCAGCTCGCTGAGCGGGAAGCGTCCGCGTGCCTTCGCGGCGCCCGCGGGATGGACGGCGAGCGCGCCGAACTTCACCGCCTCCCACTGCTGGTTGTTGAAGATCACGGTCAGGAGCGGCAGACGGTGGGCGCGCTGGACGAACAGGCAGGACAGCGGCTCGCCGAAGAAGTACGCACCGTCGCCGACCGTGGCGATGACCGTCGTATCGGGACGGGCGAGCTTCACGCCGAGCGCCGCGCCCAGGCCGAAGCCGAGGCCGCTCGAATGCGGCGACCCGAAGTAGCTGCCGGGCCGCGTGAACGGAGCGAACCGGCGGTCCAGCGGATACTCGTTCACGACCGCCGTGGAATCGTCGACGATCTCGCCGATGCATCGCGACGCCCACGCGAAGCCCATCGTCGACGCGCTCGCCTGCTTCACGGCCATCTCTTCCCAGGTCGCCTGACGCTTCCGGTGCTCGGCGGCTACGCGCTCGCGCCGGCGGGCCACCTTCTGAGGATCGGCGTGACGACGCACCGCCTCGGCGAGCAGCGGCAACGCGGCGGCCGGCGTGGCGGCGATCGGCACGTCGCAGGGATAGCTCCGCATCGGATAGCGCGAGAAGAAGGGATCGACGCCGAGGTGCATGATCGTGGCGCCGGGCGCCGGCTTGGCGAGCGCGGGATACCACGGGACGTCGGCCTCGATCACGAGGATGGCATCGGCCTCGCCGACCGAGGGATTCGTCGTCCCCGACTGGTTGTAGCCGAGATGCAGATCGTGCCGGTGCGAGAAGTTCATGTAGATCGGATCCGCCTCGACGACGGCGATCCCGCCCGCCTCGGCCAGCTCGACGAGGCCGGCGACGGCGCGGGCATCGATGCCGGCCGCCGAGACGAGGACCAACGGGGACTCGGCACGCGCGAGGATGCGGGCGGCCTCGTCGATCCGCGCGGGATCTGGGAAGCGCTCGCTTCGAGACTCGCGCCGCGACGGTGACGTGATGGTCATCGGCCCGGGGCGAGCGGCCAGGACTTCGCGGGGCAGCGTGAGGTACACGGGGCCTCGCGGCTCGGCGTGCATCAGCTCGAACGCGCGGTCCACGACCGACTCGAGCTGCACGGGCGTTCGCAGCTCGTAGTCCCACTTGACGTACTCGCGCAGCATCGCGGCCTGGTCGAAGCTTTCCTGGGCCCAGTGGATGTGGAGGTCGCGCGCGCCCGGCAGGCCCTCCTCGGTGATCGGCGTCCTCCCGGCGGACATCAAGATCGGGACGTTCGCCCTGGCGGCGCTGATGATCGCCGTCGACGCGTTCCCGGTGCCAACGTTGACGTGGACCATCACGGCGGCCGGCCGTCCACCCGCCGCGTAATAGCCGTGGGCCATCGACACGGCGACGAACTCGTGCGGCACGACGAGCGGGCGCGGCGCGCGGCCACTCTCGGTCTCGAAGCGCGCGAACGCCTCTACGAGCGACGCGAAATCGGTGCCGGCGTTGCCGAGGAACACGTCGATGCCGCGGTCCTTCAGCAGCTCGAGGTAGGCCTCCGCCGTCGTCTCCGCCTCGAGTCTTCGAGAGCCCATGAACGAACCTCCTGTGGTTGGAACGCCTTACGGCAGGAGCACGACGCGGCCCGAGAGCTTCCGGTCGACCATGAGACGGTGCACGCGGGGCGCCTCGCCCAGCGGAAAGCGCTCGGTGACGATCGGGCGGAGCTTGCGCTGGCGCACCAGCTCGATGACGTCGGCGAGCTGGGCGCGTGAGGTGCTGGTGGTGCTGAGCAGGCTCACGCCCTTCAGAAAGAGCCGCGCGGTGTTGAAGGTCACGGTGTCGCCAGTCAGCTCGCCGACGAGGACATACCGCGCGCCGCGCGCCGTGGCCCGCAGCGCTTCCTGAAACACGGGAGCGCCGACGTTGTCGCACACGACGTCGACGCCTTCGCCCCGGGCGACGCGCCGGACCTCGTCGGCGAACTTGCCGTCGCGCGCGATCACGACCTCGTCGGCGCCGGCCTCGCGGATCAGCTTAGCCTTCTCGGGCGACGTGGTCTGAGCGATGACGGTGGCCCCGCACAGCCTGGCCATCTGCACGGCGTGGACGCCCAGGCCGCCACCGGCGCCGGTGACCAGCAGGTACTCGCCGGCCTGGGTCCGTCCGACGTCGCGGATGGCGGCCAGCACGGTGCCGATGGCGCACGAGAGGATCGCGCCTTCCTCGAAGCCGACCTCCGAGGGCAGGGGCAGGAGCGAGTCCTCCTGGATCTTGAACAGCTCGGCGTACGTCCCGTCGCGATCGTGGCCGAAGTACTTGCGCTCGGCGCAGAGCGACTCACGGTTGGTGCGGCAGAAGCGACAGAGGCCGCAGTTCTCCGTCCACTGCGTGCAGGCCACGCGGTCGCCCCGCTTCAGCGAGCGCACGGCGCTGCCGACCTCCTGCACGATGCCCGCGCCCTCGTGACCGAGGATCAGTGGAAAGGTGATGCCGCGCTTCATCACGCCGACGCGGATGAGATGGTCGTGGTAGCAGACGCCCGAGGCGTAGTTGCGGACGAGGACCTCACGCGGTCCGAGCGTTGGCACCGCGACGTCCCGCGCGCGCATGACGTCGAAATCGCCCGGGTGATCGGTGACCATCGCTCGCATGGCGACGGTGAGTATACGCCGCCCGCGTTTTTAGGGCTCGTGGCCGCCGAGGGGTATTCTGGAACGAATGCTCGACCTCCGCCGGGCCGCCGCGATCATCTTCGCTCTGGTCGGCGTTCTTCCCCTGCTGCTGTTCGTCTTCTTCCTCTGGCATTTCGATCTTGCCGCCCGCACCGAGGCGCAGATGGGCCTGTTCCTCGCGCTGGTGGTCGCGGTGCTCGGCTACGCGGTCTTCCATCGCATGGTAGCCCGCATCTCGTCACTGGCGCGCGCGGTCGACGTCGCGGCGCCGGTGGACGCGACTGGGAGTCGAGCCCCCGTCGATCACGGGGCCGTCGCGGGGCTGGGCCCGGTGGTCGAGATCGGCGAGCTGGCCAACGCGTTCAGCCGCATGCTGGCCGACCTGCGCGCCTCCACCGAGCGCCTCGAAGATCTCGTGTTCAAGCTCGGCACCCTGAACGAGATGGTCGAGATGGCCTCGAAGATCCCCCACATTCAGGACCTGCTGGCCGACGTCCTGGAGCGGACGATGCGCGCGGTCCACGCCCGTATCGGCTCGATCATGCTCCTCGACCGCGACCGGCAGACGCTGAAGGTCGTGGCCGCCCGCGGCCATTCGACAGAAGTCCTGGGTGGGCCCGAGGTCCGTGTCGGCGAGGGCGTGTCCGGCAAGGCCGTGCAGCTCGGCGAGCCCGTGCTGGTGGAGGACATCGAGACCGATCCGAGGTTCGGCAAGCCGAACGATCCCAAGTACGGCGGTGGCTCGTTCATCTGCATGCCCCTGCGCGTCGCCGACCGGATCATCGGCGTCGTCAACCTCGCCATGAAGCAGAGCGTGGGCGGCACCAGCACCGCGCCGCCGTTCAGCCGCACCGATTTACAGTTCCTCAACACGCTCATGACGTACACGGCGTACGCGGTGGACAACGCGCGCCTCCTCGAGGAGGCGCAGGACGCGGCGCGGAAGCTCAACGAGGTGGTCGAGGATCAGCAGCTCCGACTGACGCTGGCCCAACAGCAGATGATCCAGGCGGCCAAGCTCTCGGCGCTGGGCGAGCTGGTGGCCGGCGTCTCTCACGAGCTCAACAACCCGCTCGCGGTGCTGCAGGGAAGCGTGGAGCTCCTGACCGACGAAGCGCCGGAAGCGATGAAGCCGCACCTGGTCGTGATGCAGCGATCGATCGATCGCGCCGGCCGCATCGTGCAGGGCCTCCTCACCTTCGGCCGCAAGCGTCCGCTGCAGCGCCAGCGCGTGAGCCTCCGCCGGCTCCTCGATCAGGTGCTGGACGTCAGCGCGGCTGATCTCAGGCTGGCCCGGGTGACGGTGGAGACGGAGGTGGCGCCCGACGTCGCTGACATCTGGGCCGACGATCATCAGCTCCAGCAGGTGCTGCTCAACCTCGTCACGAACGCCAAGCAGGCCCTGGCCGACATCGTGGGCGAGCGCAGGCTGCGGGTCTCGATCCGTGCGCTGGACGGTGAGCGCGTGAGCATCGTCGTGGAGGACAACGGGCCGGGAATTGCCCCGGAGCTGGTCCCGACCATCTTCGATCCGTTCGTGAGCACGAAGGGCGTGCGGGGCACCGGGCTCGGGCTCAGCATCTCGTATGGCATCGTCCGCGAGCACGGTGGCCACATCGCCGTCCAGAGCCGGCTGGGCAGCGGCGCCCGCTTCACGATCGACCTTCCCGTCGGCGCGCTCGAGCCCGAGCTTCCAGCGCCGTCTCCGGTGCCGGCCCCGGGGCTCAGCGGCGCGCTCATCCTCCTCGCCGAGGACGACGAATCACTGAGGGAGATTCTTCGCGGCCGCCTCGAGCAGGAGGGCTACCGGACGCGGAGCGCCGCGTCGGCGGAGGAAGCGCTCGGGAAGCTGAACGGGGAAGTCCAGATGGTCATCAGCGATCTCCACCTCCCGGGCGTGGACGGCCTCGCCTTCTACCGGGAAGCGGTGAGCCGCGTGCCCGTCCTCAAGCGCCGCTTTCTCTTCATCACCGCCGGCGCGATCCCCGAAGCCGAGTGCCGCGCGCTCGATCTCGACCAGGGCCGCGTGCTCCAGAAGCCGTTCACGCGGCAGCAGTTGCTGGAGGCGGTGCGGGAAGCGCTGGGGTAGGCGTCAGACCGGAAGTGACCGGCCTGTGATTTTTGCGTAGAGCATGTCGGGCGCGAGGTCGGCGCCGTTCGGCCAGCAGATGGTCCCGAGGTCGGGATCCACGCGGACTTCGGCGAAGCGCGCGGGATCACGCAGCTCTTCGAACACGCCATCGAAGCGGACAAACTGTGCAACGTCCACCTCTCCATGGACGCCATCGTCGAATTTCAGATAAAGACGGTGCCCACCGAGAGGCCTGACCTCGACGACATCTTTGATCGTCACTTTGCTTTCACGCGCACGACCTTTGCTGTCTGGCTGATGCGCGGTCGGAAGCCGATCGGGTGACGGCCGGTAATCGGCGAAGCCATGAGCCGCCGAATTGCGTCGAACACGACCTTGAACTGGCTGTCGTATTTCTTCTCGAGCGCGTCCACCTTCTTCGCGAGCACCTGATTCGAGGCCAGCAACCCGCGAAGCCGCACGAACGCCCGCATGATTTCGATGTTGACTCTGATAGCGCGTGGACTTCGCAACACGCTCGACAACATGCCGACACCCTGCTCGGTGAACGCGTACGGAGGATAGCGTCGACCGCCGCGACCCACGTTTGAGATCACGATTCGTGATCTCAAACGTCGCGCTTCTTCACCACGCAGCTGGAACATGAAGTCGCCTGGAAAGCGAGCTAAATTGCGTTTGACCGCCTGCACGAGCACACGTGTCGGGACATGATAGAGAGCGGCGAGGTCAGCGTCGAGCATGACCTTTTGACCGCGGATGAGCACAATTGCTCGGTCGATACCCTCAATTGAGACTAGGGAATGCGCCCTCGCCACGACGGTATCGTAGTGGCCACCTCCATGAGGAGTAATGTCCAAATTTCGTTACAGCTAAGCGAACGTCATCAACCTCCCAGGAGTTTCTGCCCGAGGCTCTTCCTCGCCTTCGCGAGCCGGTCCTGCATGTCGCCGCCGACTTGAGGACGCTCGGTCGAGCCGAAGAGATCGGCCTCGACCTGCACCGTGCCCGCGATCTTGTCGAGCGTCTGCGCGGAGAGATGCGCGTCGATCCCGAAGACGGGCAGGGGGACGTCGAAGCGCGCCACGACGTGGAGCAGGTCGCCGGGCAGACGGCGGGCGGTGCTGTCGCTCTTCTTGAGCCACGTGATCTCCGCGCGCACCGCCACGGGCCGCGACACCCCCCGCAGCTCGAGCGTGCCCTCGGCGGTCAAGACGAGTGGCTGGCCGTCAGCGAGCGGCGTCCGCGTGGCCGGCGAGATCACGCGCTCCAGCGCGAAACGGATGACCGGCGACTTGCCGGCGTCGAGCCACTTGTCGCTGCGCATGACGTCGTTCATGAGGGGCACACCGGAGTCGAGGCTGTCGATCGGCGCCTCGAACGTGACGCGCGGCTTGGCGGTGACGTCGTCGGGATCGACCTCGATCTGGCCGCGGACGTCGTTGGTGCGGACCAGGACCGTCTCCAGCGGCGCGCGGCTCAGCACGTGGACGGCGTTGCGGGTCATCGGATCATCGACGATGAACGTGGTCCGTGGCATGGGGCCTCCTGGTTGTCGTCGCTCCTCGGTTCGGCGCCGGGAGAATAGCGCATCTTGCCTGTTCGCGCCGAAACCCGTAGGGTACTCGCCCATGACCCCACCACCACGCTTCGTGACCCTGCCCGAGATGAGACGAGCCGCCCACGCCCGCCTGCCCCGCGACGTCTGGAACTTCGGCGCCGGCGGGGCCGAGACCGAGACCAGCCGGCGGCGGAACCGCCGCGCGCTGGACCGGCTCGCGATCACCCAGAACATCCTGGTCGACGTGCGCCAGATCGACCTTCGGACGTCGCTGCTCGGCGTGCCGCTGTCGTGGCCCGTCGCGGTGGCGCCGATGGGCGGCCTCGTGCTCTTCCATCCCGAGGGCGACGTGGAAATGGCGCGCGGCTGCGGCCTGGCCGACACGCTCCAGTTCCTGAGCGGCGCCACCGGCTGGTCGGTGGAAGACGTCGCGAAGGCCGGCACCGGCCCGAAGATGTTCCAGCTCTACCATCACGGCGACCGCGGCTGGGTCGGAGAGCTGCTGGCACGCGTCGACGCGTGCAACGGCTATCACTCGGTCTGTCTCACCGTCGACGTGCAGGTGATCGGGCGGCGCGAGCGCGACATCGTCAACCGCTACGACCCGCGCGAGGCCATGAAGGTCGCGCCGAATCCGCGCGGCCCCGACTCCACCTACCAGGCGCGGCTGACGTGGGACGACGTGGCGTGGCTGCAGAAGACGACGAAGCTCCCTGTCGGCATCAAGGGGATCATGACCGTGCGCGACGCCAGGCGCGCCGTCGACATGGGCGTGCGCATCATCTGGGTCTCGAACCACGGCGGCCGCCAGCTCGACCACACCGAGGCCACGATCGACGCGCTCCCGCGCATCGCCGACGCCGTCGGTGGCCGAGCCGAGATCATCGTGGATGGCGGTTTCTCACGCGGGACGGACGTCCTCAAGGGCCTGGCGCGCGGGGCAACAGTGGTCGCGGTGGGGCGCACGGCGCTGTGGGGCCTGGCCGTCGACGGCGCCCCCGGCGTCGCCAACGCCATGGATATTCTCCGCCGCGAAGTGAAGACGACGATGCAGCTCTGCGGGCAGACCAGCATCACGAAGCTCGATCCGGAGCTGGTGTTCAGGGTCGACTGAGCCGCGCCATCATTCTCGATCCGGTGAGCACCGAGACAACGGTGTCTGGTGTTGCGAGCCGCGGCCGGTTGATGGCCGCGCTGTTCGCGGCTCAGGTCTGCGGCAGCACGGGGCACTCCATCGCGATGGCCGTCGGTAGCATCATGGCGGCCAGCATCATGGGGACGAACACCTGGTCGGGCGTGCCGATCGCCGTCGGCGCGCTCGGCACGGCGTTCGCGAGCTGGCCGCTGGCGCGGCTGGTGGCTCGCTCGGGACGCCGGCCCGGCCTGGTGCTCGGCTACGGCCTCGCGACGGTCGGCGCCGTCCTCGGCATCGTGGGCGTGACGGTCGGAAGCTTCGGGCTCCTGCTCGTCGGGATGGCGCTCTTCGGCATCGCTCAGACGTCGAACTTGCTGAGCCGCTACGCCGCGGCCGATGTGAGCCCGGGCGCCCAGCGCGGCCGCGCGATGGGCCTGATCGTGTGGGGCTCCGCGGCCGGCGCGATGATCGGGCCGAACCTGATGGGCGGGGCCTTGCGCGTCGGCGGCGCGCTCGGCGTCTCACCGACGGCCAGCGCGTTCCTCATCAGCGTCACCGGCTACATCCTGGCCGCCGTTCTCCTCGAAGTCTTCTTGCGGCCCGATCCTCTGACGATCGCGCGCCGACTCCACGAGATCGCCGAAGCGAGCCGGCCGACGGGGCGGGCTCGTCCACTCGGCGCGATCCTGGGCGACGTCAGAGTGCAGCTCGCGCTCGCGACGCTCACGATCAGCCAGTTCGTGATGATCAGCACGACCTCGACGTCGCCGGTATACCTGCACGATCACGGATACCCCGTGCAGACGATCGGGCTGGCGGTGTCGCTCCATCTGGGCGGCATGTTCGTGGCCTCGCCGCTCTCGGGCTGGCTGTGCGACCGGTTCGGACGGCTCACGATGATCGGCGTCGGCGCGCTGGTGCTGACCGGCGCGGTGATCCTCGCGGGGCTGGCGCCGGGCGGCGAGCGTGGGCTGATCATCTTCGCGCTGTTCCTCAACGGGATCGGGTGGAATTTCGCGTTCGTCGCCGGCAGCGCGCTCCTGACCGATGCGCTGGTGCCCGCCGAGCGCGCGTCGATCCAGGGCATGGCTGATCTGGTCATGGGCCTGATGGGCGCGCTCGGCTCGGCCGCCGGCGGCATGATCCTCGGCGTGTGGGGCTTCGCCGTCCTCAACACGGTAGGCGCCGCGCTGGTGCTCGGGCCGCTGGCCGTGACGCTGCTGCGCCGTCCGGCGCTGCCCTCGCTCTCGACGCCCTCGAAGTACTGAATGGCCGCAGTCAGGTCCGGTCTGCCGAGAAGGTGTACGTCGTACCTACTGCGGACTGGCTGACTGCTTCACCGAAGGCATTGGCCAGAGCGTGCAAGGCACGCCAGCCGGTGCAATGCCCGGTGATGATGTGGCCGATGTCGAACGGCCTCAACGCGTCCACCGTGTCAGGGATATTGCGCTCCATGACACCGCCCAGGTGCAGTCCTCCCATCACCGTGTGGATCGCGACGTCCGGAAAGAGGGCCTGGACATGCCTGCACACGTTGACGATCCCGGCGTGGGAACAGGAGCTGAACACGATCAGACCGAGGCCACGCACCTTCGCCGCGAGCAGGCGCTCGTCCAGCAGCAAGGGGTCGGGCTCCCAGCGCGCCTCGGGGTTCTTTCGACAGAAGTGGTCGTCGCGGCCCTTCTCGAACGCGCTGACCCGAGGAATTTCCCCGCTGTAGTAGAAGTGGCCGTCCAGGAGCAGACGGTCCTCCGCGTTGTTGACGACTATCGCACCGCGCCGGTCCAACTCGGACGGGAGCGGAACGTTCGCCACCGGGATGATTTTGCCGCTGCTCAGGCGGATGGCGCGCTCGTTGAACATTCCGGGATTGACGTGGACGGTCACTCGCCCGCCCTGCTGGATGATCCTGTCGATCGTCGCCGGGAGCGCGGCCATGTGATCCCAGTGCCCGTGGGTGATGGCAATCGCTTCGATTTCACGGAAACCCACCCCGAGCGCCGTGCAGTTACGTATGAAGATGGCCGCTTCCGGCCCCGTCTCGAACAACAGCGTGTGGCGTTGGCCGCCGGCGTTCGAGACCAGTCTCAAGCCAAAGCCGAGATTTGCGCAGAGCAGCGCTTCGCCGGAAATTACGCGGGCGCCTCTGAGCACGACATTGGCGAATTCCGACACGGCGAACCGGGTCTTGCTGACGTAATTGTCACTGACATCATCGGTCAGCACCGCGACGTCCACGGAGTCCAGGGTCACGAGGTTGTCCGCCAGCGCTCTGCCTCGGGTCATTGTGCCGCCTCGGCGAGCGTAGTCTAGATCTTCACCCTCGACCCGCAAAGCGAGCCGGCGGCTTGACGCCGTCCGACGCTG
>QHTB01000156.1 GCA_003220615.1 Candidatus Rokuibacteriota bacterium
AAAGGACCGGGGTACGTGGCACGCGAACCTCGGTGTCTGTGAGGTGTGTCCCTAGGAGCTGACACAAATCGTCACTCCTTGAGTAGAAGTTTTCGCGGTTGGTCGCGGCCAGATCTCCATGATTCCATGGACTATGGCCTCGGATCCGATGAAGAGGCTTCGCGGCTCGCCGTCGTTCTACGGGGTCGTCGCCGCCCTCCTGCTGGTCGTCTTCGTGGCCGCTGCGCTCTTCTTCGCCAGGGCGATCCGGGTCGAAGAGCAAGAGCACCTGGCTCAGAACGACGCCATCGCGCGTAGCGTCGCTGCCTCGATCGAGGCGCGCGAACACGGGTACCTCAACGTCCTGCGCTCCTATGCTGGACGCTTCCGCTTCCGCGAGAGCATCAAGCGGCGGGACCGGACGGAAGCGCTGACTCACCTGCGTCAGCTGCATCAGAGCTTCCCCGATCTCGACCGCGTCTTCCTCGCCGATCCCGCCGGGACCGTCTGGGCGAGCGAGCCGGAATCACCGGAGAACTACGGCCAGAGCTACGCCTTTCGTGACTGGTACCGGGGGGTGAGCCGGTCCTGGCAGCCGTACATGTCGGAGATCTACGAGACGGCGCACGAGCGGAAGCCGGCGGTGGCCCTGGCCATGCCGATCCGCGACGTCGACGGCCAGGTCATCGGGATCATCACCTCCGTGCAGAACCTGGACACGCTCCGGACGTGGCTGGCGCCGATCCAGATTCCCGGTGGCGACCTGTTCGTCGTCGACCGCAAGGGTCAGCTCGTCTTTCACCGCACCAGGGCCGGCGCGGATCACCTCGCGGACTATGTCGACATTCCGGTGGTTCGGCGCCTGCTCGAGGGTCACGACGGTGTGGCCGAGCTGGAGAATCCCGTCGACGGTGAGGTGAGCCTCTCCGCCTCTCGCTGGGTGCCCGCCCTCGGCTGGGGTGTCGTCGTGCACCGCTCGAAGAACGTGGTCTTGCAGCGGACGCGCACACTGATCCTCGCCGCCGCCGCCGTCGCCGTCGTCCTCGCCGCGACGCTGGCCGGGCTGGGCGGGCTCGCCCTTCGCAACGAGCGTCGGGCCGCGGCCGCGCTGGCCACCTCCAACGAACGGCTGAACCTCCTGCACGAGATCGATCTCGCTCTCATCGCCGGGGAAACGCCGGTGACGATCGCCGAGGCAGCCCTCCCGCGACTTCGAGATTTGCTCGGCGTCCCTCGCGCCATCGTCAACCTGTTCGATCTGAAGGCGGGCGCGGTGGAATGGCTCGCCGCCATCGGACGCCGTCGCTTCTACCACGGCCCGCGCGTTCGCTATTCGTTGGAGCTCGCCGGTGACCTGGCGGCCTTGCGGCGGGGCGAGCCCCAGGTGATCGACGTGCAGTCGCTGCCCCCGAGCCCGGAAGCCGACGCCCTGCTGGCCTCGGACGTCCGCGTGTACATGGTGGTGCCCATGATCGCCCGTGGCGAGCTCATCGGCTCGATCAGCTTCGGCGGGCCAACGGGGGTGTTCCCGCCCGAGCAGATCAGCATCGCCAAGGACGTGGCCGCCCAGCTCGCCATTGCACTCGAGCAGGCGCGACTCCTGGAGCGTGTGACCCGTCAGGCCGAGGAGCTCGAGCAGCGGGTCGAGGAACGCACGCTCGAGCTGAGAGCGACGAACGACCAGCTCCAGCAAGAGATCGCCGAGCGTCGCCGGGCGGAAGAGGACGCCGACCGCGCCAACCGGGCCAAGAGCGAGTTCCTCTCGCGTATGAGCCACGAGTTGCGCACCCCGCTGAACGGCATCATCGGCTTCGCGCAGCTGCTCGAGCTCGAGGCCCAGGGCGACGAGCAGCGCGAGAGCATCGAGATGATCCTCAAGAGCGGACGTCACCTGCTCGACCTCATCAACGAGATCCTCGATATCGCCCGGATCGAGGCGGGAAAGCTGGCGCTCTCCCTGGAGCCGGTCCTGGTCAACGAGGTCGTGGCCGCCGCCCTCGACATGTTGCGGCTCGAGGCGGCCTCCAAGCGAATCGACGTCGTGGTGACGGCGCTCGAGGGCTACGTGCTGGCCGATCGTCAGCGTTTCCAGCAGGTCGTGTTGAACCTCTTGTCGAATGCCATCAAGTACAACCGGGCGGGTGGCGCCGTCCGCGTGTCGTCGGAGGTCGGCGCCGAGCAGGCTCGTCTCAGCGTCGGCGACACCGGTCGGGGCATCGCGCCCGAGACGATGAGCCGGTTGTTCACGGCGTTCGATCGGCTCGGCGCCGAGCAGACCGCGATCGAGGGCACGGGCCTCGGCCTCGTGCTGTCCCACCACCTCGTGGAGGCCATGGGCGGCACGCTGTCAGCGCAGAGCACGCTCGGCGAGGGCACGACGTTCACCGTCGGGCTGCGACGCGTCGAGTCTCCGACCGTGGGGATCGAGCGCGCGAGCGGTCGCGAGGTGGATGAGGTCGGCCTCGATGGCCTTCGTGGAACCGTGCTCTACATCGAGGACAATCTCTCCAACCTCAGACTGCTCGAGCGGATCCTGGCCCGTCGGCCCGGTGTCACATTGCTGTCAGCCATGCAAGGCTCCCGCGGGATCGAGCTGGCTCGCGATCATCAGCCGGACCTGATCATCCTGGATCTTCACCTGCCCGATCTTTCCGGCAGCGACGTGCTGGCCAGGCTGTGCACCGATCCTCGGACGAAGCAGATCCCTGTCGTGATCCTGAGCGCGGACGCGACGCCCGGACGGATCAAGCGGTTGCTGGAGCAAGGCGCGCGTGATTACTTGACCAAGCCGCTCGACGTCAGACAGGTGCTGACGCTCGTGGACGAGACACTCGCCGACGTGGAGGCGTAGCGGAGGAGCGTGAAACGGGGCGAGGGCTTCGACCCCCGCCCCGTCCTCGGTTACGGCGCCTGAACGGAGTCGGGGCCCGTCAGGGGATTGTCGTCGTTGAAGGCCCACGCGGTACCGACGCCGCTGAGCGCCACCAGTGCCAACAGAGTCGCGAGAGCGAAGCGCTTCATCTCGTCACCCCTTTCGTCACGAGCTGTGTGATGCGAAGCAGACGGGCTGCAAGGCAAATGCCCAACTCGCTGCCCGCGTTCTGAGCACGTCGATCACCGCCAAGTCCGCGTGATGTCGTCACTCGAGCCCTCGACGATTCGCGACGACGTCGTGCAGATCCGCCACAGTCGCGCACGAGCGCCACAGCTCGTGGCCCTCCGGAAGCATCGCTTCGGTGCCGATCCCCATTCCGATGCTGGGTTGGGGACGAACGAAATCGGGCAGTGAATCCGTGGCGCACCGGCACGCGAAGATCGGTGTCAGGATCGCACTCGTGCTCGGGATTGCGCTCGGCGGCAGCATTGCCTTGCCCACCTACCTGCTCGTGACGTATCAGACGCGCCTGGAGCGTTCAGCCGCGCGCGCCGCGTTCGTCCTGGCCTCGAGTGACCTGGGGCGGCAGGCGCAGGTGCACTTCAAGATCCAGGTGCAGGAGTGGAAGAACGTCCTGCTCCGCGGCGCCGATCCCCAGCTGCTCGAGAAATATCGGGGCGGGTTCGAGAAGGAGGAGGCCGCGGTGCAGAAGCACCTCACCGTCCTCCGAGCGCGGCTGACGGCCGAAGCACTCGACGTGGCCAGGGTCGACGGGCTGCTGGCCGTGCATCGGAGCCTCGGCGAGCGTTATCGCGCGGCGCTGGCCGGCTTCGAGGGCGACGCGGCCGGCGCGCGCAAGGTCGATCACGCCGTCCGCGGCATCGACCGGGCGCCGACCGAAGCGATGGACGCCCTGGTCGCCGACCTCAAGAAGCTCGCCGAGCGCTATCAGGCCGACGCGATCGCAGACAACGCGGCCATCCGTCGCTTCGCAATCACGCTGATCGTGCTCGTCGTCATTCCGGTGGCCGCGATCGCCACGTGGTTCTGCCGCGACGTGAGCCGTCGGCTGCGCCGCATGGTCGATGCCGTGCGCGACGTGGCCGAGGGCGAGGGCGATCTCACCCGGCGCGTCGACGTGACCACGCGCGACGAGATCGGCGAGGCCGCCGCCTGGATGAACCGCTTCATCGAAAAGGTGCACGACATCATCGCTCACGCCCGCACGGTGGCGGCCGGCTCGGCGCTCGCGACCGGGCAGCTCTCGAGCGCAGCCGAGCATCTGGCCGCCGGCAGTCACGAGCAGGCCGCCGGCCTCGAGGAAGCCGCGGCGAGCATCGAGCAGGTCGCGGCCACGATCAGGCAGAACTCGGACAACGCGCGCCAGGCGGCCGACTGCGCCGTCGACTCCACGCGCACGGCCGAGAAGGGACGCGAGGTCATCGACGAATCGGTCTCCGCCATGAACGGCATCAGCCAGGCCGCCGGCAAGATCTCCCAGATCATCGGGGTGATCGACGAGATCGCGTTCCAGACGAACCTGCTCGCGCTCAATGCCGCGGTCGAGGCCGCCCGGGCCGGGGAGCAGGGGCGCGGGTTCGCCGTGGTCGCGGCCGAGGTCCGGAACCTCGCCCAGCGATCGGCCAGCGCCGCCAAGGAAATCAAGGCCCTGATTCTCGAGTCGGTCGATCGAGTGGAGCGGGGCGCTGTGCTGGTCGAGCGGTCGGGCCGAACGCTGGACGACATCGTGACGTCCGTGCGCCGTGTCAGCGACATCGTGGCTGACATCGCGGCCGCCAGCGAGGACCAGCGGCGCGGCATCGACCAGGTCAACCAGGTCGTCGTGCAGATGGACGCGACCGTGCAGAACAACGCGGAGCAGACCGAAGAGCTCTCGACCACGACCCAGGCGCTGGCGACACAGGCCCGGGTGCTGGAGGAGCTGGTCGGGCGCTTCCGGGTTGCCGGGGCGACGGCCTCGCCCGTGGTGGCGGCGGCCGCGCGGCCGTCACGACCGCGCCCGAAGTCACAGAAGCCAGCGTTCCGACCGATCACTCGCGAGGTGGCTGTGGTCGGCGTCGGTTCCCAAGAGCGCTAGTCCCTGGGCGTGCCTATGCTCGGTTCGCGCGTGCGACGCTCGGTCTGCAGGTATCAAGGCGCGCCGCTCGCCGGGGGCGACGGCGAGCGGCGCTGTTCGCTCTCGTTGAGTGCAGCAGGTCGTGCCGCAGTCACGCTGAGCGTCGCCGGCGGTTTAGTGCAAGTGGCTTACCGAAGCCGGAAGTCCCCGAATAACGGGCCTGAAGGCGGTCGCCCGTGTTCGCCAGGCCCTGATCTCGTAAACTTCTCCGACAACGTGGCGAGTCGTCGCACCGAGCGGCCGACCCTGGCCGCACGCTCACTTGAAGAGGGTCGACGATCGTACGATGCTTGCCGGCACGGCGCGGACGCCGCGAGTGACTTCGAGACGCGACGCCGGACGGCCCCGAGGAGGGTCTCGATCCCATGAACATGCCGCACGATCCGCATCGAGCAGGAGCGCTCCCAAGCCCGATCAGGGACAGGCGGCAATCAACGTGCGCGTTGTGCGGCGAGCGCGTCGACTTGCGTGAGGAGCACTACCGCATGGTGTCCGAGTTCCGGGTCCATCGGGCCACGGTCCACGTCGAGTGCTATCGAAAGCTCAAGAGGGAACGCCCCGAGTAAGGGCATCGAGGTCGCGTTCGATAGACGCGAACCGTCACCTATCCCGACGCCGTCGGAAGGTTGAGTCGTAAGGATTGCCGTACATCGCCGGCGACCCGAACCCCTGCCGGCGAACGCGCTGATTCCTCACGCCGTCGTGGTCCGGCCAGCTCCTCGCACTGAACGTCCCCCACAGGCTGTTTCATCCTTGGAAAGGACGTGAATGACCCGAGCGAGGAAATCGGCCGGCCGCTGGATCGCCGAACACACAACCATTGCGATCGTGCTCGCAGGGATTCCAAGTCTCGTGGCCGGACTGATCGGCGTCGTGGCCAAGCGCCTCGATGTCAGCCCGGATCGAGTCTTCCTGCTGATCGGCCTGCTGACGTTCGCGTCAGGGCTCCTGACGATCGTCGTCCTGTTCATCCGGTACATCGTCAACTACGCGACGTTGACCTCCGTGGAGCTCGACGAGGCAATCACGAGGGGCTAGACGACGCCCGTATCGCGGAGGCGTCGCACCTCGTCGGCGGTGTAGCCCGCCAGCGTCGTGAGCACGTCCTCGGTGTGCTCGCCGAAGAGCGGGGCCCGCGACGTCTCGATCGGGGAGTCCGACAGCCGTAGCGGGCATCCGATCATCGAGAAGCGTCCTCGCGTCGGATGCTCGAGGTCGAACACGGTGCCGCGCTCCCGCAGGTGAGGGTCGCGGAGCACCTCCGCGGTGTCGAGCACCGCGCCGCACGGAATCCCGCGGCTGGCCAGGGCCCGCATGACCTCGTGCTTGTCGTGCTTCATGGTCCAGCCCTCGATCACCGCGGTGAGGTCGTCACTGTGGCGGGCCCGCGCCGGCGGCGTGCTGAAGCGCTCGTCGGAGCGGACGTCCTGGCGGCCGATGGCGTCCACCAGCGCCTCGAAGGGCTCGGCATTGTCGGGTGGCAGCATCAGATAGACGTAGTCGTTCGGTCCACCCCCCGCGCAGCGGACGAGGTCGGCATAGGCGCCGCTCGCCGAGCGATTCCCCATGCGCTCGAGAGGCCGGCCGTTCGTCAGGGTCGGCGTGAACTTCACGCGCGTGATGTTCAGCACGGCCTCCTGCATGGCCACCTCGACGAGCTGGCCGCGGCCCGTCCGCTGCCTTTGCACGAGCGCGGCGAGGATGGCGATGGTCAGGTGCATGCCGGTGCCGGCGTCCCCCACGTTGACGCCGGTGACGACCGGCGGACGATCGGGGAAGCCGGTGAGGCTCATCCCACCGCTGGTCGCTTGCGCGATCATCTCGAAGCACTTGAAGTCGCTGTAGGGCCCGTAGGAGCCGAAGCCTTTGATCGACGCGTAGATCGCCCGGGGATTGAGCTTCTTCACCGCCTCGTAGCCGAGCCCCAGGCGCTCCATGGCGCCGGGGCCGAGATTCTCGGCGACGACGTCGGCCTCGCGGATGAGCCGTCGCGCGATCTCCTTGCCCTCGTCGGTCTTCAGATTGAGCACGACGCTGCGCTTGTTGCTGTTGAGCAGCAGGAAGAAATAGCTGTCGATGTCGGCCCGGTCGCTGTACCAGAGCTTTCGCGCCCGGTCACCGTTCGGCGGACGCTCGATCTTGATCACGTCGGCGCCGAGCCAGGCCAGGGTCTGCGTGCACGCGGGACCCGCCTGGTCGTGCGTGAAGTCGATGACCCGGATGCCGTCCAGGGCTTTGCTCATCGGTTCCTCCTCGCCTTCTGCCCTACCGCCCGGGCGCCCGGCGCACGAGCTTCGTCACCTGCGTCAGCCGCATCTCGGCCAGGTAGAGATTGCCGCGCGAATCGCCCCAGACGCCGTGGGCGCCGGCGTCGACGGGGCGGCCGCGCGCGAGCATCTGACCGTCGGGTGAGAACATCGTGATCCGGGGGATCTGATCGGTGACGTACACCGTGCCACCCGGATCGATGTAGATGTCCATCGGTTTGTGGAGGTCGCCCCACTCCCCGTAGAAGTCGCCCTCGGGGCTGAAGAGCTGGACGCGATTGTTCTCCCGATCGGCGACGAAGATCCGGTCGCGCGCGTCGACCCAGATACCGTGCGGCGTCGTGAACTGGGCGCGGCCGAGCCCAGGTCCGCCCCACGTCTGCAGATGCTTTCCGTCGGCCGAGAACCGGTGCACCGAGGAGTTGCCGTAGCCGTCGGCGACGTAGATGTCGCCGTTCCGCGCGACGGCCACGTCGGCCGGGTGGTTGAACGGCGCCCGCAGCGCCGGACGGCCGCGCTGGCCGAGCGTGAGCACCACCTTCCCGTCCGGCGTGAGCTTCAGGACCTCGTGCTCGTCACGGTTACAGACGAAGACGTGGTCGTCCGGCGCGATGTAGATGCCGTGGGCATCGCGCAGGCGGCCGTCGCCCCAGCCCGAGAGGAAGTTCCCGTCGGCGTCGAAGACGAGGACAGGGGGATTCTTCCGCTGGTAGAAGTAGACGCGATCGCGTGAGTCGACGGCGACGTGACTCACGATGCCCAGCGTCATCCCGGTCGGGAGAACACCCCACGGGCTGATGACGTCGTAGACGTAATCACCGGTACCGACGACGAGGCCACTCCGGCCGTTGGTCATGGTCAGTGTCCGTTCGGGCGCGCGCGGTTGACGACCGGTGGCCACCCGGCCGCCCGGGTCGCGCGAATGTCGGCACGCCGGCGCGCCGTCGCGGCGGCGTCGACCTCGCCCCGGGCCGTGTCGATGACGACGCCATAGTCGTCGTGGGCCGATACCACGCTGACGAGCTCGTTGAGGACGTCCCGCAAGACGCCGGCGGGATCGCGCTCGAGCGGATCGCCCCAGCCACCGCCGCCCGGCAGCTCGTGGCGATAGACGTCGCCGCGCGTGATCGTCATCGTGACCTTGGCCGGCACCACGCGATGCTCGGCGTGAGGGTTGATGATGTTGACCGAAGGCCTCCCGGGACTTCCGCCGTAGAGCCCGAACGGCCGGAAGGCCCGTCGATCGGAGCGGACCTGCAGCACCGCCTCGTCCTCGACGAAGCGGTAATCGCGCCGGAAGCCCATGCCGCCGCGGAATTTCCCGGCGCCGCCCGTATCGGGAACGAACTCCAGGGCGAGGATCTCGAGCGGGTGCTCGACCTCGATGATCTCGGCGGGATGCGACGACAGGTTCGCGAACATGCTGGCGTTGCCGTCGAGGCCGTCGGCCCACGGCCGGCCGCCCCAGGCCGAGCAGATGAAATCGACGTAGATGAACGGCCGGCGATCGGCGTGGTAGCCCCCGATGGAGATGCCCGTGTTCCCGCCATCGGAGGCGGCGAAGACACGATCGGGCAGCATCATCGCGAGCGCGCCGAAGACGCAGTCGACCATGCGAAAGCCGGTGAGGCCGCGCGCGGCGGTGGCCGCCGGCAGCACGCAGTTGGCGATCGTCCCGGGCGGCGCGATGACCTGCACGGCGCGATGGAAGCCGTCGTTGTTCGGGATCTCCGCGGGCAGGACCGACTTGATGCCGGTATACGTCGCCGCCTTCGTGTACGAGAGCGTGTTGTTGATCGCACCCTTGACCTGAGGTGACGACCCGGTCCAGTCGGCCACGAGCGTGTCGCCGGACTTCCTGAGCGTCACGAAGAGCCGGATGGGCTTGCCGTAGTCGATACCGTCGTCGTCGATCCAGTCCTCGAAGCTCCACTCGCCGTCCGGCAGCTCACGCAGCGCCGCCCGCGTCATGCGCTCGGTGTACTCCATCAGCTCGTGCATGTGCCCCTTCACCGTCTCGGCCCCGCGCGTCTCGACCAGCCGCAGGAACGCCGCCTCGGCAATGTGGCAGGCCGAGAGCTGGGCGCGCATGTCGCCGAACACGCGCGCCGGCACGCGCACGTTCTTCTCGATCAGCCGGAAGAGCGTCTCGTTCGGCTCTCCCCCGTCGTACATCTTCACGGGCGGGATGCGCAGGCCTTCCTGATAGGTCTCGGTGGAGTCCGAGGCGTTGGAGCCGGCGACGCGGCCCCCCATGTCGGTCTGGTGGCAGACGGTCCCCGCGAAGGCGATCCGCTCGTCCCGGTAGAAGATGGGCTTCAGGATGAACACGTCGGGCAGGTGCATGCCGCCCTCGAACGGGTCGTTGAGACAGTAGATGTCGCCGGGCTTCATGCGGTGGCCGAAGCGCTTGAGCGTCGCGCCGAGCGCGTCGGGGAACGAGCCGAGGTGCCCCGGCATCGTCAGCCCCTGGGCCACCGTGCGGCCGTCACCGTCGCAGAACGCCGTCGAATAGTCCATCCCGTCCTTGAGGACGCCGGAGTACGCGGTGCGATAGATCGTCAACGCCATCTCGTCGGCGATCGAGAACAGCGTGTTCTTGAAGAGCTCGAAGCCGATCGGATCGCGGGCCGTCGTGCTCATGTCGTCACCTCAGCTCGATCACGATGTTGCCGTACGCGTCGAGACGCCCCGCCGCGCTCGGTGGAATCAGGCACGTCGCGTCGTACTCCTCGACGATCGCCGGCCCCTCCACGACGTCGGCGAGATCGGCGCGGCGAAGGATCGGTGTCCGGCGCCATCCGTGCTCGGGCCCGAAGTACACCTCGCGCCGGGGGGATTCCCCGGCTGGCGCCGGCTGGTGGCGATCGACCACGACGCGATCCGGCACTCGCGGCCGGTCGGGAATCCCCTGGGCCACGAGGCGGAGGCTGACGAGCTGTACGGGCTCGTCAGGGCCGGCGCGGTGACCGTACACGCGCTCGTGCTCGCGACCGAAGGCCTCCTCGAGCTCGCCGGTGGCGCGCCGGTCGAGCTGTCCCAAGCCGAGCGGCACGGTCAATTCGAACGACTGGCCCTGATAGCAGAGATCGGCCGACCGCCTGAGTCGGGCCGAGGCGCCCGTGAACCCTTCGGACGCGAGCTGGGCCAGCGCCTCGGCTTCCATCTGCGCCACGATGCCGTTCAGCTCGCCGAGCCCGAGCGTTCGGGTGGCGCGACGGTACGTCTTCACGTAGTGGTGCTCGACCTCGCCGTACAGGAGTCCGAACGAAGAGAACAGGCCGGGCGCCGGCGGGACGACGATGCGTGTCATGTCGAGCTGGCGCGCCATGCCCGCGGCGAAGAGCGGGCCGTTGCCGCCGAAGGCGAACAACGCGTACTCGCGCGGATCACGGCCCCGTTCGCTCGAGACCGACTTGATCGCGCGGATCATGTTGGACGCGGCGATCAGATGCGCGCCGTAGGCGGCCTCGGCGAGCTCGAGGCCGAGCGGGCGCGCGATGCGCGCCTCGAAGACCTCGTGAGAGCGAGACGCGTTGAGCTTGAGCGCCCCGCCCACCAGGTGGGTCGGGTTCAGGTAGCCCAGGATCACGTTGGCGTCGGTGATCGTCGGCTCGGTACCGCCGAGGTCGTAGCAGAGCGGCCCGGGGAAGGCGCCCGCGCTCCGCGGCCCCACCTGCACCGAGCCGCCGGTGTCGATCCACACGATCGAGCCGCCACCAGCGCCGACCTCGGCCAGGTCGATGGCCGGGACGCGGAGCTGATACCCGCTGCCGCTGAGCAGCCGGGAGCCGTGCATGATCCCGCCGCCCACCGAGTACTCGGTGGCGCGGTTGACCTCCCCGTCCTCGACGATCGACGCCTTGGCCGTCGTCCCGCCCATGTCGAAGGTGATGATCTTCGCCATCCCCGTCCGCCGCGCCAGCGCCTGGGCGCCGATCACGCCGGCGGCGGGACCGGACTCGATGATGTGCATCGGCATGCGCGAGGCGGCCTCCGCGGTCATCAGGCCGCCGTTCGACTGGATGATGAGCAACGGCGTCCGCACGGCGATCTCGCCGAGGCCGGCGCGGAGCGTGCGGAGGTAGCGCTGCACGACCGGCATCACGTACGCGTTGATGACGGTCGTGGACGAGCGCTCGTACTCACGGATCTCGGGCAGCACGTCGGTGCTGATACAGAACGGCATCCCGGGCACGCGGCGCTCGACGATCGCCTTGATCTGCTGCTCGTGGGCGGGATTCGCGTAGGCGTTCAGGAGGCAGACGGCCAGCGCCTCGATCCCGTGACCGAGCAGCCGATCGAGGACGCGCTCGACCTCCGCGGGGTCGAGGGGAATCTCCACGTCGCCGCGGGCGGTGATCCGCTCGGCGACTTCCATGCGAAGGCGCCGCTCGACGAGAGGCGCCGGTTTCTGCCAGGCGATGTCGTAGAGACGCGGCATGCGGAGACGGCGGATCTCCAGCACGTCACGGAAGCCCTTCGTCGTGATGAGCCCGGTCCGCGCGCCCCGGAGCTCGAGGATCGCGTTCGAGGCAACCGTGGTGCCGTGCAGGACCTCGCTCACGTCGTGGCCGGCCACGCCGGTTTCGTGGAACAGCTCACGGATGCTCTCGACGATGGCGCGGGCGTAGTCGTCGACGCTCGACGACACCTTCTTCGTGTGGACGGTCCCATCGTCGTCCAGGAACACGATGTCGGTGAACGTCCCGCCGATGTCGACGCCGACGCGGAAGCGCGCCATCTCAGCGGCCGGCCGCCTTGAGCACCTGGGCGACGTAGGCGTCGCCCCACTGCTGCCGGGCCCAGTCGTACACGGGCGCCACCGCCGCGCGCATCTTGGCGAGCTCGGCCGGCGCCACGTCGTTGATCTCCACGCCCTTGCTGGCCATGAAGGCGCGCGCGGTAGCCTGGGAGGCGCGGCTCGTGGTGCGCGCCGTCGTCGCCATGTTCTGCGCGGCGTCCATCACGATCTTGCGCTGCTCCGGCGTGAGGCTGCCGAGCCAGCTCTTGCTGCCCACCACGAGCGCCAGCTCGAAGAAGTGACCGGTGGTGGAGATGTACTTGGTCACTTCGTACAGCTTGACCCCGAAGATGCTCGTGAACGGCAGCTCACCGCCGTCGATGACCCCGGTCTGCATCGCGCTGTAGATCTCGGAGAAGGCCATGCCGATCGGGCTCGCGCCGAGTGACTGGAACGTCTTGAGCGTGACCGGCGAGGCGATGACCCTCAGCTTGAGGCCGCGCAGGTCCTCGATGGTCCGGACGGGACGCTTCCGGTTGAACACGTGCTTGAGGCCGTACTCCTCGTAGCCCATGATGACGAAGTCCGTCTTCTCTTGAATCTTCGCCTTCAGATCGGTGCCGAACGGGCCGTCGAGCGCCCGGTCCGCCGCCTCCGGGGCGTCGAAGAGATACGGAAGGCTGGTGACCTGGATTTCCGGGTACCACTTCGCGAGGTACTGCGGTGAGTTGACGTGCATCTGCACCGCGCCGGACCGCAACATCTCGACGACCTCTTCGATCTTGCCGAGCTGGCCGGCCGGATACAGCTCGACCTGGATCTGGCCGTTGCTCTTGGCCTCGACCTCCTTCTTGAAGTCGGCCATGGTGTCGGCGGTCGTCTCGCCGAGCCCCTGGGAGTTGCCGAACCTGATCTTGAGCGTCTTGCCCGCCTGCGCCGTCGCGTCGGGCGCCGACAGGCCGATCAGCGCCGCCGCCAGCACGATGCCCACCGCCGTCGCGTTCGTCCTCATGTCTTCTCCTCCAGGTTCTGGCTCACCCGCGCGGTCTCATCGGGCAGCACGGCTCGCCGCCGGTCGCTCAGCGCGCCCCGAGCACCAGGTTCGGGAGCCACAGCGTGATGGCCGGAATATACGTGATCAGGAACAGGGCGACCAGGAGCGCGGTCAGGAACGGCCACATGGCGCGGATGAACTCGATCATCGTGATGTCGGCGATCCTCAGCATCAGGTACATCGTCAGGCCGTAGGGCGGCGTCATCATCCCGATCGACACGTTCAGCACGAAGACGACCGCGAAGTGGACGGGATCGATGTGGTAGGCGGCCACGACCTTGGCGAAGAGCGGGGCGAAGACCAGCATCGTGGCCGTGACGTCGACGAAGAGGCCGATGATGAGGAACAGGATGTTGAGGAGCAGGAGCACGACCCACGGGCTCTTCGTGAGTCCCGTCACGAAGTCGATGAGCGCCACGCCGACCCCGAGCACCGTGATCACGTAGCCGAAGATCCCGGCCACGGCGATGATGACGAAAATCGCCGCGGTGTCCTTCAGCGTCGCCACGAGGACGCCGGGCAGATCGCGCCACCCGAGCTCGCGGTACACGCCCATGGCCAGCACCAGAGCGTAAGGCACGGCGAGGGCGCCCGCCTCCGTCGCGGTGAAGACGCCGCCGAGGATGCCGCCGATGATGAGCACGGGCATGAACAGGGCGGGGACGGCGACGATCAAGCTGCGCACGGCGCGTTGACGCGTGGGCCACGGCTGACGGGGCCAGCGGTGCTTCCTCGCCATGAGGTATTGCATGACCATGAGCAGCAGGCCCATCACGACGCCGGGGACGATGCCGGCGAGAAACAGTCGACCGATGCTGAGGTCGTTGATCGCGGCGTAGATCACGAAGGCGATACTGGGCGGGATGATCGGCCCCATGGTGGCGGCGGCGGCCACGATCGTGGCGGCATAGTTGGCCGCGTAGCCGCTCCGCTTCATGGCGGGCACGAGCACGGATCCGAGCGCGGCGGCATCGCCGATCTCCGAGCCGGTCATCCCCGAGAGGATCATCTCCACGACGACGACGACCTGGCTGAGACCACCCGCAATCCACCCCACCAGGACGTCGGCCAGGTCGACCAGCCGGGTCGTGATGCCGCCCACGGTCATCAGATTACCGGCGAGGAGAAAGAACGGGATGGCGAGAAACGGCCAGGAGTCCACCGTCGCCGTCATCTTCACGTACACGACCGAGAGCGGGATCTGCATGAGATAGAGGACGACGGCCGAGGCCAGCCCCATGGCGAAGGCGATCGGAACCCGGAGCGCAGCCAGGCCAAAGGTGCCGGCGAAGAGGATGGTGATCAGCGCCGCCTTGCTCACAGCGGATCGGTCACGGCCGGAACCACCGTCGGTGCGGCGCTCGGCCGCCAGCGACGCGCGGCGTTCACGACGACGTGGACGATCATCAGCGCGCTACTGACCCACAGGGCGCCGTCGAAGATGAAGAACGGCAAGCCCGTCGCGGGGCTCGGGCGCCGCAGGCTGTCGAGGAAGATCGGCAGGCCCATCGACAGCACGAGCAGGAGGAACGTGGCCAGCACCAGGTCACCCAGGATGCGGAGCGCGAGCTGGGCCGGCGCCGGCACCGCATCGTAGAGCAGATCGACGGTGATGTGGCGGCTTTCCCGCGTGACCAGCACGGCGCCCCAGAAGCTCGACCACACGAGGAGCGCGCGGCCGATCTCGTCGGCCCAGGCGATCTGCAGCCACTCGTAGAGCAGGAAGCGCACGAACACCTGCGTCAGGACCACGATCAGCATGGCGCCGAACAGGAAGAGGCCGACGGTGTCCTCGACCCGCCGCAGGAACGCTGCGCAGGCCTCGGCACTCACGCCGGCGCTCGGTGCGACGTCACGAGCCGGCCCCAGCCCGGCCGGCCTTCGAGCGCGCCGTCACGCATCACGACGCGTCCCCGCACGATCGTGCAGACCGGCTGTCCCTTCGTGCGGAATCCCTCGAACGGCGTGATCTTGCTCTTCGACTGGAAGCGGTCAGCGCGAATCGTGGCCTCCTGCGCGAGATCCACGATGACGATGTCCGCGTCGGACCCAACGTCGAGAACGCCTTTCCTCGGATAGAGGCCCCAGACCCGGGCGGGTGCGAGCGACGACCACGTCACGTACTGCTCGAGCGTGATCCGGCCGCGGTTCACCTCGGTGAGCAGCAACGGGATCGCCGTCTCCAGGCCCCCGAATCCCGACACGCAGTCCCAGATGTCGTCGGCGGTCTTCTCGGGGATGGCGTGGGGAGCGTGGTCGGTCGCGAGCATGTCGATGACGCCGTCGGCGAGCCCGCTCCACAGCGGCTCGGCGTGTCCCGCGGCGCGCACCGGGGGGTTGACGCGAAGCACGGGGCCGACGCGATGCATGTCCTCGGCGGTGAGCAACAGATAGTGCGGACACGTCTCGGCCGTCACCGCGACGCCCCGGTGCTTGGCGGCGCGGATGATGGGAAGCGCATCCTTGCACCCCTCGTGCGCGATGTGGACCTGGGCGCCAGCAGCCTCGGCGAAGGCGACCGCCCGCTCGACGGCGTCGACGGCACAGACGGCCGGGCGCGATTCCAGGTGGGCGAGCGGATCGCGTCGCCCGGAGGCACGGAGGCGGCCGGTCTTCCGTTCGATGATCGTCGCGTTCTCGGCGTGCACGGTGACGCGGAGCCCGAGCGACGCGGCGATCTCGAGGCCTTCGAGCATGGCGCCGTCGTCGATGTGACCGATGGGGTTGTTGCCCATGAAGCACTTCAGCCCGATGACGCCGTGGCGGGCCAGTCCGGGCAGGTCACCGAGATTCTGCTGGCCGAGCAGCCCGTACACACCGTAGTCGACATAGGCGTCGCGGGAGGCGATCTGCTGTTTGATCTGGAGCGCGTCCACCGTCGAGGTCGGCGGATCGCTGTTCGGCATCTCGAAGACCGTGGTCACGCCGCCGCACGCGGCGGCCGCCGTGCCGCTCGCCCAGTCTTCCTTGTACTCGTAGCCGGGAGATCGGAAGTGGACGTGGGGATCGATCACGCCGGGCAGGACGTACTTGCCGGTGGCATCGATCGTCTCGCGCGAGTCCGGCAGCGCGTCGTCGCGGGAGATGGCCACGATCACGCCACCCTCGATCGCGATGCCCGCGCTCATGATTGCGGTGGACGAGACGAGCCTTCCGCCCCGGATCACGAGGTCCACGGCCCCAGGACTCATGCAGGCGTGTCGGCGACGGCGGCCCGGACGGCCGGCGGCATCGTGAGTCCCGCGTGACGCACGCCGGTGAGCGAAGCTGGTGACATTACGGATCCGTGGGCGGGACTCTACATGACTCGCTTGCGGCTTCACAAGCCCGGGGCGTCCGTTCCTTGACCTCCGCGCGCCGCCGCCCTACGCTGACCGTCGTGGCCCTGACGTTCCGGCAACTCCACCCGCACTTCGCGGCCGAGGTGAGCGCGGTCGACCTCCGCCAGGTTCACAACGAGGCGACGCTCGCCGAGATCCGGGCCGGGATGGACGAATACGCGGTCCTCGTGTTCCGCGGCCAGCCCTTGTCCGACGACGAGCACCTGGCGTTCGCCCGGCGGCTGGACGGCCGGCTGCACTCGAAGACGGGGAGCAGCGTGCTCTACAAGAATCGGCTCGGGAACGAGGCGCTCAGCGACATCTCGAACGTCGACGAGCACGGTGGGCTCTTGAAGCCCGACGACCGCCGGCGCATGTACAGCCTGGGCAACCGCCTGTGGCACACCGACGCGTCATTCCAGGATCCGGCAGGACGCTACTCGATGCTCTCGGCCAAGATCGTTCCGCCCGTCTCCGCCGACACGGAGTTCGCCGACATGCGCGCCGCCTACGACGCGCTACCGGCCGAGATCAAGGCGCGAGTCGAGGATCTTCGCGTGCACCACTCGATCGCCCACTCACGCCAGATCCTGGGCTTCGAGTTCTCGAGTCACGAGCAGGAAGCCCTGAAGGGCGCGATCCATCCACTCGTGCGCACGATCCCTCGCTCACGACGCCGCTCGCTCTACCTGGCGGCGCATGCCGCGAGGATCATCGACTGGCCGGTGCCCGAGGGGCGGCTGCTCCTGCGCGATCTCATGGAGCACGCGACCCAGCCCGAGTTCGTCTACCGTCACGCCTGGCAGGTCGGCGACCTCGTGATCTGGGACAACCGCGCCACGATGCACCGAGCTCGTCCCTTCGACGACGGCACGTACCGGCGGGAACTGCGCCGCGTCACGACGCTCGACGTCGATCAGCCGAGCGCCGTGACCAGCCCTTCCTGACCGCTTCGCTGCCCTCTCGAGTGCCCTGACCCGCTGACGCCCTGGCGGCTCAGGCCGCCCGGGCGGCGTCGGCCTTCTTGAAGTCGGCTTCCGTGAACCCGTAGAGGTGCGCGCCTCCCACCAGGATCTGCTCGGCGATCTTCCGCGGGACGTTCTTCAGCAGATTCTCGGAGACGTGCGGGAAGTTCGAGTCGAAGTGCGGGTAGTCCGTCGAGATGCACATGCGGTCGGCGCCGATCAGCCCGGCCGTCGCCTCGATCTCGGGCTCGCTCCCCTCCACCGCCGCCCAGCAGTTACGCCGGAAGTATTCCCGGGGCGTGAGCGACAGGTACGGCGCGTGGGAGTCACGGTACTGGGGATAGTCCCATTCGATACGCGACAGCAGTCCGGGCGCCCAGGAGTTCTGAGCCTCGAGGAATCCGACGCGGAGCTTCGGATAGAACTCGAAGACACCGCCGATGATCATCGCGATCAGCGACTGCTGCATCTCGATCCAGTGGCTGGCCACGTGGCGGTAGAACCGGTTCTCGCCATAGAGCTCCGTGAAGCGGGAGTACGAGGCGGCCACGCCTTCGTGGAACCCCCACGTCACGTTCAATTCTTCGTGGAGCTTGTAGAGCGGGTCCCAGTAGTTCGAGTGCCAGTAGTGACCATTGACGAGGTTGGGCCGGATGAACGAGCCGACGGCGCCCAGCTCCCGCACGCCTCGCACCAGTTCCTTGCAGGCCAGATGGACGTCGTGCACGGGCAGCATGGCCACGAACTTCAGACGATCGGGGCTGTACTGGCAGAACTCGTGGATCCAGTTGTTGTAGGCCTGGCAGATGGCCAGCGAGAGCAGCGGATCCAGGTTGTTGCGGGCGATGAGGGACAGGCCGGTGGTCGGGTAGAGCACCGCGATGTCGACGCCCTCCAGGTCCATGCCCATCACCTGGGCTTGGGCGTCGTAATCGCGCTCGACGGCGAAGGCGAGGCGATCGGTGTCGTGCAGCCGAGATGCCGAGAGGAGCTGGGTGGCGTACGCCGAGCTGCGGCGGATGCGCTTTCTGTATTGCTGCAGATCGGCGTCCGACGTCGGCAGCCCATCGATGACGATCGAGCCGGCCGTTCCACGGCTGGGGCGGCCGTCCAATCCCACCGGCACGCTGACGCGGTGTCTGAACTTCGGATCCAGATACCGCTCGAAGAGATCGGGCGGCTCCATGATGTGCATGTCGGAGTCGACGAATCGGAGACCGTCTTTCATGAGTCCTCCTCGCCTTCGCGGCCGGCTGGCGTTGCGCCGCGACTATATCTCCGTGGGCGGCAGAGTCAAGCGCGGGTCTGGTGTACGATCCCGCCATGATCACCAAGCCGGTCACGTTCTACAGCGAAGGCCACCAGCTCGTCGGCGACGTCTTCTATCCCTCGGACCTCCCGCCCGGCCAGCCGCGGGCGGGCGTCGTCCTGTGCCACGGCTACACGGGGATCAAGGACCTGTACCTTCCGGACAACGCGCGGACGCTCGCCCAGGCCGGGTACGTGGTGATGACCTTCGATTACAAGGGCTGGGGGGAGAGTGCGGGGCCTCGCAGCCGGCTCGCGCCCTACAGCCGGGTCGCCGACGTTCAGGCAGCCATGACGTTCCTCGGGACGCTTCCCGAGGTCGATGCCGAGCGGATCGGCCTGTACGGGACGAGCTACGGCGGCGCGACCGTCGTCTGGGTCGCCGCCATCGATCGTCGGGTCCGGTGCGTCGTCAGCGTGGTCGGCATCGGCAACGGCACGCGATGGATGCGCAGCGTGCGCCGCCCCGACGAGTGGCACGATCTCCTCGAGCGCTCACGGCGCGACCGCGTCAAGCGGGCGCTGGAGGGGGAGTCCGAGCTGGTGAATCGCGAGGAGATCCTGCTGCCCGATCGTCAGTCGGCGGAGCTGGCCGCCGCAGCCCGGCGGAATCTTCCGGGCGCGGTCAGCCGAATCCCGCTCGAGTACGTCGACGACACCGTCGCGTTCAACCCGGAGTGGATCGTCGACAAGATCGCGCCGCGCGCGGCGCTCTTCATCACGACCGACGACGATCGCCTCGTCCCGCCCGAGGAGTCGGCCGCGCTCTACGCGAGAGCCGGCGAGCCCAAGCGGCTCGTGGTGCTCAAGGGCTACGGCCACTACGAGGTCTACAAGGAGCCGGCGTTCGGCGAGGTCATGGCGGCCACGCTCGCCTGGTATCGGGAGCACCTGCCCGCATGAGGCTCCAGGGCAAGACCGCGCTCGTCACCGGGGCCAGTCGCAACATCGGGCGCGCCATCGCGCTGGCCTTCGCCGCCGAGGGCGCGAACCTCGTGTTGAACACTCGGGTCAACCGCGACGAGCTGGGAGCGGTCGCCGCCGAGTGCCGGAAGGCGGGCGTGCAGGTCGTTCCGGTGCTGGCCGACATCGCCGACGCCGGCGCCGTCGAATCCATGGTGCACCAGGGATTGGCCGAGCTCGGCAGCATCGACGTCCTCGTCTGTAATGCGGCCATCCGACCGCACACGTCGCTCGCCGACACGACGCTCGACGACTGGCATCGCGTGATCGGTGTGAACCTCCACTCGGCCTTCTATCTCACGCGAGCCGTGGTGCCGTCGATGAAGGAGCGCCGGCGAGGCAGCATCATCGCGATCGGCGGGCAATCAGCGTTGACCGGCCGGGCGAACACCGCGGCGGTCACCGCGGCCAAGACCGGCTTGCTCGGACTGATCCGTGCGCTGGCCGCCGAGCTCGGGCCGTTCGGGATCCGCGCCAACATGGTGATGCCGGGCTTCATCGACACCGAGCGGCGCTACGCGGACTGGTATCCGGAGTTTCGTCAGGCGCCGCCGGGCGCGCCCGAGCAGCTCAAGGCGATTCCGCTGGGCCGGCTCGGCCGTCCCGAGGAGATTGCCGACGCCTGCGTCTTCCTGGCCTCCGACGCCTCCGCCTACGTGACCGGGGACACTCTCCGGGTCATGGGGGGCCGCGTCATCGGCTGAGTGGGTCGGCGAGCGAGCTCAGAGGATGGTCTCGACGATGCGTCGGATCAGCATCGCGAGGAACACCACCATACCGGCGACTCCACAGAGCGTCAGCCACCGCTGGCGGAGCATGAGACCGGCGTTGAGCGCGGCGAGCGCGAGGACGCCCGCACCCATGACGACCACGATTCGCCCGGCCAGACCGAAGTCCATCTCCTCAGGGTTATCGGCCGGGCCCTCATCCGGCCGGAGGGCCCGCAGCTTGACGACCCGCATCTTGACGAGGAGTCGGGTTTGGGCGGATGCTTTTGCCATCGCATGAAGAAGGTTGCCGCGGTCCTTCTCGTCTCGAGCGCCCTCGTCCTGGGCATCGCCCTGTCCGGCGAGGCCTGGGGCGGCCGCGGGCACGGACACGGACACTTCAGGAGCCGCGTCTTCATCGGTGTCGGCCCGGCGTACTGGTGGGGATGGGGCCCGTACCCGTACTGGTACTACCCGTACTACCCCTACTACGCCGATCCGACTCCGGTCGTGGTGCAGGACCCACCCGTCTATATTCAGCAGTCGGCACCGGTGGGTCCGCCCGCTCCGGCCTCGGCGGCGCCGCCCGCCGCGCCGACTCAACCACCCGCTGAGTCCTACTGGTACTACTGTCCGAGCGCCCGAACCTACTATCCGATGATTCAGACGTGTCCCGAGCCATGGGTGAAGGTTCCGCCACGGCCATGACGCGAGCCCTCGCCACGGGGTTCGCGGTGGCCATTCTCCTCTGGGTAGGTGCCGCCTGGAGCGCCGACGTATTGAGCGAGAGCGTCGCGGCGATCGAGCGCGCCTCGACGGAACCGGATGGCACCCGCGTCGTGGTCGGCCACATCTCACGCAAGCTCGGCGTCTCGGTGGAGACGTTGCGACAGGAGCGCGCGCAAACCGGCTTGGGCTGGGGAGATCTGCTGCTCGCCCACCGTCTGGCGAAGCTCACCGGAGGAACCGTCGACCAGATCACCGCCGAGTCACGGAGCGGCAAGACCTGGGACGAGATCGCCCGCACTCACGACGTCGATTCCGCGAAGCTGCTCGCCGACCTTCAGCATTCCCTGGACGCCATCGAAAAGAAGGCGGAAGACCGGCCGGTCAACCGAGAGACGCTGTTCGGGCCAGGGAAAAAGGACTCAGCCGTCGGCCGCCAGCACTATTGACGGTAGGCCCTGGCCCTGGCGGTCACCTCGTTAACGTCGAAGCGGTTGATCTCGTCGAGCGGGACTGGCCGTCACTGGCCGTCACCGAGGCCAGCCACACGATCGCGATCGCCCCGCACGCGCCTCGACGCATTCTCCACTCCCTGTGCCGCCTCTTTCGCAGCCATCTTTCGTTTCAGCTCGTCCGGCGTGAGACGGACGATGTCCTCGTTCTGGTGGGCATAGCGCGTGTGACCTTCCGTCTCGGCCTCGAGCAGCTCCACGCGGCCGTCGAGCACGTCGGCCTTCCAACGCTGCTGCTCGGCGTCGCGGGCGCGAAACTCCGGCATCACCTCGCGAGCGAAGAGCTCGAGACTCCGGCAGATGTCCTCGTGGGTCGTGCGGCCCGCCTGGTTGAGCAGGATGACCTGATCCACGTGGGCGGCCTCGAACTCGCGTAGGCGGCGGCGGATCGTCTCGGGCGAGCCGATCAGCCCGCTGCGCAGCGTCTCCTGAGCTTTCTCGGTGTGCCGCCACTCCTGGTACAGCTCCCACATGTTTCCCTGGCCGGGGTTGGGAATGCCGTGCCGGCCGTAATGGCTCAGGCAGAACACGAAGAACGTCCAGCCGGCCGCCTTCTCCTCGGCCTCGGCATCGGTCTCGGCGCACATGAAGCCGCTGACCATCGCGATGTTGGGATTGACCGGATAGTCGGCGAGCTTGGCCTGGTGCCGCGTCAGGTTCGTGTAGTACCGGGTCACCCACGCGCGGGCCGCCTCTGGCGACACGAACTGGAATCCGAGCGCGCCCATCCCCCACTGACCGGCATTGCCGATGGTGGTGATGTTGGAACAGGCGACCCACAGCGGAGGATGCGGCTTCTGGTACGGCTTGGGGATGACGTTGCGCGCCGGGAAGTCGAAGTACGTGCCGTGCCATTCCCAGGTCTCGCGCGTGAACGCCGGCACCAGCGCTTTGACCGACTCCTCCCACACGTCGCGCTTCTCGCGCACGCGGGCGCCGAAGGGATGAAGCTCGACCGGCCCCTGACCCTCCCCGAGCCCCAGCTCGACCCGGCCGCCCGAGAGGAGATCGAGCGTGGCGACGCGCTCGGCCACCCGGATCGGGTGATTCGTGGGGAGCTGGATGATGCCGTGGCCGAGCCGGATGCGGCGCGTCCGCTGGCTGGCCGCGCCCAGGAAGACCTCGGGTGCCGACGAGTGCGAGTACTCCTCGAGGAAGTGGTGCTCGACCACCCAGGCGTAGTCATAGCCCAGGCGATCGGCCAGCTCGATCTGAGCCAGGGCGTTCTGAAAGACCTCGTACTCGCTGCGGGCCGACCACGGCCGCGGCAGCTGGTGCTCGTAGAAGATGCCGAATCTCACCGGAGAGCCTCCACGCGTTTGACAGCATCATCGGCCGTCGCTACGCTCCCCTGCATGATACGGAAACCGTCGATCGTCCGCGCGGGCCTCGCATGAAGGTCACGGCGGTCCACGCCTGCCTCGGCGCGCGTGTCGAGGGCGTCGATCTGACCCGGCCGCTCGACGAGACCACGTTTCGCGCGATCTTCGACGCCTTCCAGGAATATTCCGTGCTCGTCTTTTCCGGTCAGCACCTCACCGACGAGCAGCAGATGGCCTTCAGCCGGCGCTTCGGGCCGCTCGAGACCACGATCAACGCGACCGGGCGGGAAGATCGCCTGCATCCGAACATGGTCGATCTCTCCAACGTCGATCCCGACCACGACGACCGGCTGATGGACTGGACGGATCGAAAGATGATGTACCAGTCGGGCAATCAGCTCTGGCACACGGACAGCTCGTTCAAGCCGGTGCCGGCGCACTCCTCCGCGCTCTCGGGCCGCGAGGTGCCTCCGGCCGGCGGCGAGACCGAGTTCGTCAGCATGCGCCACGCCTATGCGACGCTTCCCGACGAGCTGCGGCGGTCGCTCCACGGCCGCGTCGTCGTCCACAGCATCCTCTACTCGCGGAGCACGATCGCGAAGGGATTGTTCGACGCCGATCAGGAGAAGGGACTGCCGCCGGTCCGTCAGGCGTTGATCCGCACCAATCCCGTCAACGGCCGGCCGTCGATCTACATCGGATCACACGCCTGGTACGTCGAAGGCATGGACGTCGCCGAATCACGGCGCTTGCTCGACGGCCTCCTTGCTCACACGACGGCGCCCGACCGCGCGTATCAGCACCGCTGGCGCCAGTGGGATCTCGTGATGTGGGACAACCGCTGCGTGTTGCACCGCGGTCGCCCCTGGGACGCCGCCCATCATCGGCGCGTCATGCGGCGCACGACGGTGGCCGGCGAGGGGCCGACGGTCGAGCCACCCTACGCGACGCGAACCCTGGCCTGGGACGGCATCATCCCGAGCGGCGTCGGCGTGTAAAACGTCCGATGGCCTCCGTCTGGCACGCTCGGCAATTCCACAACCAGCCGGAGGAGAGCCACCAGCATCCGTTCCTGGTGGATCTCTGGCAGGCGGTGCGTGACGAGACGGCCGGGCGCTTCGACTGCCGCGTGTACGCTCGGAACGCGGGAGTGCCGGGCTCCGATCCCGCCGTGCTCGAGATGCTGGTCGCGGGCGAGCTCGAGTTCTTCACGCAGATGGGCGGGATCCTCGGTCAGATCGCGCCCGTGATGGAAATCCAGGGCCTGCCCTTCGCCTTCACGAGCTCCGAGCAGGTCTACCGCGTGATGGACGGAGAGCTCGGTGCGCTTTTCCAGAAGGAGCTCGGGGCCAGAGGTCTGTACTGTTTGCCCCGCGGTCTGATGGAGAACGGCTTCCGCCAGATCTCCACGGTCGAGCGTCCCGTCAAGAGCGCCGACGATCTCATCGGCGTGACCATGCGCATCCCGGGCGGCCGGATGTTCTCCGACCTCTTCCAGTCGCTGGGCGCCGTCCCGGTCCACGTCACCATCGCCGAGCTCTACGACGCGCTGAAATCCCACCGCGTGCAGGGCCAGGAAAATCCCCTCGTCGTGACCGAGGTGAATCGTCTCTACGAGGTCACGCGCTACGTGGCCATCACCAACCACATGTGGTCGGGCTTCAACATGCTGGCCAATGGACGGTTCTGGAGCGGGTTGCCGGCCGACGTTCAAGCGATCATCGAGCGCAACGTGGCCATCCACGTGGCGCGGCAGCGCGAGTACACGCAACGCCTCAATCGCGAGCTCGAGTCCCGGCTCGCCCAGCGCGGGCTCGTCTTCAACCGGGCCGACGTGGCCAGCTTCCGCCGCCGGCTGGGCGACGCCTTCTACCGGCGCTGGAAGGCCGAACTGGGGACGACCGCGTGGCGGCTCCTCGAAGCCGAGGTCGGCCCGCTCATTTGATCGCGAGCGGGTTGACCGGCGAGCCGACGGCGCCGGTGAACGGCAGCGGCGGCGCCACGAAGAGGAACTCGAAGACGCGGTCCCGCGCGCAGTCTTCGGCCAGCTCGTCGAGCGCGAAGATCTCGCCGACCAGCATGCCCATGTTGGGGATGAGGACCTGGTGCACGGGCTGGTAGCTGTCGGGAATCTCGTTGGGCCGCACCTCCATGCCCCACGTGTCGGTGGCAATGGCGGCGAGCTGACGCTCGTGGAGCCAGCCGGCCGTCGAGAACGAGAGCCCCGGCGCGTCCCCGCCGGCGTAGTCGCCCCAGCCACCCTGCTGCTTGCACATCGCCATCTGTCCGGTCCGGACGAGCAAGGCATCGCCGGTACCGACCTTCACGTCGTGCGCGCGGACCGCGGCGTCGAGATCGTCGGGCGTGATCGCATACCCGGGTCGCAGCCAGTCCACGCCCTTGACGCGAGGAATGTCGAGCAGGACGCCACGGGCGACGACGCCGCGAGCCATCTTGTGGATGCCGTTCTTCTTGGCGCCCTCGCTGCTGACGAGGTTGGCGTCGTAGCCGTTGTAGAGCTGGCCGTCCTTGAAACAGTGGGAGAGCGCGTCCCACTGCGTCCCGCACTGGAGCGCCATGATGATCATGTCGTCGGCGAACCCGACGTTGCCCGGACGCTTGAACGCGCCCGTCGTGAAGTCCGGGCCGGTCAGGATCATCCGGTGGATGGGATTGAAGCGGCGCGGCTGGTTGATCTGCGGGCCTTCCTTGTCGAACGGGATCGCCAGCGAGAAGACCTGTCCGCGCTTCACCAGCCCGGCCGCTTTCACGATGGCGTCGGGCGTGATGTAGTTCAGCGTCCCCAGCTCGTCGTCCTTCCCCCACTTGCCCCAGTTGCGGTACTTCAGCCCCGTCTCACGGATGATGTCGGTCATCGATTGTCCCCTCACGACCCTGACAAAGGTCAGTCACCCTTCTTCTACAACGGTTCCCGCGCGTTGTCGCGGCCCCGCTGCCGAGCACACGCGTGAGCTAAGCGCCGAGACGGACCGGCGCCCAGACGATGACGCTCAGCCGCTGTGCGAACTGAACCACGGGCCGCCGGATGCCGACGGTCTGGCCGAAGCCTGGAGCCAGCCCATCCAGCAGCGTGTTGTGCGAGACGTGTGCCTCGGCGTCCTGGAGCGGCCATGGGACGTGATGGATCTCGGCGCGGTAGAGATGCCCTCGACGACTCGCGTACAGGCAGTACCGCTCGGTG
This sequence comes from Candidatus Rokuibacteriota bacterium, assembly GCA_003220615.1. Lineage (GTDB taxonomy): Bacteria > Methylomirabilota > Methylomirabilia > Rokubacteriales > CSP1-6 > 40CM-68-15. Next base: position 26,082 of record QHTB01000156.1, read on the forward strand.
AGCCACCACGACAACGTTCCGGACGTGGCGGGCGCCCGGGGACCGACGGGTCCATACTCGACGGCCAGCCCGCCCGCGGGCGCGTGACGATCTCGACGCTGACAGGCGTAGCGGATGCGTTCCGGCGTGCGCTCGATCGTGAACTCGGCGTGGTGGTACGGGAGATGGTACAGGGCTCGAGCCGCCGTCACCGCCAGCCGGCTGCTCGCGTCGAGGCTGAAGAACCACACACCGGGCTTGCCGTCGCGCGTGACGTAGGTGCGGACGTTCGTCTCCGCAAACGAGGACAGGCCCGGCACCGCGGGGATCCCGCGCGGCCGCAGCCCGGTGACGACGAATGGCGTGATGGAGACCCACGCGTCGCCGCGGTACGTGTCCAGGGACAGCCCGCGAGGGAGACGAGCGCGAAGGTCGTCGGGATCCATCGGCCAGTGCAAGAACACGAGGTCTTCCCACGTCTGCGCCATGACCCACGGTGCGCGCGGAAGCGGCCAGGGGCGGTGGGAGGACGGGTCACCGCCGTCATGGGCGAGCTCTCGGGCGAGGGAGGCCGTCAGGCGCTCGAGCATCGCGCTCGACTTCCCCCTTGACAGCGACATGAAACAGTAGTTTCATGTCGACCATGCCGACGCAACAACTTATCCTCCTCCTGGTCGGCGTGCCGCCGACGCCGTCGAGCCTCCGCGTGCGCGTGTGGCGTCGGTTGCGCTCGCTCGGTGCGGTGCCGCTCAAGCGCTCGGCCTATCTGCTGCCCGACACCCCGGAGCGGTACGAAGACTTCCAGTGGCTCGCTCAGGAGATCGAGCGCGAGGGCGGCGAGGCGACGCTCATTCGCATCCAGCAGATCGAGAACATCAGCCCCGAGAACGTGCAGCGGTTGCTCCACGAGCCGCGTGATCACGACTACCGCCAGCTCGCCGCGCGCTATCGCAAGGTGCTGCAGAGCCTCGACAAGAAACCCGCGGTCAAGGGCGCGCGCCTGCCGGAGGAGCTGGCGCACCTGGCCCGGGAGCACCAACGCATCCGGGACATCGATTACTTCGACGCCCCCAGCGGCGCCGAGGTCCGGCGTCTCGAGGAGGTCATCGCCATGCGCACTCGACGTCAGGAACCGGTCCATCGCGAAGAGCGCCGCCCCCTCGACCTGGCCGGGCTGCGCGGGCGACGGTGGGTGACACGTCCGCGCCCGCACATCGACCGCATCGCGTCGGCGTGGCTGATCAAGCGCTTCATCGATCCCGACGCGGAGTTCCTCTTCGCGCCTCCGGCCGAGTTCCCGAAGGACGCGATCCCCTTCGATGCGCCCGGCGTGGAGCTCAGCCATCAGGGCGAGGATTGTACGTTCGAGACGCTCGTCAAGCGGGCCCGCTTGCGCGACCGCCGCCTGGTCCGGCTCGCCGAGATCGTCCACGAAGCCGACCTGCGGGACGGGAAATATCCGCACGAGGAGGCGCGCGGCATCGACGTCGCCGTCCGTGCGCTGCTCGCCGCGTCGCCCGACGACCGGCAGGTCCTCGCGCAGGGCATGACGCTGTTCGAGGGCCTCTACGCCACGACGTCACGGAGGCCCTAGCATGCGCATCCTCACTCGCGGTGACGTCCTCGAGCTCCTGACCCTGCGTGACTGCATCGTTGCGGTGGAGGACGCGTTCCGGCTCCACGCCGAGGGCCGCACGCTCGGGCCCGGCGTCCTGGCCGTGCCCGCCGAGGGCGGCGGCTTCCACGTCAAGGCAGCGGGACTCGTCGGCGAGCGCAGCTACTTCGCGGCGAAAACGAACGCGAACTTTCCGGACAATGCGCGCCGGTACGGCCTGCCGACGATCCAGGGGACGGTCGTCCTCGCCGACGCGCGGACGGGTGAGCTCCTCGCGGTGATGGACTCCGGCAGCGTGACGGCGTTGCGGACGGGCGCGGCCACGGCGGTGGCCGCGAAGTTCCTGGCCCGCCCTGACGCGCGGTCCGCCACCATCGTGGGCTGCGGCGTCCAGGGCGAGATCCAGCTCGGAGCGATCGCCGCGGTGCTGCCGCTGCAACGCGCCTGGGTGCTCGACACCGATCACGCTCGCGCCGAAGGCCTCGCCGCCCGCGCCCAGGCGAACCTCGGCATCCGCGTCGAGGCCGGGAAGGATCTGCGTTCGGCGCTCCGCGGGAGCGACGTGTGCGTCACCTGTACCCCATCGCGCCGTCCATTCGTGTCCCGTGACGACGTCGCCGCGGGCACCTTCATCGCCGCCGTCGGTGCCGACCATCGTGGGAAGCAGGAGCTCGAGCCCACGCTGGTGGCGTCGTCGACCCTCGTGGTCGACGTGCTCGAGCAGTGCGCGGAGATCGGTGAGCTCCAGCACGTCCTCGCCGCCAGGCTCATGACGCGCGAGCAGGTGCACGCCGAGCTCGCGGACGTCGTCACGGGCCGCCGGCCCGGCCGAACTCAGGACGACGAGATCACCATCTTCGACAGCTCGGGCACCGCGCTGCAGGACGTCGCCGCGGCGGTGGTGGTCTATGAACACGCGCGCGCCACCGGGCGCGGCACGGACGTGACGCTCGATGCGTGAGTCACCTGCCAACGTGAGGACGAACACCTGTTCGGCGAGAGGAGAAATGTCATGAGATGGATCACTCGTGAACGCGCGCGGGTCGACCGGATCGCGTGTCCGTGGCTCATCAGCCGCTTCGTCGATCCCAAGCCGGAGTTCCTGTTCGTTCCCGCCCGCGAGGTCCGCGCGGCCGCCGAGCGGGAGCGCGCCATCCCCTACGACATCCCGGACGTGGAGCTGGGCCACCACGGCGCGCAGTGCTCGTTCGACGCGTTCATCGAGCGCTACGAGCTGAGCGACCCCGGGCTGCTGGCGCTCGCCGAGATCGTCCGCGGCGCGGACACCGCCGATCGCGGCCTCACGCCCGAGTCCGCCGGTCTCTACGCCGCCGCGACCGGGTTTCAGGCGACCAGCCGCGACGACTTCGACAACATGACACGCCAGTTCCCGATGTACGACGCCCTCTACGCGTACTGCCGCACCCAGGCCTCGGCGGTGCCGCCGACATCACGGGTGCTCTTCGTGTGCCTGCATGGCGCCGCCAAGAGCGTGGTCGGCGCGGCGCACTTCCGGCGGCTCGCGGCGGAGCGCGGGCTCGCCATCGGCGCCGTAGCGGCCGGAACCGAACCGGACGCGCAGCTGGCGCCCGGTGCGGTGAAGGGCCTCGCCGGTGACGGCCTCGAGCCGGCGCTCACCCGCCCCCGCCCGGTCACGCTCTACGACCTGGACAGCTCCACGCGCATCGTCAGCTTCGGCTGCGACGTCGTGGCCACTCGCGGCCAGCGTGTCGAGCAGTGGGACGTGCCGGCGGTGAGCGACGGTTACGCGGCCGCGCGCGACCGCATCGTGGCCAACGTCGAGCGGCTGGTCGCCGATCTCGCGGGCGGGCGCTGAGGTGGCGCTCCGGCTCCTCGGCTTCGTCGATCTGCCCGCACACGCCAAGGCCGGCGGCTTCGATCACGCCGCCGTGCACGAGCCGACGGGACGGATCTACGTGGCGCACACCGCCAACGACGCCGTCGACGTGATCGACGTCCGGACGCAGCGGTACGTCGGCTCCATTCCCGGGCTCACGAGCGTGGCGGGAGCGCTGGTCGCCGAGCCCGATCTCGTCTTCACGTCGAACCGGGGAGAAAACACGGTCGCGATGTTCACCACCGCCGAGATGCCACGCGTCGAGAAGGTCGGCGTGGGGGTCCGGCCGAACGGGCTCGCCTACGATCCGCGGCGCGGGCGGCTCCTCGCCGCGCACGTCGGAGATCCGGGTATTCCCGGCTCGTGCACCGTCTCGATCGTGGATGTCCGTGCCCGGAAGCGTCTCGCCGACGTGGCCGTCGCCGGACGCACCCGCTGGACGGTCTATGACCCAGTTGCCGACGCCTTCCACGTCAACATCGCCGAACCGCCTCAGATCGTCGTCGTCGACGCCGGCGATCCGGTCCGTATCCGTCGGGTGGTCACGATCCCCCATGCGGGGCCCCACGGGCTCGACATCGACGTGGCGCGTCGCCGGCTGTTCTGCGCGTGTGACGCCGGCGTGCTCGTCGAGCTGGACGCGGACAACGGTCAGGTCGTCGCGACCAACGGGATCGCTGGCGTTCCAGACGTCGTCTTTTTCAACGTGGCGCTCGGTCGGCTCTACGTCGCGATCGGTGATCCCGGCGTCATCCAGGTGTTCGACACGGCGCCGCTCTGTCACCGTGAGACGGTGACGACGGAGCCGGGCGCCCACACGCTCGCGTTCGACGCCGCGCGCAACGTCGTGTGCGCGTTCCTGCCGGCGACGCATCGCGCCGCCGTGTACGCGGACGACGCACCATGATCACGGCCCTCGCAGACTCGACCATCCGCGACCCACACATCAAAAGAGAGGATGAAGATCATGCACCAGGAGATCATTCCGATCCCGGTCAGGCCCTGGACGCTGAACGGCATCTCTGAGCGGATGCTCGTCAGCCATTACGAGAACGACTACGGCGGCGCCGTGCGAGCCCTGAACGCTGTTCGGGCCGAGCTGGCCGCTCTCGATGCGAAAGCTCCCGGCTCCAGGCTCCGCGCCCTCAAGCGCGAAGAGCTGATCGCCATGGGCTCGGTGGCGCTGCACGAGCTGTACTTCGGGAACCTCGGCGGCGAGGGCAACAAGATCCCCGACAATATCCGCGCGATCCTCGAAGAGCACTTCGGGAGCGTCGCCGCCTGGCGGCGCGAGTTCGTGGGGACCGCGCAGTCGCTCGCGGGCGGCTCGGGCTGGGTGCTGCTCACCTGGTCGCGGCGGCAACGGCGGCTCCACAACCAGATCGCGCTCGATCACTCGCAGGCGGCCGTCGACTCCGCGCCCGTACTCGCGCTGGATATGTACGAGCACGCGTATCACCTCGACTTCGGCGCGAATGCCACGGCCTACATCGATGCCTTCATGCGCAACGTCGACTGGACTGCCGTGGCGGAGCGGATGGCCGCCGTCCACGCCGATCGCGCGCTGCCGAGCGACGACCCCTCCGACCAGAGCCTGCCGTCGCTCTCCGTCGAGGAGCTGGCCGCACGGCTTGCCAAGGGCGAGCCCGTGCAGGTCCTCGACGCACGGCCGCGGCACCACATCTCGCGGACGGTGGACCTGATGGAGGGCGCGGTGTGGCGTGATCCAGATCGGGTGGAGGAGTGGATCGGCGAGCTCTCATCGGACACGCCGGTCGCCGTCTACTGCGCGTACGGCTTCCACGTCGGCTGCAACGTGACGCGCACGCTGCGTGAGCGGGGCTTCGACGCGCGTTACATCCGGGGCGGCGTCTCCGCGTGGTACGCCGCCGGTGGCGCCCGGGCCCTGCGGCCGGCGACCGGATAGCTCGTGGTGACCGCGGCCGGAGGAACCGCCTCTGCGGTCGCGGTCGGAGCCCCCACGAATTTCGGAAACGGAGGCGCAACCGTGCAGTGTGGCCGATGCCGGGCCGAGAACCGCGAGGGCCGGCGCTTCTGTGGCGAGTGCGGCTTCCCGCTCGCCACCACGTGCCCGTCGTGTCGCTTTGCCAACGAGGGCCACGAACGGTTTTGTGGCGGCTGCGGCAGAACGTTGGTCCCACCGGCACCTGCCGGCGAGCCGAGGTTTCAGTCCCCCGAGACGTACACCCCGAAGCATCTGTCCGAGCGCATCCTGTCGTCGAGGACGGCGCTGGAGGGAGAGCGCAAGCGGGTGACCGTGCTCTTCGCCGATCTGAAGAGCTCGATGGAGCTGCTCGCCGATCGTGATCCGGAAGATGCGCGCGCGATCCTCGATCCTGTCCTCGAGCTGATGATGGCGGCCGTCCATGGCTTCGAAGGCACCGTCAACCAGGTCATGGGCGACGGGATCATGGCGCTCTTCGGTGCCCCGATCGCGCACGAGGACCATGCCGTGAGGGCGTGCTATGCCGCGCTCCGGATGCAGGAATCCGTGCGAGCGTACGCGGCGAGCGCGCGGCGCTCTCATGGCGTCGAGGTCCAGATCCGTGTCGGGCTGAACTCCGGTGAGGTCGTGGTGCGATCCGTCGGAAGCGATCTCCGGATGGAGTACTCGGCGATCGGGCAGACCACGCACCTGGCGGCGCGCATGGAGCAGCTCGCGACACCGGGAACCATTCGGCTGACGGCTGACACCCTGCGCCTCGTCGAAGGATTCGTCGAAGTCACGCCGCTCGGCCCCGTGCCGGTCAAGGGCGTCCAGGAGCCCATCGACGTCTTCGAGGTGACCGGCGCCGGAGCGGCGCGGACGCGGCTGCAGGCGGCGGTCCTGCGCGGCCTCAGTCCCTTCCGAGGGCGCGATCGCGAGCTCGAACAGCTCGGCCTCGCCCAACAGCACGCGGGAGAGGGGCGCGGCCAGCTCGTCGCGCTCGTCGGCGAAGCCGGCGTTGGCAAATCGCGCCTCATCTACGAGTTCGTCCACTCCCCTCGCCTTCAGGGCTGGTCGATTCTGGAAGCGGCGCCGGTCTCCTATGGCCAGGCGACGAGTTATTTCCCGGTCATCGATCTCCTCAAGGGCTACTTCAAGATCCAGAGCCGCGACGAGCCCCGCGCGATCCGCGAGAAGGTCACGGGCAAGGTGCTCACGCTCGACGAGGCGCTGAAGCCGACCCTGCCCGCTTTGCTCTCGTTGCTCAGTGTGCCGGCCGACGACGACACCGAGTGGCGGGCCCTCGATCCCGGCGAACGCCGGCGGCGCACCCTGGACGCGGTGAGCCGACTGCTGCTGCGCGAGGCCCACGAGCAGCCGGTCCTCCTGATCTTCGAAGACCTTCACGGGATCGACGCCGAGACCCAGGCGGTCCTCGACGGTCTCGGCGCGAGCCTCGGGACGGCGCGCCTGCTGCTGCTGGCGACCCACCGTCCAGAATTTGCTCACGCCTGGAGCGACCAGTCGCACTATGCGCAGATGCGGCTGAGCTCGCTTCCCGCCGAGAGCGCGGGCGAGCTGCTCGATGCGCTCCTCGGCCCCGATCACGGCCTCGCGCCACTGAAGCAGCGCCTCGTCGAGCACGGCAATCCGTTCTTCCTCGAAGAGACCGTCCGAACGCTGGTGGAGACGAATCTCCTGGTCGGACAGCCAGGACGGTATCGCCTGACGCAACCGATCCATGCGCTCGACGTGCCGCCGACGGTCCAGGCCGTGCTGGCGGCGCGCATCGATCGCCTCGCTCCGGAGGACAAGCGTCTCTTGCAGACGGCCTCCGTCGTGGGCAATGACGTCCCGCTGTCCGTCCTTCAGGAGATTGCCGAGCTGCCGGATGAAGCCCTCCGTCGGGGCCTCGATCGCCTGCGCGCCGCGGAGTTCGTCTACGAGGCGAAGCTCTTCCCGGAGATCGAGTACACGTTCACGCACGCGCTGACGCACGAGGTCGCGTACGGCGGACTGCTCCACGAGCGCCGCCGCGTCCTGCACGCTCGCATCGTCGAGGCCTTCGAGCGCATCTACGCCGACCGGCTGGCCGACCACGCCGAGCGGCTCGCCGACCATGCGCTACGCGGGGAAGTCTGGGACAAGGCCGTTCGCTATCTCCGCGATGCGGTCGATCGACAAGCGGCACGCTCCGCGTACCACGAGGCTCGCAGCTCGTTGGAGGCCGCCTTGCGCGCGCTCGCTCGCCTCCCCGAGACTCGAGCGACCCAGGCCCGGGCCATCGATCTCCGTCTCGACTCTCGACTCGTTCTGGCCCCGCTGGGCCAGTACGACCGGATCCTCGAGTACATGCGCGAAGCCGAGGTCATCGCCCGTCAGCTCGGCGATCAACGCAGGCTGGGACTCGTCCTGGCCGACATGGGAGCGCGGCTCCGCAACGTCGGCGATCATCGCCGCGCGCTGGCCGCGAGCCAGCAAGCGCTCGACATCGCCACCGAGCTTGGCGAGCGCGGCATGCACATCGAGGCCCGCTATCGTCTGGCCCAGGCCCATTTCGCCGTCGGCGAGTTCGAGCAAGCCGTCACAATGTTTCGGCGAACGATCGAGTCTGGGACCTCCGGCGGCGTGGGGTTCGTGACCTGCCGATCCGCCCCCTCACCCGTTCGACCGCGCTTTTTGGAGGCCTGGCCCCACGCCTGGCTGGGGCTCGCGCTCGGCCATCTCGGTCGCTTTGGGGAGGCCGTGCACCACGCGGAAACAGCGATGCGGATCGCCGAATCGGCGGACCACCTGCACACCGTGATCGAATCGTACGCCGCACTGGGGGGCGTCCATCTCGAGCGTGGCGAGCTGGATCGTGCCCGCCGGGCGTTCGAACGTGGCCTCGCGCTCGTTCGACCCCAGAGCGCCGGGGACGTGAATCTCCTCTCCGGCCTCGGGTACACCTACGCACTGTCCGGACGAGCCCGGGAGGCCGTTCCCCTCCTCGAAGATTCGATCCAGAGGGAGACGTCGATCAGCGCAATGGGACTGGGGCTCTCGGTGCGGCGGACGCGGCTGGCGAAAGCGTATCTGAGCATCGGGCGCCGGGACGACGCCTTGACCTGTGCGAGGAGCGCCGTCGAGCTGTCCACGAAGCACCACGAGCGCGCGAACCAGGCGCTGGCGCTCGAAGCGCTCGCCGACATCACCGCGTGCGACGACACGGCGGGTCCCGGCGACGCCGTCGACCTCTACGCCAGGAGTCTTGCCCTTGCGAACGAGCTCGGCATGCGTCCGCTCGTCGCCCACTGCCGAGCCGGCCTCGGTACGCTTCATCGTCGCATCGGTTCGCGTGGCGAATCCGATGACCACCTCGCTGCCGCGGCAGTGATGTACCGTGAGATGGGGATGACGTACTGGCTGGAGGGACGGGAGCGAAACGTGAACGGGTGATGCGCCCGATCATCCTTGCCCTCATCGCGGCGCTGCTGTTCGGGCTGAGTACCCCGGCGGCCAAGATCCTCCTCGACACGACCGACCCCTGGTTGCTCGCAGGCCTCTTCTATCTCGGCTCGGGGCTGGGGCTCGGCGGCCTGCGCGTCATCCTGCTGTTGATCGGTCGGGCTCCCAGAGACGCTCCGCTTCGTCGTCGCGACGTGCCGTGGCTCACGGGCGCCATTCTCACCGGCGGGATCGTCGGGCCGGTGTTCTTGATGTTCGGCCTCGCCGGCGGCTCAGCCTCGCAGGCGGCCCTGCTGCTGAACCTCGAGGGTGTTCTGACCGCCGCGCTGGCGTGGCTCGTGTTCCGGGAGCACGTCGACGCCCGGATCGCCCTCGGCATGGCGCTCATCACGGGTGGCGCACTGGTCCTGGCCTGGCAGCCCGATCGCGGCGAGCCCATCGGCCGTCACGCGGTGTTCGTCGCAGGCGCCTGCCTGGCCTGGGCCCTCGACAACAACCTCACCCGCAAAGTGTCGGGCGGCGACGCCACGCTGGTCGCCGCCCTGAAAGGCGGCGCCGCCGGAGCCGTCAACCTCACGATCGCGATGGCGATGGGCGCACCGTTCCCCGGATGGGGCGACGCCTTCGGTGCCGCAGCGGTCGGCCTGCTCGGTTACGGCGTGAGCCTGATGCTGTTCGTGCTGGCGCTCCGCGAGCTCGGCGCCGCACGCACGGGCGCCTACTTCTCGACGGCACCGTTCATCGGAGCCGTCGCTTCGATCGCGATGCTCGGGGAACCGGTCAGTCGCCGGCTCGCTGCCGGTGGCCTCTTGATGGCCGCCGGCGTCTGGCTCCACGTCAGCGAGCGACACGTGCACGAGCACGTCCACGAGCCGCTCGCCCACGAGCACATCCACCGACACGACGACACCCATCACGCCCATGAGCACGAGGCCGGGACGAGCGAGCCACACTCGCACTGGCACGTGCACGGTGAGCTACGTCACAGCCATCCTCACTATCCCGACCTCCACCACCGCCATCGGCACACCTAGCGAGTGGGTGGGCTCGCGACGGCGCCGGGCGGCAGGATCGGCGCAGTGACGAAGTCTGCCGGCGACGGGCCGGTCAGTGACTCGAGGAACGCCACGATCTCCGTCACCTCGCCGGCCGTCAGCGTGCGGCCGAGCTGAACGCGCGCCATGATGCGGACCGCTTCGGGCAGGGTCGCCACCGAGCCGTCGTGGAAATACGGTGGCGTCATCGCCACGTTCCGGAGACTCGCGACCTTGAAGACGTGGAGATCCGCGGGGTCCTGCGTAACGTCGAACCGTCCCTTGTCGACAATGGGGCTCCCCGTGGCGCGCCAGTAGTCCTCCATGAGCCCGAACTTCTGGTACATCGTGCCGCCGACACCGACGCCGTTGTGGCAGGTGGCGCATCCCGTCCGGATGAACGTCCGGAGACCAGTCTGCGCCACGGTCGTCAGGGCCCGGTCGTCGCCCTGGAGAAATGCGTCGAAGGGTGCCGGTGTGAGAAGCGTGCGCATGTACGAGCCGATGGCCTTGCCCCAGTTGTCCGGCGTGATCGGGTCCTCCTCGCGCGGAAAGGCTGCGGCGAACAGCGGAGCGTACCCAGGGATCGCCTTGAGCTTGGCCATCGCACTCGCGAAGCTCGGATTCCCGTACGCCAGCGGTGCGATGAGCGACTTGACGGACAGATCCTCCACCGACGTCCGGTCACCTCGCCAGTGCTGCACGAACTGAACCGCGGCGTTGAACACCGTTTGCGCGTGACGCGGGTGTGTCCGATGCTCGGCGCCGATGGACGTGGGCAATGCGTCGGTACCGTACAGCGCGGGCTGGTGGCACCGCGCGCAGCTCACGGCGCCGTCGGCCGAGACCCGCGGATCGAAAAACAGGAGCCGGCCGAGGTGAACGCGCTCGGGAGTGACAGGATTCTCGGCTGTTCCCAGGTCGCGAGGCAGCGACGCGAAGAGAGCACTGGCTTGGGCACGAAGATTCGTGTCCGCCGCCTCGGCCAGCGTCACCACGGCGAACAGCATGACCAGCGGGCCCGACCACAGCACACGTCCAGCGTGACCCATAGGAGCCTCCTTCGACGCGGCGAGGCCGTCGTCGCCCGTGCCTACGGACTCGTGGGCGCTCACGGATGACGAACGGCGCGCAGTGATCCGGCGGTGGCCTTCACTCCGTAGGCATTGGCGTCGATCCTGCCGCGGATCCGGACCTGGTGGGTCGTATGCGCCTCGGCGACGAGTCGGCGCTCGAGTCGCTGTATGCGCGCTATGGCGGGCTGGTCTACACACTCGCCCTGCGGATCGTCGGGGACCCCGAGCTTGCCCGTGAGGTCGTTCAAGACACGTTTCTTCGCTCGTGGGACGGCCGCGAGACGTATGACGCCCGACGCGGTCGCGTGCCCTGGTGGCTCATGGGAATCGCCCGGAACCGGGCCATCGACCTCTTACGCAGCCGGTCCCACCAGGCGCGCATGCGCGAGCGCACGGCACCTCTCCCCGAAGTTCCCACAACCCTCCCGCGCGATCCGGTCGACGCCGTGGTCTCGCGTCGCGCTGTCCTCGATGCCCTGCGTGAGCTGTCGGAGGGACAGCGACGCGCAATCGAGCTCGCCTACTACGGGGGGCTGACGCAGACCGAAATCGCGAACGAGCTGGGCGAGCCCCTGGGGACCATCAAGAGCCGCACACGCGAGGCGCTGGAGCGACTTCGGAAGGTTCTGGGGCCGCTCATCCAATCTGCGGGAGGTCGGACATCGTGATCGACAGCAGCGAGCACGTCGTCGACGACCTGGCAGCGTATGCCCTCGGCTCGCTCGAGACGGGCGAGCATGCGCGAGTGGATGAGCACGTGGCCGGCTGCCCGTCGTGTGCGAGCCGTCTCGCCGAATACCGTGGGCTCGCTGGCGCACTGCCGCTGGCCCTCGCCCCGATCTCGCCGCCATCCGACCTGTGGGACGCGATCCGCTCCGAGGCCCGCCGGCGGCGGCTCCGGCCACGGATGCGGTCGGCGATGGGAACCAGGTGGTTTCGGGCCGCGCCGTGGATCGCGGCCGCCGTCGTGGCGACGTGGCTGGTCACGTGGAACGTGCGGCTGCAGAGTGAGCTCACACGGTATACGCAAGGGCCGCAGGTCGAGAAACTCGCACGCCGGCCCGCCCGACTCGTCATCCTGACGGGCGCGGCCGGATCGCAAGCGAGTGCCCGGGTGTTCGCGGCCGTGGACGGCCAGAGCGGTCACATGGCCATCACGGGATTGGCTCGGCTACGGGCCGGTCGTGTGTATCAGTTGTGGTTCTTGCCAAAAGCCGGGCCCGCGCTGACCGCGGCCACGTTCACCGTGGACGCCGACGGCCGAGCGTGGGTCGTGATCCGGGTGCCGGCCGACCTCGACGACACACGCGGCCTCATCGTGACGGAGGAGGCGGCACCAGGCAGTCCGGCGCCTACGGGGCCTCCTCTCCTCGAGGCTCGCCAGTGGCGGTGATCCATCACGGCCAGGTCTGACTCGAAATCACGAGACGCCCCACCGCCTTCCATCCGAGGATGGCAGGCAAACGGCTTCTGAGCACGCCGAAGATCGTGCGTGATCACCAGCATAAGGCGACGATCTGGGGACTAATCGGTGAGCTTCCCGTCGCGAAGGGAGTGCGCCTCGTCGGCGAGGTGAACGGAGAGAAACCCCGGCGTGAGAACCAGCGCGATTCCGCGCCTCGGTGTCATCTGGCAGCCCTGATCTTCGAAGAACGTGTGGTTCGACGCGGGCCTCCGGCGAGGGTTCACGCGCGGCGTCCCCGACTGGCAGTTCACCTTCGGCCTCACGTTCGGCTTTTCGACGTCCTCGCTGACCAAGGGCTCGACGGCTCTCGGAACGCACTGAAGCCTCGGTTACTTCACCTTCGCACGGCAGTAGGCGTACAGCGCGTCGTACGCCGGGAACTGTTTCGCCATGTTGTCGTGGTCGTCCTTCGCCATCGCCTGGAAGCCGGTCGCGAGCGCATAAAGTCCCGGGGACTCGGGCGTGAGCTGGCGCGCGTCCGTGTCGGCGCCTCGCACGATCAGCGCCATCGTCTTGAGCGCGGGGTCCTCGAGCTTGTACTTTTCGAGGAAGGCATCGAACGAGCATCGCTCGCCGTGGTGGCCGAGCTCGACGCCGGGGATGTCATATGGAGTGGCCCCCTCGCGCGCGGCCACCTGCTTCACTTGATCCGATGGCACGAACAGGAACGTCGGCTCCTTGTCGATGAAACGACTGATGAGCCAGGGGCACGCGATCCGATCGACGCGCGCCTTCTCCCGGGTGACCCATTTCATGCGTCGCTCCTCCTACTTGCGGCTGTTGGTCTGATCGAGCGCCGCCTTGAGCGCCTGGGCTAGCTTCACCGGGTCGTCGTTCGCCCAGAAGTGCATGTAGAAGAGGCGCGGCGTGTCCATGAGGGCGTGATTGTGGATCGCCGTGACGTCGACGCCGTGCTGCCGAAGGGTCTTCGCCACGGCGTTCACTTCCTTGTCGATCAAGACGAAGTCGCCGGTGATCGCCGCCTTGCCGTCGCTCGTGGGCTGGAAGTTCATCACCGTCACGACGCCCATGGTCGGAAGCAGCGGCTGGCCCATCTCCGTGATGGTCTCGGCGCGGGGGACCGTGACCTGGAACACGCCGGCACCGACCTCACGGCCGGAGCGACCGAGGGCTTGCTCGATGGCCTTCGCGTCGAGCGTAGGTCCGGTGGACGATGCCGGAGGCGGCGCCGAGCCGCCGAGTGGCGTGCCACTCGCGGACAACGCCTGGCGGAGCGCGCGTGCCATCTGCACGGCGTCACCGTGGCCGCTGTAGTGCATGTACATCGTGTGCGGCGACATCTCGTTGAGATGATTGTGGACCGCGGTCACCTCGAGACCACCCGCGAACAGACCGGACATCACCGCCGGGATCTCCTGATCGAGCAGGACGAGATCCCCCATGACCATGGCGTGGTCACCGATCTGCTTGAACGCCGCGTAGGATCCCAGGGCGAACCCGGCCTTCACCGGCACGCCCTTCACCGTGACAGTGAGGTCCGTGCGCGGCATCCCGATCCGGAAGACATCGCCGGCCTGCATCTGTCCCGACTTGCCCAGGGCTTGCTCGACGGCCTTCCAGTCCGGATCCGCAGCCCGCGCAACGACCGGCGCGGTGAGGGCGGCAACGGCGACCAGCGTGACGGCGTAGCTGAGGAACCGTGGCTTCATCACGGGCTTCTCCTTCATCGCGCAAGCGCCTGATGAAGGCGCGCGACGTTTGTCCAGTTCACGTTGTCCATGAAGGCATCGACGTACTTCACCGCGGCGGCGCCGTAGTCGATGTGGTACGAGTGCTCGTACATGTCGAGCGCCAGGATGGGCGTCGCTCCGGCCATGCTGTGCGTATGATCCGCCGCCCACTGGTTCACGAGCTTGCGATCGCGGTCCGAATGCGTGAGCAGCACCCAGCCCGAGCCGCCCCCCATGGCCTTGCCCATGGCGACGAACTCCGTCCGCCATCGATCGACGGACCCGAAGTCCCTCACCAGGGCATCTCGCAGCGCCCGACCTGGCTCACCGTCGGCGCCGAGACCGTCGAAGTACAGCTCGTGCAGGATCATCGAATTCGTCGCGATCAACTCTTCGCGCTTGAGACCGTTGACCACGAACACGGGCGCCGTGGCGAAGTCCAGCGCGGCGAGGTGCGCCGTGATCGCATTCAAGCGTTTCACGGCGCCGCCGTAGTTGTTCTCCCAGTGGCTCACGATCAACTTCTCCGAGAGTCCCTTGAGCTTCTTCGGATCACATGACAACGGCTTTATTTCGTACGGCATGGCTACCGGCCCCCCGTCACACCGCGAATCGTCAGGTCATCGAATGCCGTGATCGAGTCGGCCTTCGTCCACAGCCCCACGCGACCGGACCTGACGCGGGAGTCACGGTGATCGAGATACAGCTTGCCATCGAGCCACGCCTGCATGTGATCGCCCACGGCCACGACTCGGACCGTGTGCCACTGCCCGAGCTCCGGTGCCTTGACCTTTGCCGTGGCGAGCTGTCGACGTCCCCGGTCGTAATAGTAGAGCCGGAAATTATCCTCGAGGGCGTTGGCGCGGACGACGTAGTACTTGCCGTCGGTGAATCGGAACACGATCCCGCCAGAGGCGTCCTCACGTCCGGAGATGGGCTTGAATTTCATCGACACGTCGACGTCGGTGTAGGGACCCGGCGGAGCCACGACGACGTTGAATTCGTTCTTCGTCGCCCGTTGCACGAGCACTTTCTTGCCGCTCGGCGCGCCGGCCATGTCCTCGACCGCCCACTGCCCGTCCACCGTCGTCCAGCCTTCGATGCCTTTTGCCTCGAAATCGAACGTGTTCGCGGGTACGTTGTCGGGCATTTTGAGCTCCTCCGCCGCGGCCGTCGCAGGGACGCGGGGCAACAGGGCGCCCGCCGCGACCGCCGCCAACGTTGCCTTCACCACCTCTCGGCGCGTGACAGTCATGCCGGTTCTCTCTTCTACTTGGGCAGCACCACGAGCGTGCCCGGCATGGTCGGCGTGTGCCTGGTACAGATCATGGGATAGAGCCCGGGCTTGGTGGCGGTGAAGGCGACGCGGGTGACTTCTCCGCGCTTGACCGTAAACGAATCGACAATGCCCGGGATCGTGCCCCGGTGCATATCGCCGCCGTTGACTCCCACGACCTCCAGCGTCACCGGCTCTCCCTCGCGCACCACGATCGTCCCCGGGGACCATTGGTAGGTCACGACCTCCCACCGCCCATTCCCGTCCGGCGGCGTCTTTCGGTACCCCTCGCCGGCAGGCAGCGCAGCCTGCGGGAACGGCTCCTTATCCTGTTGAGCCCCGCCCCTCGGTTCGATCGTCGCCACATAGATGACTCGCCCCTGCGCCGTCTGTGCCGCCGGCGTGTCAGCCCACACGAACGGCAAGATGAGGTCGTCCCTTCAATCGAGCTTCTCCGACACCGTCTTCCAGTCGGCGCCCTTTACGAGCGTCACGTCCGCCACCGGGTGGCCGTCCTTCAGCGCGGGAAAGACGCTGACGACGCGATAGCCTTTGTTCTCCTTCACCGCTTCGGAGGCGGCCGCGTCGAGCGTGCGCTTGGCCTTCGCCATCGCCTCGCTCTGGGCCTTCGCCGCCGCGAGGTCTGCGTCATGCGTGATCGGCTCCGCCTTGGCGATCTTCCCGCTTGTGTGATCGACGATCACCTCGGAGAAGTTGTCACCTTTCATCGTGTAGATGGAGAGCTGCAGCTTGCCTTCCTCCACCTCGTACTTCGCCGAGATCGGCTTGCCTTCCTTGGCGCTCGCCGTCAGGCCTTGCTGGAGCGGCGTCTTGACGCCCTTCAGCGCCTTGGCCAGTTCCGCGCGCTCCTTGTCGTCGTGCGGCTGCGCCCAACTTATCGGCATCGCGAAGCACCACGCCACGAGAAACGCCACCGCGGACATCGTCATCTTTCGCATTTTCTTGCTCTCCCGATTTCTCATCGATGGTAGTGCTACGTCTTTTGCTTCAACACCGTGTAGAGACCGTCGAAAATGGCCATCCCGCGCGCGAGGAGGTCGTCATCATCCGGCGTGGCCTCGACGAGACCGTTGATCGCCAGGTCCACGCCCGTGGCTTCGTTGCGGGTGAACTTGCCATCGTGGAGGTCCGCCTCATGGACGATCTCGGCGATCAACTTGACGCGCCGGTCCTTGATGCCGAACCGCTTGACGAGCGTCTCGAACGTACAGTCCTCGCCGTGATGGCCGAAGTCGGCGCCCAGGACGTCGAACGGGATCCCCTTGCGGGAGGCGTCGGCGGCGTCGGCGAACGCGAACTTCGCGTCCGGATCGCAGAAACGCCTGATGAGCCAGGCGGAGGCGATGCGGTCGATGTGCGGTCGCGGGCGCGTCACCCAGGTACTCCCGCGCGCGGGCAGCGACGTCCGGTGGCGCCCGCCCGGCGCGCGAGGGGGCGTTTCCGCGGCGCGCAGACGCTTGGCTGTCGTCTCCCACAGGGTGCGCGCGCGCTCCCCGGCCGGCGCTTTCAGGTAATCGATCGACTGGATCCGGTCCAGCTCACGCTTCAGACCGTCGAGCTTGCTACGAAGGTGCGTGATCGATCGGCGGTGGTTCGCGTGATAGCGATCGAGATGCCGGAGGATCTCCCGACTGCCTTGCACCACCGCCTGATACTCCACACCTCGGGCCTTGTGGAAGAGGGCGGCGATGTCCTGGTCGGTCATCGGCTCGACTCGATCGACTCGAAGCAGCGTCGCCTCGCCCCGGACGGATTGGATCTCCTGCACGAGCCACTGGAAGAGCTCGGTCGTCTCGGGCGTCTCGGGCAGAATCCAGCCCGCGCTCCTCAGGCGCACGGCGCCCATCCGCTGCAACTTTCGCCACACGCCGACGCGGTGCCGGGTCGGCGTGGGGGGCAGGCTCGTCAGAAGCGTCAGCCAGCGCATCGCGTGTGACGGTAACTCTTGATACGGTACCCGTCAAGCGTTACACTCCCCGCGAAACCCGCCAGGAGGATGTGCGATGGAAACGGACAAGACCACGCAGCGCGTCCCCATCCGCGAGCTCGTCAAGTACTACTTGCGGCTCGGCCTCCTCGGCTTCGGCGGCCCGGTCGCGCTGGTCGGGCAGATGGAGCGCGAGCTGGTCGGCGAAAAGAAGTGGCTCACGAAGGAGGAAATGCGCGAGGGCATCGCCGTCTGCCAATCATTACCTGGCCCCCTCGCCATCCAGGTCGGCATCTGGATCTCGTACATCCGCGGCGGCTTCTGGGGGGCCTGGGCCGGCGGCTGGGCGTTCATCCTGCCGAACTTCGTCATCGTCGCGGCGCTCGGCGCGCTCTACGTCCACTTCGGAGGGCTGCCGTGGGTGACCGCGATCTTCTACGGCGTGAGTCCCGCCGTCATCGCACTGATCCTCCACTCGTGCTATCGGCTCACGAAGCTCGGGATGAAAGACTGGCTCGAGTGGGCGCTCGCAGCGGCGGCATTCGTCATCACGGTTGCGGTCCAGGCCGAAGTCGCGTTGGTCTTCATCGGGTGCGGGATCGTCGGCCTTCTCTACTACGGCTCGCTCTTTCGTGGCCGCAAAGCCGCATCGACGACGTCGCTCATGGTCGGCGTGCCGCTCGTCGCCTCCTCCGCGGCGCCGGGCGCGCTCGGCTCGCTGCTGGGTCAGTTGCTGGCGTTCTTCTTGAAGGCCGGTTCGCTCACGTTCGGCAGTGGCCTCGTCATCGTCCCGTTCCTCGAGAAAGGACTCGTGCAGCAGATGCACTGGCTGAACGAGCACGATTTCCTCGTCGCGGTTGCCATGGGGATGATCAGCCCCGGCCCCGTCGTCATCACGGCAACGTTCGTCGGGTACCTCGTCGCCGCGCGACTCACCGGCTCCCTTCTCGACGGTTTCTGGGGTTCTATCACCTCGACGATCGGTATCTTCCTGCCTTCGTTTCTCTTGATCTTGATCGTCGCGCCGATCCTTGTTCGCTACCGGACGAATCCAAATGTGCAGGGCTTCATCAAAGGCGCATACGCCGCCGCCATCGGCACCATCCTCGGTGCCTGCGTCTTGCTCGGGAAGATCGCCATCGGCGACTGGCTCACTGTGCTGGTGGCGCTCGCGAGCCTCGTCGTTCTGTTCCGCTGGAAGGTTAGCAATCCCCTGCTCGTGGCCGCGACGGCGATCATCGGGCTCATCGCATTCCCGCTGCTCAAGCCCGAGTGGGTGTTCGTGAAATAGGAGCAGTTCGAGGGCTGAGCGGGTGCGTCACATCATAATCGCCGCTGCCATTTTTCTTTGCTCCCCCTGGGCGTCGTCCGCGCGCGCGGAGATATTCGACGGACCCGGCTTCGAGGCGATCAACTGGAACATGCACATCGCCGACGCAGAGAGGGCGCTCGGAAGCCGAGTCGCGAGGGTTCGGAACGACCACACCGGCTCTGAATATCTTCGGGCCGCGAGTTATCACTACCTGGGATGCACGTACGTATTGCTACTGAATTTCGACAACCCCGGAGGGACGCTGTCGGAAATCGTCTTGACCCACCGGGGAGACGCAAAGGCTGAGGCGACGGAGAAGTCGTGCCGGGATGGGCTGTCGGCTCTGAGAGAGAAAATGGGGCGCCCGATATCGCTGGACGCAGGCGTACGGGAGTGGCGATTGAAAGCCACGACCGCGACCATTACCGTCATCGAGGGACGTCGCGGCGACCTCCAGATCCGGTATAGCGCGAAGTAGCTACGCTCCGAACCGGTGAAGTACATCGAGTCCCTGGCACTCCTCTTGCTCGCCAACAATAGCAGTCGGACATGCAAGCGTTAACGCGGTTCACCGACGAAAGAAAGTGCGCACGCCGCATCGTCATGGCCGTGTTCGCGGTGTTGGTCACACTGTCGTGGAATCCACTCGCCGGCGCTCAGGGTGGCGACCGCGTCGAAGGCATCGTCGAATCTGTCGAGGCGCCCAATGCTGTCGTGGTGCGAACACGAGACCGACTGGTGACCGTTGACCTCGCGGCCCTCGGTGGTGTGACCGTGGCCGTGACTCAAGGGACGAAGATTACGGCGGTGGGGACGATGGACCCGAGCGGCGACGTCCTCCACGCGGCGCGATTCGAGTCGCCGACTTCACCCTAATCGCTCACGAGCACAGCTCTCAAGCCGCGCACTGGCTGGGTCCGGCTCGGGTGGGCTCGCGACGATTTAGGGTCGCGAGCCCCAGTGCGACGTTTCGCTCGCCGTTGCTTCACTTCGCGATCTTCACCAGCGTCACGGCATTGACCAGGCTGTTGGCGAGCACGAAGTCGCCGTCCCGCGTGATTGAAGTGTTCCTCACGATGTTGCCACCACCGGGGATCGCCCAGCTCTGGAACTTCGTGGTCTTGGGATCGAAGCGCACGACCGTATTCGGCGTCGTCCCGGACTCGCTGTACCAGATGACGTCGTTGATCGCCGAGATGCCGTACGGCTCGGACTTCGGCCCGCTCGGCGACTGCCACTCGGTGACCTTGCCGGTCGCGGGATCGAGGCGTCCGAGATACCCACGCGAGAAGTCGCTGTACCAGACGATGTCGTCGCTGGTCATTGCAATGCGCCGTGGACGGGACGCCGGATCCGGCAATACGTACTCACGGATTTCCAGCGTCTTGGGGTCGACGCTGGCCACCTTGTTGGTGCCGAACAGGACGATGAAGACCGTCCCTTTCGAACTCACCGCCATGCCATAGGGCCGCGACTTCGGCGTCGGCACCGTGAGCAGCTTGATCTCGCCACTCTTCGGATCGAGCCGTCCGATCCGGTTGGAATTCTGCGCCGTGAACCACAGGATTCCGCTCTGGTCGAAGATCAGCGTGTGGGGATCCTTGACGTCCGGGTCCGGCATCTTGTACTCGGTGACCACGCCTGTCTTCGCGTCGAGCTTGCCGATCAACGCTCCGGTGTTTCCCGTGTACCAGATGTTGCCGTCCTTGTCCTCGTCCAGACCATGAGGTCCGGAGTGAGGCGTCTTGAGCGAATACTCCCTGATTTTGCCGGTCTTCGGATCGACCCGGCCAAGCACATTGTTCATCTGGCCCGTGTACCAGAGCGCTCCGTCCCTCGTCGCCAACGGATCGTGCGGCCGCGACCCAGGCGTGGGCACCTCCCACTCCTTCATCGAGACTCTGGCCGGCCCTGGGATCACCACCCCGGCGGGCTTCGCTTTTTCTGGGAAGTTCTTGGTCAAGTACGCCGTCATGGTCTCGAGCTGGTCCGGTGGAATTGTCACGCCGTGATTGGTCATCATCCGCATGACGGTGCGCCATCCCTGGGGCGTGTATCCGCCACCGAGGCGGGCGTGGAAGGGGTGGCAACTGTTGCACTGAGCGGCGACCAGTTCTTTGCCCGGGCCGTCGGGCAACTCCTGGGCCGAGGCGGTAAACGCGGAGAACAGCAGAGCGGCTGTGATCAAGGACAGACGTAATGTCTTGGACATTGTTCCCCCCATCGTCAGCACGTCACGACCGGAGTCGGTGAAGACGTCTTGTCGGCGCGGTGATCGGCGCCGAGCGTAGCGCCAAAGGCACCATCCGGGCAAGACGAGCTCAGGTGTTAGAGTAGCGGCCGTCGTGATCATCCGCCCTGTCGCGCTCGCC
>QHTB01000101.1 GCA_003220615.1 Candidatus Rokuibacteriota bacterium
TGGCGCCCAGGAGCAACAGGACCGAGCCGATCACCACCGAGAGCGCGTCCTTCTCCCGGTCGTTCGCGTTCCGCAGCACCGTCCGAACCACTGCGGCCCCCTCATCGCCGACGAGGGCGCGGATCTCCGTGACGACCCGGCCTTCCACATCCGGGCGCTGGAAGACCAGGCCGGCCACGGCGACCACGATCAACACCAGGGGCGCGACGGAGAGCAGCGTGTAATAGGACAGAGCCGCAGCCAGCTCCATCGGGCGATTTGACCAGTACTCGCGGACGATCTTCTGCAGCGTGGACACGCGAAGCCAGCGACCGCTCGGCCGGCTCACCCAACCTCGGCCCGGATCTTCGTGTGGAGCGCGCCGAGCGCGTCGATCATGGCGCCGACGGAGCGGGCGCCCGCCTGGAAGATCGCGGTCGCGTTGAGGGCAGCGCCCTGGAAGCCCATCGCGCGCAGCTCGGCCACGCGGGCGGCGACGCGGTCGTGCTCGGCGTAGAAGCGCTTGCTCTCGGGATCCTTGGGGGGCGTCGCGACCATGCTCTGAAGGCCGATCGCATCGGGATCACGGTGGGCCGCCTCGGCGTGGCGACGGATCGAGGCGACGGCTCGGCGCGTGGTCTCGGCGTCGGGCATCCCGCCGGCGAGCCAGCCATCGCCCAGTCTCCCCACGCGTCGATAGGCGGCCTCGGAGCGGCCACCGATCCAGATCGGCAGACGCCGGCCCTGCGGCGGCTTCGGCTCCATGCCCATGGCCACGAGGCGGTAGTGCTTCTCCGAGACATCGACCTGCGCATCGCCCCAGCATGCGCGCAGCACGGCGATGGCCTCGTCCATCCGCGCTCCGCGCGTGTGAAAGTCCTCGCCGAGCGCCTCGTACTCGGATTCCTGCCAGCCGACGCCGACGCCGAGCCGCACGCGGCCGCCCGACAGCGTGTCGAGCGTGCTCACCTGCTTGGCCACCAGGGTCGGCTGACGCTGGGGCAGCACGAGCACCTCGGTGCCGAGCGTCACGCGTGACGTGACGGCCGCGATGTACGAGAGCGTCATGAGCGCTTCCAGGATCGGCATGCCAGCCGGGTAAGGGCCGGGCGCGCGGCCTTCGATCGGAAAGCCCATCACGACGTGGTCGAACATGTCGATGTGGTCGTAACCGATCTGCTCGATGGCCCGGGCCAGGCGGGCCACGGCCTCCTGGCCCTCGCGATACGACACGCTGGGGAACTCGACCGAGAGCTTCATCGCAGCGGGAGGATATCATCACACCTGGAACGAGGCGGGAATGCGCATCCTGGTCGTCGAGGACGAGCGGAAGGTCGCGAGCTTCATCCGGCAGGGCCTCGAGGAGGAAGGTCACACCGTCGAGGTCGCCGCCGACGGCGCCGCCGCGCTCGACCTCATGGTCGCGGGCCCACCCCACGATCTGGTCGTCCTCGATCTCATGCTGCCCAAGCGCGACGGTTTCGAGGTGCTCCGGCAGGCGCGGAGCAAGCACGTGGAGACGCCCGTCCTCGTCCTGACCGCGCGCGATGGCGTGTCCGACAAGGTCATGGGCCTCGATCTCGGCGCCGACGACTACCTGACCAAGCCGTTCGCGTTCGAAGAGTTCCTGGCCCGGGTGCGCGCGCTGCTCCGGCGGCGGAGCGCCTCGCGGGCGCCGGTGCTCCGCCTGGCCGACCTGACGCTCGATCCCTCGACGCGCGAGGTGACCCGGGGCCAGCGCAAGGTGGCGTTGACCGCGCGCGAGTACGCGCTGCTCGAGTACTTCATGCGCAACGTCGGCCGCGTGCTGACGCGGCCGATGATCGCCGAGCACGTCTGGGGCCTCGACTTCGATCCCGAGAGCAACATCATCGACGTCTACGTGGGCTACCTGCGGCGGAAGATCGATGGCGAGGGCGAGCACCGCCTGCTCCACACCATGCGCGGCGCCGGCTACGTGATGCGGATGGACGCCGCGTGAGGCTCGGGTTGCCGCCGCTCGCGATCAGGACCCGGCTGACGCTCTGGTACACGAGCGTGCTGTTCGCGATCCTCGTGGTGATCAGCGTGCTCTCGTACTCCGCGCTGGCCTGGAGTCTCCGTCAGGACCTGGACGCGTCGCTCCTGACGGTGGCGCGCGTGGTGCGCGACACCGGCCCCGCCGGCGCCGGCCCCGACCTCGCCTCGGAGGCGCTGCGCGAGCTGCTCGGCCCCGACTTCTACGACAAGTTCGTCCAGCTCTTCGACCCCCAGGGCAATCTCGGATTCCGCTCGATGCCGCGCGCCCTCGGCACGTTGCCGCTCTCCCCGGAAGCGCGCGATAACGCGCGCCGGGGCCTGCCCACCTTCGAGACGGTCGAGCTGCCGGACAAGAAGCGGGTGCGGGTGGTGACACTGCCGCTCATCGTGGGAGGGCGCGTCGCTCAGCTCATCCAGGCCGGCTTGCCGCTCGAGCGCATGGACCACACACTCTGGCGCTACGCCCAGACGCTGCTCGTGCTGGTGCCGCTCGGACTCCTCCTCGCCGCCGCCGGCGGGTTTGCCATCGCCCGCGTCGCTCTCCGCCGCGTCGACGAGATGACGCGGACGGCCCGGCGCATCACGGCCGAGGACCTCTCTCAGCGGATCCCCGTGCGCGGCACCGCCGACGAACTGGACCGGCTGGCGGAGACCCTCAACGGCATGCTCGTCCGGCTCGAGAGCACGATGGTCCAGCTTCGCCGCTTCACGGCCGACGCCGCGCACGAGCTGCGCACGCCGCTCACCGTGCTCAAGGGCGGCATCGAGGTCGCGCTGCGCGCCGAGCGTTCGGGGGACGAATACCGGTCCGTGCTCGCCTCCAGCCTGGAAGAGGTCGAGCGCGTGAGCCGCCTCGCCGAGGACCTGCTCCTGCTCTCGCGCCTCACGGCCGGCGTCGAGGGCGAACGGACGCGCGTCGATCTCGAGCCGATCGTCCTCGAGGTGTTCGACCTGGGCAGCCGACTCGCGCGGGAGACCGGCGTCTCGCTCCGGCTGGCCGGCGCGGAGCCGGCGGCCGTCATCGGCCAGCCGCGCTCGCTCTGGCGGGCGCTCATGAACCTGGTGGACAACGCGGTCAAGTACACGCCGGCCGGCGGCAAGGTCGAGCTCACGCTCACGCGCCGCGACGGCCGCGCGGAGCTCTCCGTGCAGGACACCGGCCCGGGGATCGACCCTGCGCAGCTCGGGCGGATCTTCCAGCCGTTCGTCCGGCTCGACGACGCGCGGGCCCGCGTTCAGGGCGGCGCGGGTCTCGGGCTCGCCATCGCCCGGTCGATCGTCGTCGCCCACGGCGGGGTGCTGGACGTCGAGAGCACGCCAGGCGCCGGCTCTCGCTTCATCATCCGTCTCCCGCTCGCCCCCGAGCCGGCCTGACCCGCCCGCCGGTTCCAGGCCGGCGTTCTTAAGAAGATTCTCATGTCCATCTCACTGCGCTCTCATGCTGGCCCGCTATCTTCCGTGCAGACGATCGCAAGTCGTACATCGACGTCGACATCGAGGAGGAGCATGGCATGAGCAGATTCTTCCGGAATCATCGAGGGAAACTGGCGATTACTGCCCTCGTCGCCCTGGCGCTGGCCACCGGCGTCGGGCTCGGTCCGCATCTCGGCTTCACGGCGAGCGCACGCACGCCGTTGTGGAGCGAGCGGACGGTGGACGTGGCGGCAGCGCCGGCGGTGGGGCCCAACTGGGTGGAGCTGGTCAGCAAGCTCAAGCCGGCGGTGGTGAACGTCAGCACGAAGCGGATGGAGGCCCGGCCTCACATGAGGAGCCCGTTCGGATCGGGTGATCCGTTCGATCAGTTCTTCAGGGAGTTCGGCGATCAGCCGCGGCGCAGCGTGCGCAGCATGGGGTCGGGATTCGTGATCAACGCCAACGGCCACATTCTCACCAACAATCACGTGGTCGACGGCACGACGGAGATCACGGTCAAGCTCTCCGACGGGCGGGAGCTGAGCGCGAAAGTGGTCGGGCGCGATCCCAAGACCGATCTCGCGCTGCTGAAGGTCGACGCCACCGGGCTTCCCACCATCGCGCTCGGCGACTCGTCGGAGCTGAAGGTGGGCGAGCCGGTCATGGCGATCGGCAATCCGTTTGGGCTCGAGCAGACGGTGACCACGGGCATCGTGAGCGCCACGGGCCGCGTGATCGGGCAGGGGCCGTACGACGATTTCGTCCAGACCGACGCGTCGATCAATCCCGGTAACAGCGGCGGGCCGCTCATCAACGCGCGCGGCCAGGCCATCGGCATCAACGCGGCGATCTTCAGCCAGACGGGTGGCTCGGTCGGCATCGGCTTTGCCATCCCGAGCAATCTGGCGAAGACGGTGGTGACGCAGCTCGCCGACACCGGCCACGTGTCGCGAGGCTGGCTGGGTGTGTCGATCCAATCGCTCACGCCCGAGCTCGCCAAGAGCTTCGGCCTGACCGAGACGACGGGAGCGCTCGTCGGGAGCGTCACCGATGACTCCCCGGCCATGAAGGCGGGGATCAAGGCCGGCGACATCATCACGGAGTTCGACGGCCACAAGGTGGCCCGCTCGGAGACTCTGCCGCGCCTCGTGGCGGAGACTCCAGCCCGTCGCGAGGTGCCGGTGACCGTGCTGCGTGACGGCAAGACCATGAAGCTCACCGCGAAGGTGGCGAAGCTCGACGAGCCCGACCAGAAGGTCGCGAGCGATGCGAGCGAGAAGGGCAAGCTCGGCGTGGCCGTGGAGCCGGTGACGCCGGCCGTGGCCCGAGAGCTCGGTCTCAAGGAGACCCGGGGCGTGGTGGTGAGGCGCGTCGAGGACGGCGGCCGTGCCGCCAACGCCGGCATCCGCTCGGGCGACGTGATCCTCGAGGTCGATCGTCAGCCGGTCAAGGATGTGGCCGCGCTGAAGCGGATCGTCGACAAGCACCCGAACGGCACGCCGCTCCTCCTTCTGCTGCAGCGGGAAGACGGCACGATGTACCTGGCGGTGTAAGGGCGGCACGTCAAGCGCCACGCGGCCTCGCCTGCTGAACGCGGGCGAGGCCGCGGTCTTTCATACGGTCCAGCGAATCAGCGCCTCGGCCAATCCTGTCGGGTTCTCCATCTGAAGCGCGTAGTCGCCCTCGACGTCGATCACCGAGGCGTTCTTCCAAAAGCCGGCCACGCGCTTGGCTTCCTCGAGCGTGAGCTCCGAGCTGTGACTTCCGCGGAGGATCGCCACCGGGCACGTCGTTCGCACGGCATACTTTTTGAGGTCGTCGGCCATGTGAGCGAGGCCCAGCGCCACGCGGACCTTGTCGTACTTCACGGCCCAGCCGGTGCCGGCCTGAGCCAGGTTGTGCTCGACGCGATGGCGGAGCGCCTCCTCACGATCGCGAGGCCGCAGCTTGCGCAGATACGCGAGGGCCACGTCCTTCGAGGCGAACTCGGTCTCGGACTCCAGCATCCGCTGCGACGCCGCCAGCACGCCGAGCACGGCCTCGCGCGTCGGATAGAAGTTGCTCAGGTGCGGCCCGCCCACCAGCGCGAGCCCCAGGGTCCGCTCCGGATGCACGGCCGCGAACACGATGCCGACGCGCCCGCCCAGCGACTGGCCCGCGAGGATCGCCTTGTCCACGCCGACCGAGGTGAGGAACAGCCGCAGGTCGTCGGCGTACTCCTCAGCGGAATAGTCGCCGTCGGGCCGGCCGCTCGAGCCGTGTCCGCGCTGATCGATCGCGTAGATGTGAAACCGCGAGCCGAGATGATTGGCCGTCGCCTCCCACATGCGTCCATAGCCGGAGGAGGGATGGAGGAAGATCAGCGCGGGCTTCGATCCGGGCCACTCGTAGTAGTGGACCTTGAGGCCGTTCGACAGGATCACGTCCTTCTCGTCCATGGCTTCCTCCTTTTCGTCGAGCGACGGCGCGTCGAACATTATAGGATCTTCGCGATCACCGGATTTTCGTGGTCAGCACATGAGGAGGGCGAGATGGCGACTGTCACGGTTCACGGTGACGCTACGAGATTCAAGCAACAGATGACCGCCGGTCTCCATCGACTCGAAGCCGACGAGCCGATCGCGGGCGGCGGGACCGACGCCGGCCCGTCGCCCTACGATCTGCTGCTGGCGGCGCTCGGCGCCTGAACCTCGATG
The DNA here is from genome assembly GCA_003220615.1 of Candidatus Rokuibacteriota bacterium. Classification (GTDB taxonomy): domain Bacteria; phylum Methylomirabilota; class Methylomirabilia; order Rokubacteriales; family CSP1-6; genus 40CM-68-15. The sequence goes on from QHTB01000101.1 coordinate 6,108, forward strand.
ACGATCGCGCTGTATGCGCGACGCAAGCAGTGGCCGCTCCGGGCCGTCGACGTCACGCTCAGTCACTCGAAGATCCACGCGGTCGACTGCGCCGAGTGCGAGACGAAGGAAGGCAAGCTCGATCGGATCGAGACCGCGATCACGCTGACCGGGCCGCTCAGCCCCGAGCAGCGCGAGCAACTTCTCGTCATCGCGCAGAAGTGCCCCGTGCACCGGACCCTGACGTCGGAGATCAACATCCGGACCCGGCTCGTCTGAATCAGGTCGTCTCCTTTCGCCGGCCGTGGCGGTCGCGGGGCGTCACCGAGGGCGTCGCGCCGAGAAAAAGATGGCGCGCAGCGGGCAGCGCACGGGGTGATCGCCGAACGCGGCCGCGACGTTCCTGGCCACCGTGGCCTTGATGTCGGCGAGGGCGGCGGCTCGCCGCTCCATGATCGCGGCATACACGGGATTGCCGTGGATCAATCCGGTGGCGGCGTCCGCCGCGGAAGGGCTCGTCCCCGTCTTGTGAAGGCGCTCCCAGCGAACGTCCACGAAGCCGGCGCCTTCCAGGAGACGGCTGACCACCGCCGGGTCGTGAAGGCTGAAGGGAATGGTGTAGAACTGCGGAGGATCGGACGGAAAGAACGTGGCGATCGTCTCGTGAGTGATGCGGGGGACGGGATTGTCCTCCAGGCGATCCCACACGCTGACGAGGAAGTGGCCGCCAGGCTCGAGCACGCGAAACGCTTCGCGCACGCCCGCCGCCTTGTCCGGAAAGAACATCAGACCGAACTGACACACGACCGTGGCGAACGAGCGATCGTCGAAGGGCAGCTTCGTGCCGTCGGCGACCTGCCACTCGAGGCGCCTGGCTCCGCGGAGCTTCGCCCCCGCGTAGGCGAGCATCGGTTCGTTCAGGTCGGAGGCCACGAGGCTGCCGTGGCCGGCCAGGCGGGCGGCCAGGCGCTCGGTCACGATGCCGGTCCCGCACGCAGTCTCCAGGACACGCACACCGGGCCGGACGTCCAGGCGCGCCGCCATCGCATCGGCGTAGTCGTGGAAGAGGAGGGGACCGAGGTACCGATCGTAGTTCTCCGGAATCGACCCGACGAACGCCGCGTCGCGATCAGCCACGCCTGTTCTCCTGTCACGCTCGCCGCGCGCGCTCGATCTCGTCCGGCGTGCAGCGGAAGGCCCGGAAGACCCAGTTGTTCAGCCCGGGGCGTCCGGGCTCCTGGAAGAAGTAGGGGCTGACGTACTCCCAGACGACCTCGCCATCTCGCGTCACTTCGAAGATCCGGCCGTCGCAGCCCTCGCAGATCAGCGTGTTGCCGTTCGGCAGGCGCTGGGCGCCGGAGATGTAGGGACTGAAGAAGTCGAAGAGCGACTGGTCGTGGTACTCCCACACGATCGCGCTGGTCCGCGGATCGACCTCGATCACGCGCGAGTACGGCGCCGGATGATCGCGACGGTGCGGGCCGTTGTCGAAGATGAGGAGATTCCCGTTGGGCAATGGCCGGGGATCGTGCTGCTGGGCCAGGGGCGGGCCACCGAGCTTCCAGGGGATGGCGCCCGTGCGACGATCGACGATGGCCACCGTCGAGATGTTGCGGAAGCTGACCACGAGGTTACCGTCGGGCCACTCCGCGACGGTGTTGCCGTGCGTCCACTCCTCGCGATGGTCCTGGAGCGTGATGATCTCCGTCGCGAAGTCGAGATGCTCCCAGCTCCGCCACTCCCAGACGATCTCACCGCGCGTCGTGACCTCGATCAGGTAGTCCGCGTAGATCGTGCCCCTGACCTCGGTCCCAGGAAGTCCGCCCTTCACGCGGGCGTGGAGCTCCGGTGGGAGAGGGCGCAGGCAGAGCAGGACGACGTTGCCGTTCCGAAGCTTGCGAGCGTCGTGGTGATGGTCCGGATGCTTGATCTCCCAGACGGTCTTGCCGTTCCAGTCGACCTCGAGGGCGGCGCCCGCCTTGAAGCGCGCCCACGCTTCGAAGCGCCCGAGGTCCTCCATCACCTTGCCGGAGTAGAAGAGATGGCCGTTGTCGAGGAGATAGCCGTAGAGGCCCGGGCGATACGGCATGCGCCACGTGTGGACGACGTCGCCGTGCATGTCGACCAGGTACACGGTGCCGTCGCCGAACATCGGCGTGAAGAGCGTGTAGCCGGCGAAGGCGCGCCCCGGATCGTGGGCGATGAGGCCGGTGCGGGTGCGGCGTACGCGCTGCTGATCGACGGTGGCCATCGGCGTCAGCTCGCGGCCTTGGGTCGGTTGCGCTTGACGGCTTCGGGATTGGTCGAGTCGGCACCCATGTAGATGCCCTTCTCCCACGTGCGCTTGAGCGGATCGCGCACGTGGAGCCGCATGCGCCCGACGCCGTGGATCTCGAAGTCCACGACCTCGCCGTCCTGCAGCGGGCCGAGGCCTTCGTGGTTGGTGCCACACGCGATGACGTCGCCCGAGTTGAGCGTCATGATCGTGGTGGCGAACTCGACCAGCTCGGGCACGAGGTGCTCCATGTCGTCGGTGTTGTAGTTGTGGCGGAGCTGGCCGTCCACCCAGAACTGCACGTGGACGTCGTTGGGGTCCGCGATCTCGTCGATCGTCGCGATGCACGGCCCGATGGGCGCGAACGTGTCGAACGACTTGCCGAGCCAGCTTCCGGTCTTCCACGTCCGCCGCCCCTCGCCGCGCGCCGACACGTCGATCATGCCGGTGTAGCCGAAGACCGCGCTGCGCCAGTTGTCGCGCTTGACCATCTTGGCCGGGCCCTTGATGACGAGCGCCAGCTCGGCCTCGTGCATGAAGATCCAGGGCTCGGTGTGCTCGGGCAGCGCGATCGTGTCGCCGGGGCCGATGACCGCGTCGGGATTCTTGAGGAACATGTTCAGCGCCCTCGGCTCCATGGCGCCGTGCTCCCAGTAGTTCGCGATGCACGCCAGGATCTTTCCAGGCCGGGGCAACGGGGCGCGCAGCCTGACCGCCGACAGCGGCATGGCGTCTCCGTCGCGGGCGCACCGCTCCAGCGCCGGACGCAAGGCGTCGAAGGCGTCGATGATGCCTTGCATCGTGAGCTGCGGCGTGTGGCGCGACGGCACGACGTCGGCGATGCTGACCACGCCGCGCTCGGTGAGCACGCCGGGCACGACGTCGCTTGCCGCCGGCTTCTGGAAGAGTACGAGCTTCATGCTGTCCTCCCGAAACTCACGGATGGCCGGCCGCAGCCTAGCACCAGTCCGGCCGTTCGGACACGCCTCACGACCCACCGGCGCGCCAGCGACGGGCATCGGGTAGAGTAAGGGACCGAAAGGGACCACGAGCATGTCCGACCGAAAATATCGACAGCAAGGATATCGGAACCAGGGGGGTGAGCCGAAGCGGCCGTCGCCGCCGCCGCCGCCGCCTCCGTCCGACGCTCCGCGAGGTGGTGGGATGCTGGCCAAGCACACCGTCTCCCGGTGTGGCGCGTGCGGCGCCGTCCTGCCGATCGCCACGGCGTCGCTCGAGCAGTGCCCGAACTGCCGCGTCCCGATCCACGCGTGCCGCCAGTGCACGCACTTCGACACCGGCCGGCGCTTCGAGTGTGCGGAGCCCATTCAGGAGCGCGTGGCCGACAAGAACGCGCGGAACGAGTGCGCCTCGTTCTCGCTCCGCGTGACGGTCGAGCGCGATGCCTCGCCCGACTCGACACGCCCCGGCGACATCCGCCGCGGCTTCGACAACCTCTTCAAGAAGTAATCGCTCAGACCTTCGAAGGAGGACGCCATGGCCCTCGATCCCCAGGCGCGCGCAGTCCTCGAGCTCATCATCAAGTCCGGGCGGCCGCCGTATCACCAGCTCTCTCCGAAGGAAGCCCGCCAGCTCTTCCGCGAGACGCGGCCCGCGTCCACGCCCGTGCCGCCCGAGATCGGCGTCGTGCGCAACGTGCTGGCCGAGGGACGCCACGCGGCGGTGCCGCTGCGCGTCTACCGTCCGGCCGGCGTGGCGGCGACGACCCTGCTGCCGGGGCTCGTCTACTTCCACGGCGGCGGCTGGGTCATCGGCGATCTCGACACCCACGACGTGCTCTGTCGCCAGCTCACGGCCGAGGCCGGGATCACGGTCGCGTCGGTGGATTATCGTCTCGCGCCCGAGCACAAGTTCCCCGCGGCCGTCGACGATGCCTGGGAAGCCACGCGCTGGGTGGCCTCCGCCGCCGACCTGCTCGGGATCGACGCCCGCCGGCTGGCGGTCGGCGGCGATAGCGTCGGCGGTAACCTGGCGGCGGTGGTCGCGCTCCTGGCTCGCGATGCCGGCGCACCGGCGATCGCCTTCCAGGCGCTGTTCTATCCCGTCACCGATCTGAGCGCTGAGTCGCGCTCGTACAACGACTTCGCCGACGGTTACATGCTGACGCGCGACAGCATGCGCTGGTTCGCCGCCCAGTACCTCGCGGGGAAAGACGAGGCGATGGACTGGCGCGCCTCACCGCTGCGCGCGGCCACGCTGACCGGCCTTCCGCCCGCGCTGATCGTCACGGCGGGCTTCGATCCGCTGAGGGACGAGGGCGAGGCGTATGCGCGGCGTCTCCGCGATGCGGGCGTGCGCGTCGATTACGCCTGCTACGGCGGCATGCTCCACGGGTTCGTGGGGATGGGGCGGCTGCTCGACTCCGGCAACCGCGCGGTCTCGCACATCGCCGCATCGCTGCGCGAGGCGCTCAGATGAACGCCTTGCCGATTGCTGGCCGTGTGCGCTAGTGGTGAGGCTGCGAGATTCCCCCGCTACTGACGTCTCGGAGGCGAGTGTTGACCGCGTCGCGAGAAACGAGCAGGCGACGGTTGACAGCGTCCCAGGCCGGAAAGAAATCCGCCCCGGCGAGGCGTTGGCGCTTCATGGTCGCGATCGTGTCGTAACAGCGGGACATGTTGAAGTGCACGTCACACCCGAGCAGGTGGTGGATCTCATGATGGACCACGTTCCGGGGCGATATGAACACCTGGTTCAGACTGACGCCAGCGACCACGGCGAACCCATGCGTGCTCGTGTCGTTGCCAACGGCGCCGAGGACCTCGGGCAGGCCGAAGAGGCTCCAGAGGGCGTCACCGGCGTGACGGCCGACCAGCGCGAAGAGACGATCGCACCCCGCCGGCAAAGGCTGTCGAAGGAGCGCCTTCATGATGCCGTCGCTGGTGAACGCTGGCCGGCGCCAGGCGCGGACGCTCACCACGTTGATTCGCAGGCCGTAGACGGCCCCTTCGTCACGCCACGCGTCGTTGATGATAGCCTCCGCCATCGTGTCGGCAATCCCATCATCGACGAGGAGACATAGCGACAGAACGTCAGACGGGCCGAAGTCGATGCGTTGCCGGACGTGAACGTCGTCAGAACCTATGCTGGTGCAAGCCGTTAGCGCGGTGGTCACGACGAACAGGGCGAAGAAATACCAGGCACGACTCACGGGGACCCTCCTGACCGGCCGCTTTCGATGGCACGGTCCTGCGAACGCCGCCCCCAGCGTCGTGCCAATCCAGTGCAAAGAACTGGCCGTATGGAAAACGATCAAGATGGCGCGGGTTCCGTGGGTACGCAGCTATCAGCGACTGGCCCGGGAGTAAACTTGTCCGACGATCACGAAAGCCTCGCCCGCCAGGTCGGCGCCGAGGAGGCGGACGCTCCGCTTAGGTCAGGAGTCCGACGCAGGCGACCGGCGGCAGGCCCTTGATCCGCAACTCCCAATGCTCGCCCGCGTCGACCGACCGGAAGACCTGCCCGTCCGAGGTGCCGAAGACGACGACCGAGCCGGCCGCGGCCAGGCACGCCGTGTCGATGTTGTCGTCGAACCACTTCGGCAGGCCCTCGGCGCAGCGCTCGAAGCGCGTCCCGCCCTCGAGCCGCTTGCGGTAGATCGCCGAGCGTCGGCCGTGGAATCCCGTGGACGCAGAGATCAGCACGTGCTCGCCGGCGACGGCGACCGCGCGCATGTAGTGAGCGTGCAGGCCGGTGCTTGCGAACTGCCATGCATCGCCGCCATCCTGGCTGACGCCGAGGCCTTCCGCAGCGGCGACCAGGACCACCTCGGCGCGCGACGGGTGAGCGAGCACCTGGTGGACGTCCGCCTCGATGTCCACGGTCGGCGCCCAGGACGCCCCGCCATCGCGCGAGCGTGCGACGCCACCGACGTGGACGTTCACGTAAATCGTTCCGTCGGCCGCGACCGCGATCGATCGCACGTCGGCCGGATCACCCCAGGGCGTGTACCACGCCTCGCGGCCGGCGACCGTTTCGAACGAGTCCACACGCGCGAGCCCGCTGTCGGTCAGCCTGAGGAGGTGCGCTTGCTCGGTGCCGATCAGCGGCCCGGCCACCGTCGCTGCGACGCACGTCGCGGGCGGCCCATCGATCGCGGCATGCTGCTTCCAGGCTCTGTC
>QHTB01000102.1 GCA_003220615.1 Candidatus Rokuibacteriota bacterium
CGGCCACGACAGCGATCTACCTCGAGGTCCGTGACCCGAAACTGGTCAAGGCTGCGACCCGGCTCAGGCGCTTTTAGACTACGTTGTCGTACTATATGACCCGCCAGTCCAGAGCGAAACGCGACTCTCGTAAGATGGCGTCGCGACAGGCGTTTCTCTGCTGGGACCGCTAGTATATCCTAGCGTTCCCCGGCGCCCAGTCGCGGTCGGGAGGAGGCAACCGTGGCGGGGAAATACTTCGAGGAGCTCGAAATCGGGCTGACCTTTCGCCATCAGCCCGGCCGCACCATCACCGAATCCGACAATGTGTTCTTCTCGTGCCTCACCATGAATCCACAGCCGCTGCACATCGACTTCCACGCCGCGTCCAAGGCGGAGTTCGGCAAGCCGCTCGTCAACAGCGTCCTGACGCTGGGCATCGCCGTCGGACTCTCGGTCGGCGAGACGACGCTCGGCACCACCGTGGGCAATCTCGGCTTCGAGAAGATCGAGTTCCCGAAGCCGGTGTTCCACGGCGACACGATCTATGCCGAGACGGAAGTGGTGGACAAGCGCGAGTCGAAGTCACGGCCGCAGTGGGGCATCGTGACGTTCGAGCACCGGGCCACCAACCAGCACGGCGACGTCGTGATGAAGGCGCGTCGCAACGCGATGATGCGGAAGCGCGAGGCCGCGCGATGATCCGCGACCGGCGACGCTCGCTCCACTTCGTGCCCGGCGGCAACGAGAAGATGATCGCCAAGGCGCTGACGCTGCCCGCCGACGGCTTGATCCTCGACCTCGAGGACGCCGTGTCCCCCGACCGCAAGGCGGCCACGCGGCCGATCGTGCGCACGTGGCTCGAGAAGCTCGACTTCGGTGGCCGTGAGCGCTGGATCCGCATGAACCCTCTGGTGACCGGCTTCGGCCGCGCCGATCTCGAAGAGACGATCGCCGGCCGGCCCGACGGCTACGTGGTGCCGAAGCCACGCAGCGCCGCCGACATCCGCGAGGTCGCTCAGCTCCTCGACGGCCTCGAATACCGCCACGGCATCCCGCACGGGACGACGCGTCTCACGATCATCGCGACCGAGACGCCGGAAGGGCTGCTCAACATCAAGGACGTTGCCACCGCCACGCCCCGCACCGTCGCGATCTCCTGGGGCGTGGAGGATCTCGGCGCGGCCATGGGCCTCGGCCGCGTGCGCGATGCCGCCGGCAAGTACCTCGACATTCCCCGCCACGCCCGGGTCATGTGCGCGGTCGCCGCGTCGGCCGCCGGGACCGAGGCGCTCGATACCGTCTACACCGACATCGCCGACCTCGACGGCCTCCGCCGTGAGTGCGAGGACGCGATCGACATGGGATTCACCGGCAAGATCTCCATCCATCCCAGCCAGATCGCCGTGATCAACGCCGCGTTCACTCCGGACGTCGCCGTGGTGGACGAGGCGCGCCAGCTCGTCGCGGCGTTCGCCGAGGCCCGCGCTCGCGGTGTCTATGCCTTCACGTTCAAGGGCCAGATGGTGGACGCGCCCCATCTCACGCGCGCGCGCAAGATCCTCGCGCGCGCCGGTGACCTCGCTCCTTCGACCGCCTGACGTCGCTGCCCGCCGACGCGCCGAGCATGAGGGCGATGGTTCTGCCCGCCCAGGCCCCCATTTCCGAGCGGCCGCTCGAGCGCCGCCGCGTGCCGATTCCCGAGCCCGGCCGCGGGGAAGTCTTGATCATCGTGACCGCGTGCGCGATCTGCCGCACCGATCTCCACATCGCGGAAGGCGACTTGCCCCTGCTGCGCGCACCGCTCGTCCCCGGTCACCAGGCCGTGGGCCGTGTGCTCCGCGCGGGCCCGGGTGACGGCGGCCCGCTGCCGGGCACGCGCGTCGGCGTCGCGTGGCTGCGGTGGACGTGTGGGACGTGCGCGTACTGCACGAGCGCTCGCGAGAACCTGTGCGCGCGAGCGGAGTTCACGGGGTATCACGCCGACGGTGGGTACGCCGAGTACGCCGTGGTGCCGCAGGCGTACGTCTATCCGCTGCCGCCGGTCTTCGGTGACGCCGAGGCGGCGCCGCTCCTGTGCGCCGGCATCATCGGCTACCGCGCGCTCAAGCTCGCGGCAGTCGCTCCGGGCGGGACGCTCGGCCTCTACGGCTTCGGCTCGTCGGCGCACATCACGCTTCAGATCGCGGTGGCCCGCGGCTCGACCGTGTACGTCTGCACGCGAGAGCCGGCCCACCGCGAGCTGGCGCGCGCGCTGGGAGCGGCGTGGGTAGGGGAGCCCAGCGATCGGATGCCGACGCCGGCCGACGGCATCGTCATCTTCGCGCCGGCGGGAGACCTGGTGCCGCGGGCGCTGCGCAACCTCGCCGCCGGCGGCACGGTGGCTTTGGCCGGCATCCACATGAGCGAGATTCCCGCGCTCGCGTACGGCGATCTCTACCATGAGCGCGCGATTCGCAGCGTCACCGCCAGTACGCGCGCTGACGGCGCCGAGCTACTCGCCGAAGCCGCGCGGATCCCGATCAGGCCGACGATCACCCGCTTTCCGCTGGAGGACGCCAACTATGCCCTCGCCCTGCTCAAGGCGGGACGTCTCACCGGCACCGGTGTCCTGGTGCCTTCCAGCGTATGATGGCGGGACCCGAGGGAGGCGATCATGAGCGACGTTCCTGAAGTGATCCAGCGCGCCGCGCGCGTGTTCCCTGGCGGTGTTCTCGGCAGTCATCGCAGTGGCCCCGGCCTCGAGTTCGTCGTGCGCGAGGGCCGCGGCGCGTATCTCTGGGACACCACGGGCCGCCGGTACATCGACTACCTGCTCGGCTCCGGCCCGATGTTGCTCGGCCACGCCCACCCGGCGGTCGTCGGGGCCGTCCAGCGCCAGCTCTCTCGCGGGACGACGTACATGCTCCTCAACGAGCCGGTCATCGAGCTGGCCGAGGAGCTGGTGCGCGCGGTCAAGTGCTGCGAGCAGGTGCGCTTCACGTCGAGTGGCAGCGAGGCGACGTTCTTCGCGCTGCGCGTGGCCCGCGCCTACCGGGGCCGCGACAAGATCCTCAAGTTCGAGGGCGGCTGGCACGGCACCCACGACTACGGCGCGATGAGCGTCAGCACGCGGTCGCCCAAGGCCTTCCCGGCGCCGACGCCCGACTCCGGCGGCGTGCCCCACGCCGTCGAATCGACCGTGCTGGTGGCGCCGTACAACGATCTCGCCACGACCGAGGCGATCATCGCGGCCCACCACGAAGAGCTGGCGGCGGTGATCTGCGAGCCGTATCAGCGTGTGGTCGTGCCGGCGCCCGGGTTCCTGCAGGGCGTCCGCGCCGTCACGCGGCGCTATGGCGTGCCGCTGATCTTCGACGAGATCGTCACGGGCTTCCGCCTCGCCTACGGCGGCGCTCAGGAGTACTACGGCGTCGTCCCCGACCTGGTGACGCTCGGCAAGGTCATCGCCGGCGGCTTCCCACTGGGGGCGGTCGGTGGACCGGCCGAGATCATGCGTCACTTCGATCCGGCGCTCGAGGGCACGACCGACTACGTGTGGCAATCGGGAACGCTGAACGGCAATCCGATCGCCGCCGCGGCCGGAGTCGCCACGCTGGGCGAGCTCCGCACGCCGGGAACGTACGATCGCCTTCACACGATGGGCACGCGGCTGCGGCAGGGGTTGGCCGACGCTGCGCGCCGGCACGGGCTGACCGCGCAAGTGACGGGTGAGCCGCCGGTCTTCGACATTCTCTTCACCGACCGGCCGATCGTGGATCACCGCGCGGTCATCACCGCCGACCCGCGCAAGATCCGGCGCTTCAACGAAGAGTGTTTGCGACGGGGCGTGGTGAAGGCGTCGAACAAGATCTACGTGTCGGTGACGCACACCGACGCCGACATCGACGAAACCCTGCGGGTGTTCGACGAAGCGCTCGGGGTGGTGGCGGCTAGTTCTGACCTTCGATCCTGACGCGGGCGAGCGCTGACTGGAGGAGGCCCGAGTACCAGTCCGGCGTTTCGATGACGAGCGCGACGGCCATCCCGCGATTGACCGAGAAGCGGTAGATGATTTCCTGCTGCGCGCCGTCGTTGGTGGGGTCCGAGCTCCCGTCCACACCCGCTATGGGTGCAACGCCGGTGCCACGCCTCCTCAGGCGGCGCGCTCGACGGCGCAGCGCCGACAACGCCGCGTCTCCAGCTCCTGACGGCTGGCGAGTCGCCCCTGACAGCCGCCGCAACGCGCCTGACGGATCAACGCGTGGTGAGTGCGGCACGCTGCGGTGGATGCCTTGCTTGCGTGACGTGTGCAACCGTCCCAGATACATTTGCCGAAGGTCATGAACGTTCCTTCCCTGTGTGCCGAGTCCGTCGGCCGTTTGGCGCGCGAAAGTGCAATCGATGTGCCCGTGATGCGAAGTCCGTGATGCGGAGCCCCGCCTGAACACCGACCTCTTCGCGGCCGTCTCCGCCATCCCGACCGAGGCGGTGACGGCTGTGATTCCGCCGTCTTGCCGGCGGACGGTCGACGCGCTTCCCTCCGCCGTCGCCGAGGGCGCCGATGCCGTGGTGGATCTCGGGCCGTGGCGGCCTCGCGCCGCTGTCCGTCATTTCGTCCCGGCGCTCAGCGTGCTGGGGGCGTCGGCGTTCGCGTTTCGCTTCGAGCTCGCGGTGAAGAGCACGGCCGGGTGGTCGCCGTGGATCGCGACGACGACGGTGGGGCCCGCAGACTTTTTCCCATACCCGCCCGTGGACGGCATCGAAAGTCAGATCGACGTGTGGACATCCAGGGCCGCGGTCGGCGAGATCAAGCTGCGGGTGCGCGTGCGCAGTGGCGACGCGGCCGCGCTCTTCGGTCGTCCGTGGCTCGTCACGTTGTCGGTCAGCGATGGGTCAGACGTCGGACGAATGGCACCGGCGCCGGAAGGAAGCGCTCGGTTGTCGGTCCCCGCGCTGAGCCAGATGGAGGCGGATCCGGCACTCGCCTCACGGATCTGCTCGCCGACCAGCGTGGCGATGGTGCTCGGCTATCTCGGTGTGGGCGTGACGCCCGAGCGTCTGGCCGCCGACGTCTTTCACCCGGCGCTCGATATCTGCGGTGTGTGGCCCGCGGCGGTGTCCGCGGCGGCCCGGAGGGGAATCCCCGGCTACCTGCTGCGCTTTCCCGACTGGACAGCGGCGGCGTGGTGCCTCGATCACGGCTTGCCGATCATCGCCTCGGTACGCTACGAGGCAGGCGAGCTGACCGGCGCGGCCATCGTCGCGACGACCGGCCACCTCGTCGTCCTCACCGGCTACGACGGCGACGACGTGCTCGCGAACGATCCGGCCGCGGCCACCGCCGGCACGGTGCCACGCCGCTATCGGCGCCGTGAGCTCGAGCGCGTCTGGCTCGATCGCGCCGGTGTCGGCTACGTCTTCTTCAAGGCGCCCAGCGGTTCTGCTCCACCGCGGCCAGGAACTCGGCCACGTGAAGATTGAAGAGCCCCGGCTCCTCGAGGTTCACGGTGTGGCCGGTGCGCGGCACGACGAGCAGGCCGGCGCCGGGGATGAGCTGGCGCATCATCAGTGACGGCTCCACGCACGGCTCGTCCTCGTCCCCGACGACGATGAGCGCCGGCACGCGCAGCTCGCGCAGCCGCGGCTCGATCTCCTCGACCGTCGGTCGACGCAGCATGACACCGCGGATGAGGTGCGCGCACGCCGGGGCCGAGTGCTCGCGCACGTAACCGACGAACTCGTCCCACCCTCGGGGATCCTTCAACCGGAACGAGCGTCGCGTCGGATTCGACGCGAAGTTGCGGACGAGGGCCTCGATACCCTCGCGCTCGATCGCCTCCGCCGTGGCGCGCTGGCGGCTGACGAACGTGTCGCGCTCGACCGAGCCTGCTCCGCCGCCGACCACCACGACGCTCTTCGTCATCGCCGGATGGGCCAGCGCGAAGTTCAGCGCCACGTTGGCGCCCATCGAGCAGCCGGCGATGTGGGCCTGGCCGATGCCGAGCCGGCGGAGGAGCTGGTGCACGTCCTCGATCAGCGTCTCCTGGGAATACGCGTTCGCGTCCTTCGGTACCTCCGACGGCGGGTAGCCGCGGTGGTTGTAGGTGACGACGCGATAACGCCGGCCGAAGTAACGGACCTGCTGCTCCCACGACCGGTGGTCGCCGCCGAACTCGTGACTCCACACCAGCGGGAAGCCCTGGCCGGTCTCCTCGTAGTACAGATCGACGCCGTTGACGCGCGCGGTCGGCATGATGGCTCCTCCGGGCGGGGATTGTACGCGAGCGCGCCGGGGTGGGTCGGGGACTACAGGTGCGTGAGGCGCTCGCGCTCGGGCGGGGCCTCGCGGCGCAGCCGTCGCTCGAGCAATTGGCGCGCGATCGACCGGCCGCCGAGCCCGAAGGCCAGCGCCAGCGCGAAGACGAGACCGCCGAACGTGATGCCGAACGCGACCAGCACCATCTCCTTGCCGATGCCGAGATGGGTCAGCGCGGTGGCGCCGGCGAAGAGGATCACGCCCCAGTGCGCCGCGCGGGCGAGCAGGCGCGCCTCCGGCACGCCCGCATTGACGGCGGCGATGAGGATGCCCTGACTCAAGAAATTGGCCACGAGCCAGCCGACGACCAGGATCAACAACGCCGCGAAGAGCGGCGACACGAACGAGAGCAGGAACACGGTGGCGCCCTGCGTGCCGAGGGCGTCGATCCCGAGGCTGGCGAAGACGACGAAGATCGTCCAGAAGCAGACCATGCCAAGGACGTCCGACGGCGAGCGCAACACCCCCCCACGGCGCAGACCACCAGCGACGCCCCACCGTTCCATGGCGCGGTCGAACCCGATGGCGCGGGCGATGCGGCGCACCAGGGCTCGCGCCACGGCGGCCACCACGAGCCCCACGGTGACGAGGGCCAGCATGAGGAGGATGGCGGGAAGAATCGCAATCAGCCGGTCGCCGACCTCCGTCAGCGCAGATCTGAGGTCCTGACCCGAGCGAGTGTCCATGGGAGGGGTTCCCGAGTAGACCATACACCCGGTAGAATGCCCGTCAAATGCGACTTCACAGACTGTCTCCCCTGATCTTCAGCATCTTCGTCCTTGCCGCCTGCGGGACCGAGACGGACCGGCAGTGGATGAAGCTCGAGCAGTCGTACACGACCGCCGAGTTCCGGCGCGATCTCGCCTCGTGCACCAAGAGCGGCACCGTCGACGAGGACTGCATGAAGAGCCGCGGGTGGGTGGCGGTGACGCCGCCGGCCACGAAGAGGGCCGTCGAGGAGCCGTACCGTCCCGGTCAGCAGAAACCGCGGATGTAACCGCGGGCACGGAGTCGACGCCGCGTGGTCTCGGCCCGCCTGCTTCACATCGTGCTCCTGCTGGTCGCCGTCATCGGTGGCGGCACCGTGGGCTACGTTGTGATCGAGGGCTGGAGCGCGTTCGACGCGCTGTACATGACCGTCACCACCGTGTCCTCGGTCGGCTACGGCGAGGTGCATCCGCTGTCGAAGACGGGCCGGGCGTTCACCCTCGTGCTGATCGTGGCCGGCCTCGGCACCGTGTTGTACGGCCTGAGCGCCATCACCGCCTTCTGGGTGGAAGGCGACCTGTCCCACATGTGGGAGAAGCGGAAGATGGAACGACGCCTGGCGGCTCTGCGCGATCACATCATCGTCTGTGGGGCCGGCGAGACCGGCCGGCACATCGCGATCGAGTTCTTACGCACCGGTGAGTCGTTCGTCCTCATCGAGGTCGAGCGCGACCAGGAGGTTGCCCTGCGCAAGCTCGGCCCCACCGTCACCTACCTGATCGGCGATGCCACCGACGGTGAGGTGCTGCGCCAGGCCGGCGTGGAGCGGGCGCGGGGCCTCATCGGCGCGATGCCCTCGGACAAGGATAACCTGTTCACGATCCTGACCGCGCGTGAGCTCAATCCCAACCTGCGCATCGTGTCCCGCATCATGGGCGAGGATTCCCGCGCCAAGCTCCTCAAAGCCGGGGCGGACGCCGTGGTGAGCAACAAGGCCATCGGCGCCCTGCGCCTGGCCTCCGAAATGGTGCGGCCGCGCGTGGTCGGCGTGCTCGACACCATGCTTCGCGCCGACGATGCCGTGCGCGTGCAAGAGATCCCCGTGGACGGCACGGTTGGCGGACAGGCGCTGAGCAAGCTCCGGCTCCAGGAGCGTGCCGGCGTCATCGTATTCGCGATCCGGGGGTACGACGGCAGCACGGAGTTCAATCCGCCACCCGACCGCCGGCTGGCGGCCGGTGACGTGCTCATCGCCTGCGCCGACCCGCAGCAGCTCGCGGCCGCCCAGGCCATCGTGAAGGAGGGCTGAGCGATGCGGTTCGGAATCTTCACGAGCCTCACCAATACGACCTGGGACGACGTGCTGCAGCTGTGGCGGCACACCGAGGCGACCGGCTGGGACGCCGCCTGCGTCACCGATCACTTCATGCCGAACACGAAGGAGCGTGTCGGCAACGTCCTCGAGTGCTGGGCGACGCTGGCGGCGCTCGCGCCCGTCGTGCCCCGCATGCGGATCGGCACGATCGTCGTCGGCAACACGTACCGTCATCCGGCCGTGGTGGCGAAGATGGCGGCGACTGTGGACGTCATCTCGGGCGGGCGGCTCATCCTCGGCCTCGGCGCGGCCTGGCAGGAGAACGAGCACGCCGCGTACGGCATCCCGTTCTACACGGTGGGCGAGCGGCTGGCGCGGCTCGACGAGGCGTGCCGGGTCATCAAGGCGCTGTGGACCCAGTCCAAGGCGACGCTCGACGGGAAGTTCTACTCGCTGAGCGACGCGCCGCTCGAGCCCAAGCCCGTGCAGCGCCCGCACCCCGAATTGATGATCGGCGGTGGCGGCGAGAAGGTCACGCTCGGCATCGTGGCCCGCCACGCCGACCACTGGAACGTGTGGGGCGGCCCCGATGCGCTCAGGCGCAAGGGCCGCATCCTCGACGAAAAGTGCGCGGAGATCGGCCGCGACCCCAAATCGATCGTGCATTCGGCCAACATGCCGATCCTCATCACCGACCGACGCGACGAGGTCGATGCGCTCGCCACCGCGGTGTCGCGCCGGATGGGCTATCCCGAGGTGATGGTGCGCGATCTGCTGCTGGCGGGTTCGGTCGGCGAGGTGCGCGACAAGCTCGGCCGGCTCCGGGACGCCGGCGTCGGCATGGTCTTCGCGCCGTCCATGTTCTTCCCCAAGGATCCGCGTCCGCTCCTCGATCGCTTCATGAGCGAGGTCGCCTCCGCGTTCCGCTGAGGTCTACGAGGTGGGCAGCCGGGCGATGCTGACGGCGGCCAGGCGGTGGATCTGACAGAGCGCGTCGCCGGGGAGCGCGTGGAGCCGCGCCGCCACGGCGGCGAGATTCGGGAGTCCCTCGCCCTGCGCCTTGCCTGCCGCCGAAGCGCCGCGATCGACAACCAGTCGGGACACGACGAACACGAGGAAGAGCGCGAACGCGATACGGCAGGGCCATGCCGGCACGACGTTCACGGCGCAAGCGCCGCCGATGGCGCTCACGATCCCAACCGGCGCCAGAACGCTCACCAGGCGACGGTCGATGGTCCCCAGTCGGGCGTGCGGCACGATGCTCAGGACCGACGTCGGAATGACGGTGAGGAGCGACGTGGCCGCGACCATCCGGAAGGGCGCTTCGGGAAACGCCATGAGCAGCGCGGGAACGATGACGACGCCTCCGCCCAGGCCGAAGAGCACGGACGTCACGCCTGCGGCGACTCCGATCACGAAGACGACCGCATGGATCGGCGTGGGAGTGAGGCCGAGCGTCAGTGCGCCGCTGGCGCCGGCTGCTGGAGTGGTCACGAGGCGCCAGCCGGTGAGGACCAGCAGGGCGGCGAAGCCGAGACGGAGCGGGCGATCGCCCACGCGCGCCAGCACGCGGCCACCGATCAACGAGCCGGTGAGCGTGCCGGCCGTCAGCACCGCGGCGACCATCCACGCGACGTTGCTCGCATCGACGGCAAGGGTGGAGATGACGCCGACCGTAGAGATGACCAGCACCGCCGCCAGCGACGTCCCGACGGCCTCCTTGAAGGGCAGGCCGACGGCGATCATGAGCAGGGGCACGATGATGGCGCCGCCGCCGATACCGAGAAAGCTCGTCGCGGCCCCGGCGCCGAGGCCGATGGCTGGAACGAGGAGGCGACAACGGCTCATCATCGACGCCTGGGTGAACGGCCTGCCCGGGCTGCTGGCGGAGACCAGATTTCAAGGCGGCACCGCCCAGTCTTTCCCATGAGGCGGGTTGACTAGGAGCGCCGCCGCCGATCAGGGACGTCCGTCGAGGGCGCGCTTGAGCTGGTCGAGATGGTTGTCGTCGTGCCAGGCCATGAGTGCCAGCACGTCGTCGGCGCTCATGCGGCCGCGGGCGGGATGAATGCCGGCCCGCTTCCACTGCTCCGCCGTCATCTTCTTGAGCGCCGTCAGGTTCTCCTCGCGGCGCCGCCGGAACGCGGCCAGCGCCTCGCCCGCTTCGTTACGCAGGTACTGACGCTCCTCCGCCCAGCGGTCCGGAGTGGCCGGCGAGAACTTCGGATCGTCCATCGTGGTGATCGCCTCGAAGCGGAGCTGGAAGAATTCTTCGGTGTCGCGCAGGTGGCACAGCACTTCCACACCTGCCCAGTTCTTGCCATCGGGACGCCGGCCTAGAACGCCGGGGTTGTGACCCTTCACCGCGGCGACGAGCTCACCGGCGGTTCGCTCCAGCCGTTCGAGCCGCTGGGCGATGGGCTGTTTGGCGTACTCCTCGATCGTGGGCATGGCGGACGTCCTTTCCTCGGGCACGAGCTGGTGGAACAGGCTCGACTCCCGCTTGTAGAACCCCTCAGTGTGCATCGAGTCGCGCAGGCGCAGCAGCGTGTAGTCGACGTGGTGACCGACCTCGTGCAAGAGCGTTCGGAGATACGTCCGGAAGGCCACGACCCGCCGTTGCTTGGCCGTGCGCATCCAGAGCTGGATCTTGGGCGTGCGGCCACGCTCGGCCGTGTAGAGCCCGTGCAGCTCGCCCCAGCGCGCGTGAGGCCGCGCGGCCAGGACCTCCACCCGAACCGGCGGCAGGCCGAGGACCTTGCAGAGTCCGAGGATCAGGCGCGCGGTCGTCTCCTGCGTGAGCGCGCGATCTTCGGAGGTCAGCGCGGTGGCCAGGTCCTCGACGAGCGGATGGAGATCCTCCGGCCGTGGCAGCCGGACCTCGATGATCTCGTCGCTCTTGCGGTAGATCGCCTGCTGCGCACGAGAGAGTCGTGCGTAGTAGGAAAACGGCATCAGCGACCGGTGAAGCGCGGCTTGCGTTTTTCGAGGAACGCGCGCGCGCCTTCGACCCGGTCGTCCGTCGTGCGGAGCAGCGTGGCCAGATCGTTCTCGAGCCGGATCCCGTCGCTGAGCGGGAGCTCCAGGCCCTTGACCACCGCTTCCTTGGCGTAGCGCAGTGCCACCGGCGCCTTGTCGGCCAGCGTGCGCGCCAGCGTCTGGGCCTGAGCTAGCACCTCGGCCGCCGGCACCACGCGCTCCACCAGCCCGATGGCCAGCGCTTCGCTCGCGCTGATTCGGGTGCCGGTGAGGATCATCTCGAGCGCTTTGCCACGGCCCACGAGCCGGGGCAGGCGCTGGGTGCCGCCGCCGCCCGGGATGATGGCGAGGTTGACCTCGGTGAGTCCGAGCTGAGCGTCGTCGCTGGCCAGGCGAATGTCGCAGGCGAGCGCCAGCTCCAGGCCACCGCCCAGCGCGAAGCCGCGGATGGCCGCGATGATCGGCTGCGGACACCGGTCCATCGCCTGACGGAAGTCCACGCGCTTGCGGGACTCGCGGAAGACGGTCGGCACCTGGGGCGCGACGAATTCGCGGATGTCGGCGCCGGCCGAGAACGCGCGCTGGCCTGCGCCGGTGACGACCACGACACGCACGCCGTCGTCGGTGGCGAGCGTCGTGAAGCATTCCGTCAGCTCCCGGCGCATCGTCTCGTTCATCGCGTTGTGGACGTCGGGGCGGTCGAGCGTGATGGTCGCGATGCCGTCGGCGGCCTCGTAACGGATGGCCTCGTACTTCACGCTGCCGGCCCTCCGACCACGCCGCGTGTGTGCAGGTCGGCGATGGCCGCGGCATCGTAGCCCAGCTCGCGCAGCACGTCGTTCGTGTGCTCTCCGAGCGTGGGCGGCGGACCCGGATCCTGCGCCGGGGTCTCGTTGAACGCCAGCGGCTGGCCCATGAGGCGCAGCGGGCCGACGTCGGGATGATCGTAGTCGCGCACCATGTCGAGGTGGCGGACGGCAGGATCATTCATGAAGTCGAGCATCGTCTGCACGGGCGCGGCCGGGATGTCGTGCTTGGCCAGGAGCCCGAGCCAGTGATCGCGCGGCTCGGACGCGAAGCGCGACTCGAGCAGAGGCAGGAGCGCCTCGCGGTTGTCGAGACGCAGCAGCCACGAGGCGAAGCGCGGGTCGTCCGCGAGATCGTCGAGGCCCAGGGCCTTGCAGAGCTTCACCCAGAACGTCTGGTTGCCGCAGGCCAGGAAGAACCACTGGCCATCGCGACCACGGTAGAGCCGGTAGGTCGGGTTGTCGCGGAAAATATGCTGCTTGCCTTTGTAGTCCACGAAATTTCCCGACTGGAGCGCGATCGACGCGTGCAGCAGGGACGTCTCGACGCGCTGGCCTTTCCCGGTCCGCTCCCGGACGAAGAGCGCGGCGAGGATGGCCTGGGCGG
>QHTB01000103.1 GCA_003220615.1 Candidatus Rokuibacteriota bacterium
CGTCTCGGTCATCCCGTAGCCCTGGGTGACCAGGCACTTGAGACGGTCGGCGCAGGCGCGCTGGAGATTCTCGTCGAGCGGAGCCGCCCCGGACCCGATCAGCTTGACCGACGAGAGATCGAACTGGTCGACGAGCGGATGCCTGGCCAGAGCGAGCACGATCGGCGGCACCAGGTAGAGATGCGTCAGCCGATATTCCTGGATGAGCCTGAGAAACTCCGCCAGATCGAACCGGGGCATGGTGACGCAGAGGCCGCCCAGGTAGAGCGGGAAGTTCATGAGCACCGCCTGGCCGTAGATGTGGAAGAAGGGCAGGATGCCGAGCGTGCGCCAGGTCTCGTCGATCTGCGCCTGCGCCTCGACCTGGCGGGTCACGGCCACGAGGTTGCGATGCGTGAGCATCACACCCTTCGGCCGGCCGGAGGTGCCACTCGAGTATGGAAGCACCGCGAGGTCGTTCGTTGCATCGATGCTGACCGCCGGCGGATCGCCGTCATTGTCGAGGAGCGCGGCAAAAGGTGTCGCGCCGGCGTTCTCGGGCGGCGGGTCGCCGAACACGAAGATCTCGCGCACCGACGTGCCGCGCGCGGCCTCGCGCGCTTTGTCGAGGAACAGCGGGATCGTGATCAGATATTTCGCGCCGGTATCGCGGAGCTGGAAGCCGAGCTCCTCGGGCGTATACAGCGGATTGGCCGTCGTCACGATGCCGCCGATCATGAGCGAGCCGTGGAACGCCAGCGCATACTCGGGCAGGTTCGGGCTGCAGATGGCCACGACGTCGCGCTTGGTGAAGCCACGGCGTGCGAGACCGGCCGCCATCCGCCGCGCGCCCCCGGCGACCTGTCCCTGCGTGAGCGTTCGCCCGCTGGGGCCGTCGACGAGGACGGGCCGATCGGCGCGATCGCGCGCGTGCCGGAGGATGAAGCTCGAGTACGGCACGTCGGGGATGGGAACGTCCGGGTGCGGGCTGCGAAAGATCACGGTCGCGCTTATCCTATCCGACATGACACTCGTACGCGCAGCCGTGCTGGTCAAGCCGAAGACACTCGAGGCGCGGGAGTTCGCGCGGCCAACGATCGGGCCGGATGACGGGTTGCTCAGGATCGAAGCGTGCGGCATCTGCGGCAGCGACTACGAGCAGTACGAAGGCGCCCAGCCGCCCCACGAGGACTACACGCCGTTCCCGGTCATCCCCGGTCACGAGCCGCTCGGCGTCATCGAGGAGATCGGCGCCAACGCGCGACAGCGGTGGGGCGTGCGCGAGGGTGACCGCGTCGCTGTCCGGTCGGGCTACGGCTGCGGCCGCTGCGAGGCGTGTTCGCGCTGGGAGCCGCGGCTCTGCCGCAAGCGGGGCGGCACGTACGGCTACACCGACGTCAACAAGCCGCCGCAGCTCTGGGGCGGGTACGCCGAGCTCATGTACCTGTCGCCCTATACCGTCCTCAAGAAGATGGACCCGAAGATCCCGGCCGGAGTCGCGGTGATGTTCAATCCGCTTGCCGCGGGGCTCTCGTGGGCCGCCTCCGTTCCCGGCACCGGGCCGGGCGATCGTGTCGTCGTCCTGGGCGCCGGACAGCGCGGGCTCTGCTCCGTCATCGCAGCGCGCGCAGCCGGCGCGAAGCAGGTCGTCATCACCGGGCTCAGCCGCGATGCTCAGAAGCTGGCGCTCGCCCGTGAGCTCGGCGCCGATGCCACCGTGAACGCCGAGACGGATGACGTGGTGGCCCGCGTGCGGGAGATCACCGGCGGCGGCGCCGAAGTGGTCGTCGACACCACGCCCTACGCTCCCCAGTCGTTGAATCACGCCATCGCTATTGCCGTCCGCAAGGGCCGTGTCGTGGTCGCCGGCCTCAAGGGCATGCGCCCGGCGCGCGAGCTACCGGTGGACGACGTGATCTACAAGGAGCTGACGATCCGCGGCGTGCTGAGCATGCCGGTCGACGATACCTTCCGCGCGATCGACATCATCGAGTCCGGCCGCTATCCGTTTGCGAAGATGCACACGTATTCGCTGCCGCTCGAGCAGGCGGAAGACGCCATCCACGCGCTGGCCGGTCAGATTCCCGGCGTGAACCCGGTTCACCTGGCCATCGTGCCCGGGGCGCCTCGCGTGGCGCTGGGACAAGTATCGAGGGAAAGTTGAGGCGAGCCGACTCCAGCCGGTCTGTACCGTGCGCCAGGGTCATCAACCACCCTCGAGAGCACTCGCGCTGGCCACGATGATCTTCGTTCCGTCAGCCTTCTCGCAGAAGACCGTGACGTCGGCGCGCGTCTGGCCGCCCTCGACGCGACGGCCCGTGATGATCCCTCGCGTCGTGAAGGGCTCGTTCGGCCACAGCACGTTGGTGAACTTCACGTCCAGGCGGCCGCCCAGGTAGAAGCCGCGGCCGAAATGCCGGGTCAGGAGCTCGGTGACGCACGAGAGCGTCATGCGGCCCCCGATCACGGTGTCTCCGAAGCCGAGCTCTTTCGAGGCGGCCTTGTCGTTGTGATAGTTCCGGCTGCGGAAGAAGAACTCGTTGCACATCGCTTCCGTGAACGTCTTGTGGAGCTCGACCGACAGCGGCTGCCCGGAGGGCTCACCCTCTTGCCGGGCGCCTTCCTTGCTCGTCGGATCGCGCAAGGTGACCTCGCCGCTGGTCTGCTCCGCCAGGAAGCTCTGGTGATGGATGCTGCGCGCGATCAGGTGTCCGGCCTCGTCGCGCACCCACATCTCCTGCGCGACGACCTCGCGATCGCGCCTCCGGTAGCGATCGGCCACCCGCGCGCTGCAGCGCAGAACCTGTCCAACGCGCGTCGGCGCATGGATCTCCCATTCCTGACGCCGCCACAGGTTGCCGAACAGGTTGTCGAGATACCAGCCCTTGAACTCGCTGTCCGCCTGCTGATAGACGATCACCGGAGCCACCGGTCCGCCAAAGGGCGATGCGGTCGTGTACCAGGGGTTCGGCTCGTCCAGCCCCTTGATGTAGTGATGCACCATCTCGTCTGTGATCGTGAGCTCGAGCGTGCCGAGATCCTTGCCCGGGTACACGTCCGTCGTCGCCATGGCTGCGATCCTCCTCGTTATGACGCCTGCTGCGCCGCAACGCACGACATCTTCACCGGAGGCCGTCGAGCCGGCAAGCGCGTCTCGCATGACGACTTCGCTCAGCCCTTGTTGTACTCGTCGTGGCGGCGCCACCAGACGCCCTGCTCGTTGCGCCCCTTGGGGGCGCGGTCGAGCCACTGGTACATGCCCCAGAGGCCGTCCACTCCGCGCGAATAGGCCGAATAGGTGTGGTAGACGACGCGATCCTCGAGCGCGAACGCGCTTACGCCGGGCCTCTCGCGCGCGTATGTGGCCGCGTCGGTTCCCGTCATGGCCGCGAACGCAACAGCCCCCTCGCTGTCGCCCTGCCAGGGCGCCTCGCGGCGAAAGTTGTATTCGATGCCCCTCTCGCGCTGTTGCTCCTCGGTGAATCCAACGCTGAAGTCGGAGTTGAAGTCGCCGCCGAACGAGGACGCCCAGGGAAACGTCCACCCCATCCGCCGCTTGTATGCCTGCAGCTTCGCGAGCGGCGCCCGCGACACCGCCCAAAGCATGACGTCGTGGTTGGCCAGGTGCACGGCGAACCCGTTGAAGCCGTCCGCGATCGCCGAGCAGGACGGACACCCCGCCTTGTAGTCGGGCCCGAACATGAAGTGGTAGACGAGGAGCTGCGAGCGCCCTCGGAAGAGGTCTGCCAGCGAGGCGCTCCCCTCGTCGGTCTCGAATCGATACTCCTTGTCGATCCGAACCCACGGCAGCTCTTGCCGCCGCTGCGCCAGCTCGTCGCTGCGCCGCGTGAGCTCCTTCTCCGCCTCGAGCAGCTCGAGCCGCGCTGCGAGCCACTCGTGACGTGTCCCGGTCATGTGCTTCGTCATCGCTCTTCTCCTTCCTTCGATACGACCTGATGGTCGTTGGTCATGGGATACATTTAGCGCCGGGTATCGGAACGGTGGGAGTGACAAGTGTGACGGGATTCCGATGGACTCGCTGATCACGGCCGCGGCGCGGGCCCTCGCGGCGGGCGATCCCCTCGGCGCATTGAAGCGGGTCGCCCTGCGCGATGACGCGCCGGCTCTCGCGCTTCGAGGCATCGCGATGGCGCAGCTCGGCGATCTCGTTCGAGCGAAGGCCCTCCTGCGACGTGCAGCGCGTGCCTTCGGTCCGAGAGAGGCCGTGGCCCGCGCGAGGTGCATCGTCGCGGAAGCCGACGTCGCGCTCGCCTCGCGCGACCTGGGTTGGCCTGCGAAGGCGCTCGACGCGGCGCGGGCGACGCTCGAAGCGCGCGGCGACCGGGTCAACGCCGCGTATGCGCGGTATCTCGAGGTCCGGCGCCTCCTCCTGATCGGGCGCATCCACGAGGCCGAGCGTACGCTCGCCGAGCTCGACCCCGCGCCCTTCCCTCCTGCGTCGAGAATTGTCCACGAGCTGGTGGTCGCGGGGATCGCCATCCGGCGCCTCCGGACGAAGGCGGCGCGCGCTGCGCTCGCTCGGGCCGAGCGCGCCGCGCGCCACGCACGTATCCCGGCGCTGACGGCGGAGGTCGAAAGCGCACTCCTCGTCCTGAACACGCCCGCTGCGCGCCTGATGACGAGTGGCGAGGAGCGACTTCTCCTGCTCGAGGAGGTCGAAGCGTTGCTGGCGTCGAACGCATTCGTGGTCGACGCCTGCCGTCATGTCGTGCGTGACTCACGCAAGACGGTCTCGCTCGCCAGGCGTCCGGTGCTGTTCGCGCTCGCACGCGCGTTGGGCGAAGCGTGGCCGGGAGACGTCCCGAGGGACACGCTCGTCGCGCGCGCCTTCGGATCGAGGCGCGCCGATGAATCGCATCGCGCGCGCTTGCGAGTCGAAGTCGGCCGGCTTCGTGCGGTGCTTCGGACGCTGGCCGACGTGAGCGCGACGAAGCGAGGGTTTGCATTGGCGCCGCGCCGCGCACGCGCGGTCGTCGTGCTGGCGCGGCCCGTCGAAGAGGAGCATGCGACGGTGCTCGCCATCCTCGGCGACGGTGAATCGTGGTCGAGCTCGGGCCTTGCGCTTGCGCTCGGAACGAGCCAGCGCACCGTGCAGCGGGCGCTCGACTCGCTGGGGGCAGCAGGCAAGGTGCAGTCGTTCGGCCGTGGGCGAGCTCGTCGTTGGATGACCCCGCCCGTGGGGGGATTCACGACGACCTTGTTACTCCCCGCTCCCCTGCCGATTGGCTAGGATGGAAGCATGCGTAAATCAACGGCCGAGATCATCCGTGAATATGGACCCTTTTCGGGTGTCGACAACGTGCATGGAGTCACGTATGACGGTCAGAACGTCTGGTTTGCTGCCGGAGACACGCTGAACGCCTTCGATCCTGCGAGCGGGAAGACCCTGCGCTCGATCGATGTCGCCGCGCACGCAGGAACGGCCTTCGACGGCCAGCACCTGTTTCAGCTCGCCGAGGATCGCATCCAGAAGATCGATCCGCAGACCGGCCATGTGCTCGCCACGATCCCGGCGCCCGGCGGCGGCGGTGACTCGGGGCTCACGTGGGCC
The DNA here is from genome assembly GCA_003220615.1 of Candidatus Rokuibacteriota bacterium. Classification (GTDB taxonomy): domain Bacteria; phylum Methylomirabilota; class Methylomirabilia; order Rokubacteriales; family CSP1-6; genus 40CM-68-15. Next base: position 5,552 of record QHTB01000103.1, read on the forward strand.
GAAGGGACGCTCTGGGTGGGACAGTATCGAGACCGGAAGATCCATCAAGTCGATCCCCAAACAGGGGCGATTCTTCGCACGATCGAGTCCAACCGCTTCGTCACCGGGGTCACCTGGGTCGACGGAGAGCTCTGGCACGCCACCTGGGAAGGCGACGAGAGCGATTTGAGGCGGGTCGATCCTCGAACGGGAGAAGTTCTAGAGACGCTCGAGATGCCGCCCGGAGTGAGCGTTTCGGGGCTCGAGTCCGATGGCGGCGATCAGTTCTTCTGCGGAGGAGGCAAGAGCCGGAAGGTGAGGACCGTCCGCCGGCCCAGGCGAGGCTCCGCGCCAAAATAAGGATGAGCTGGCGCAATTCCGCGCGGTTAACCTACCGGGATGAAATAGCAGTTCGAGTCCCGATTGTGACTTGCCCTTGCAGGGATGCCGTTCGCTCGCCATCGGCTCGAAGCCGCCCTCGCCGGGGAACCATCTAAACGCCGAGGAGGGTATCCATGCCTGCACCACTGTCTCCCGAGGCCACGGCGCTCATCGACCGCCCAAATTTCGCGCATCTCGCCACCCTGATGGCGGACGGCTCACCCCACAGCGTACCCGTCTGGGTTGGGCGCGAGGGCGATCGGCTCCTGGTGTGCACGAGTGAGGGGTCGCTGAAGGGACGCAACACGCGCCGCGACCCTCGGGTAGCCCTGTCGATCGTGGACTTCCACAATCCGTACGAGGAGGTGCAGCTCCGCGGCCGCGTGGTGGAGCGGCGTCCCGACCCGGACCTCAAGATCATGGATCCCGTGTCGCACAAGTACATCGGGAAGCCGTTCCCGATGCGGAGCCATGAGGGCCGAGTGGCGCTGGTGATCGAGGTCGACAAGGCGCGTTACACCAAGCTGCCGTTCGCGCACACGCCGCCCCGGCAATAGCGCGCGCGGGACGGCCGCGCGATATCCTCGCGACATGAGCCTTGGGGGCTGGCTCCAGGAGCAGCTCTTCGAGCGACGCATCGTGGTCGTCGCCGGTCGGCTCGACGACGACGCGGCGACGAAGGCAGCGGCCGCGCTCCTGGCGCTGGACGCCGACGGGGACCGGCCGATCGAGGTTCACCTGGACAGCCCCGCCGGCGCGCTCGGGGCGGTCTTCGTCCTGATCGACACGGCCAACACGCTGCGCTCGGCGCTGCGCATCCTTTGCCGGGGTCAAATCGGCGGCCCAGCCATCGGCGTGGTCACGGCTGCCGATCACTGCGCCGCCGTGCCGCACGCGCGGTTCCACCTCTCCCAGCCGACGGCGCGGTTTGCCGGCACCCCGGAGGAGATCGCCGCGCAGAGTCGCCAGCAGCAGGAGTTGTTGTGGAGGCTCTTCGGTCGCCTCGCCCGGCGCACGGGCCGGCCCGCCGAGGAGATCGCGGAAGACACGCGGCGTGGGCGTTATCTCGACGCGCGCGAGGCGCTCAACTACGGCCTTATCGACGAGATCACGGCCGCCAGGTAGCCCCGAAGGAGAGAATCGTTCTGCGCTCCCCTACCAGTTCGTCGGACGGTGACGATTAGCCCGCCCAGTCACTTTCCTTGAGCTGCGAGCGGCCGAGTCGTTCGCCACTGCCCCGTCCCCTGTCCCGGTTCTCGCCACTCGTCATATTTCGAATCTCTGAGGAATCATTCCCAGCTGTTTGACGACACTCTGAGGATCGCCCGGGTATTGGCGGTAGGAGAGCCACTCACTGCCCACGGCATCACCGCACTCGGCGCAGCGGTCATCACGTGACCGACGAATCGCTGCGCGATGGCCCGACTGCGCACCGCCACTCCGCCATCCATGTCTCCCTCCTCCACCGCTCGATGTCGCGGTCAAGACAGAAAGACCTCATTCGTCGTCGCGCGAACTTACTCCACGAGCAGTGAGGCGCAGCGCTCCGGCCGGGCCGCGGCCGCCGGATCACTGACGATGGCGCCGCCGCGGGGGATGCACTGACTGGCCGGCGGCGACACGCCGCGCTCCACCCAGTCGAGCAGAAGCTGGAATGCGCGATGGGCGTGCGGCTGGATGAGCTCCAGCTGGACGAAGTTGCAGCAGGTCTGCCGATACCGCTCGATGTGGTTGCCGTTCTGGACCTCGTAGTAGCGGTGCAGCGACGTCCGCCCGGCCGTCACCACGGCGTCACGGAACGCCCGGCCGTGGTGCACGATCGGCAGCAGCGTGTCCATCGTGCCCTGCACTGTGATGAGCGGCCGGGCGATGTCGCCGTCGGTCGCGACCTGCCCGACGCGCGGCGAGAGATGGAACGGCTTGCGCCGCGCCAGATAGTCGTAGTCTTTGGTGTCGCTGGCGGCGAGCGGATCGAGCTGATTCACGGGATAGAGCGGGTCGACCAGACGGACGAACACGCACGTGGTGACGTCCCAGTAGTTGTTGGCGTGCGTCTCCCACAGGGAGCCGAGGAGCGGGCTGAATGTGTTGGCCGGAGTCGGCGGGGTGGCGCGGATGTCGGGCGGATAGCCGGCCGTTCGGATCGCCTGGGCAGCGGGACTCGCCGGGCTCAGCCCGGACGTCACGTAGCCGTCCCAGTTGCGCAGCGCCACCGGCAGGTCGATGAGGATGTTCGGCCCGCCCGTCGACCAGAAGACCCCTTCCCAGTCGAGCCCGCCATCGAAGCGCGTCGGGGCCTCGGCGAGCAGCCGGCGCACGACGTGGCCGCCGTTCGAGATACCCATCAGGTACACGCGCTCGGGCGCCCGGTCATAGTGCGCGTCGATCGCGAGCTCGGCCACGTCCGTGGCCTCGAGTGTCCGGCGAAACCATTCGCGGATGCTGTTGCCCGCGTCGTTGGCGTAGAAGTGCGTGAATGCGGCGCCGGTCGCGGCCACGCGCGGCGACAGCCGGCACGCCAGCGGGTCCGCGCCCGCCGCAGTGAAGAAGAAGTTGAGCATGCCCTTGTTGGTGGAGACGTAGGCAAAGCCCTGCTGCACGACGAGATCGCTGAAGATGAAGTCGCCCATGAACTCGCTGCGGAATCCACCGGGCACGCCGACCACCAGTTTGCGGTTCCAGTTCGCCGCGGCGGGCAGCCGCAGGAGCCAGCGCGCATTCGCATCGTCGGGCATCGCGCCGGTGATCTGAAGACCGGGGAACGTGCGGCTCGGGTCGATCGCCGTGCGGAACGGCGCATCCGGCGACACTGCCTGAGCGTCGGTGCGCGGCGTGAACGCGTTCGGCGGCAGGCCCGGGCGCGAGTTGTCCGGCGGCGTCGTCGCGTCGTTACGCGTGGTGAGATCCATGCTCTCGAGGCACGTGAGATTGGTCACCATCCCGGCCAGGGCCTTGGCAATGTCCGCACAGTCGGCGGCGGCGGGCATCGAGAGCACCAGAGTCAAGGGGACAACGGCGAGCACGGCGAGAACCAAGGATCGCATGGCAATCCTCCATGGTGGCCCTACCCCAGCTCAGGATACCGCGCCGGCGTCCTCGGGCAAGTCGCGGCAACGGAGCTTCACATGCGGCTGGCGCCACAGGAGCAATCTACTCTTGCCTAACAACGAGGGTGTGGGTGCCATAGCGGTTGTCGCACGCCACAACTCCTCCACGCGATAAAGTAACGGCGCCGGTCCCGCGCGAACGCTACGCATCCCTTGTCCAAGCGACCACCTCGCGACCGCAATCTCGGGGCTCGTTTGACAGGTCCGGAAGCGGTTCCTACACTAGCGCCCGCCATGGGCGCCGAGGCGCGCGTCGTCGGACTGTCGTGTCTGCGTTGCCGCGCGCGCTTCGAGGAGTCGCGTCTCTTTGCGGGCTGCCCGCGCTGTCGCGCCGAGGGCGTCGCCGTGAATCTCAGCGTCGAGTACGATCTCTCGCCGCTCGCCGGCGTCACGCCCGACACGTTCGGCACGGCCGCGCGCGGGCTCTGGCGCTTTGGTCCACTGTTGCCAGTGCGGACCGCACGTCCCATCTCGCTCGGCGAGGGCGCGACGCCGCTCGTCCATCTCGAACGTCTCGGTCGTCGGCTCGGGTTGCCACGGCTCTACGCGAAGGATGAGAGTCAGAATCCGACGTGGTCGTACAAGGACCGGCTGTGCGCGACGGCCGTCACGCACGCTGTCGAGACCGGCGCACGTGTCATCACCATTTCGTCCACGGGCAATCACGGCGCCTCCACCGCGGCCTATGCCGCACGCGCCGGGTTACCGTGCGTCATCTTCACGCTGGCGTCGGTCCCCGAGACGATGAAGACGCTGATGCAGGCGTATGGCGCGGCGGTCGTCGCCTGCCCGACATCGGAGTCGCGGTGGGAGCTGATGCGTCAAGGGATCGAGCGCTTCGGGTGGTATCCGACGAGCGGCTTCGTCACGCCACCCGTTGGCTCCAATCCGTGGGGCGTCGAAGGATACAAAACGATCGCCTACGAGCTCGCCGAAGACCTCGGCTGGACGGCGCCCGACGTCGTCGTCGTGCCGAGCGCCTACAGCGACGGGCTCTACGGAATCTGGAAGGGATGGATGGAGCTGCAAACGCTCGGTCTCGTGAAGCACACGCCGCGCATGATCGCCGCGGAGCCCTTCGGTCCCCTCGCCGCGGCACTCGAGCGCGGGCTGCAAGCGCCCGAGCCGGTCGAGGCGCCGGCGCCATCCGTCGCGTTCTCGATCGCCTCGCGCTACGGGACGTGGCAGGGGCTCGCCGCGCTGCGGGAGTCGGGCGGCGCCGGGGTGCGAATGACCGACGAGGGCGTGCTCGAAGCCCAGCGCGCGCTCGCCCGCGAAGAGGGCCTGTACGTCGAACCCTCGTCGGCGGCGTCGCTGACGGCGGTCATGCAGCTCGTCGCACGCGGCGCGCTCGATGGACAGCAGACGATCGTCGTCGTCCTGACGTCCGGCGGCCTCAAGGACCCGGGCGCGACGCGCGCGTGGCTGCCACCCGTGCCGGTGGCCGACGGCAACTTTGATCGTCTCCTCGCCGTGCTCCACGAGGCGTATGGACTGCGGCTGGACCGATAGTCTCGGTCTGGCGCTGATGGGCCACGGCGTGCCGGGACGCGCGACCGAATGGGCGCGCGCCGCCGAGCAAAGCGGCCTCGGCAGCGTCTGGATCATGGAGGATTACTTCCGTCCGGGCGCCTACGCGGTCGCGGCGGCCGCGGCCGCGGTCAGCGTGCGCGGCGTGATCGGCCTCGGGGTGGTCAACCCGTACACGCGACACCCCGCCGTCGTGGCGATGGAGACAGCGACGCTGGCGGCGATTGCGCCCGGTCGCGTCGTGCTCGGCCTGGGCAGCAGCAACCGGCACTGGATCGAGCACCAGATGGGGATCCCCTTCAAGACGCCGCTGCGCGGCCTGCGCGAAAGTGTCGAGATCGTGCGCCGGTTGCTGAACGGTGAGCGCGTCACATACGCCGGCGAGCTGTTCGCGGTGAACGACGTGAAGCTGGAGGCGCCGCCGCCCAGCCGCGTGCCGATCATGCTGGGCGTCAAGGGCCCGCGCGCGCTCGCGCTGGCGGCCGAGATTGCCGACGGCGTCCACTGCTCCATCCTCGCCTCGCCGGCCCACGTGCGACGCGTGCGCGCCACCACTGCAGGCGCCCGCGGAGACTTCAAGGTCATCGCGTACATTCCCGTGGCCGTGTCCGACGACGGGGCCCGGGCCCGCCAGTGGATGCGACCCCTCGTCGCGCACTACCTGGGGCTGCTCCACGGCCAGTCGATCCTGGAAGACGCAGGAATCGCGGCGGCCCGCTCACAGCCGTTCCGCGAGGCCTTCATCGCGGGACGCGCTGCCGCTGCCGACCTGGTGACGAACGACCTCCTCGACGCCGTGGCAATCGCGGGGACGCCGGCGGAGTGCCGCTCTGCGCTCGAGCGCTGGGCCGAGGCGGGCCTCGACGCCGTAATCGCCGTGGTGCCGGAGGCGGGCGACCTCGCCGTCCAGATCGAGCGGATCGGCCGCGAGCTGTCGCCGGCGTGGAGGCAGCTGCGATGCCGCTGAGGTTCGGCGTCCACATCCCGACGTGCATCGAGGGGATGATGTACCCGGTGCCGTTCGCCAGGCCCGAGGACATTCTGCCGACCGCGCAGCTCGCCGAGCGCGTCGGCTTCGACTCGGTGTGGGGCAACGACCACATGACCACCCAGCGCTACGTGCAGCGCGAGTGGCCGCAGCCGCCGAACTTCTACGAGCCGCTGATCACCTTCACGTGGGTGGCGGCGCGCACGGAGCGCATCAAGCTCGCCACCGGGATCATCGTGCTGCCGATGCGCACGATGCCGGTGCTGGCCAAGCAGGTCGCCACGCTCGACCAGCTCTCGGGTGGGCGCGTGGTCCTCGGCGTGGGCACTGGCGCGTATCGAGAAGAATACGAGGCGCTCCACCCCGACGCCAAGGACGCCAGGCGCGGCGACATCGTGGACGAGGGGATGCGCGCGCTGCGGCTGCTCTTCACCGAGCGCAAGGCGTCGTTCGCCGGCAAGCACGTGCGCTTCCAGGACGTGGAGTGTTTCCCCAAACCGCGCCAGGCGCCGCTGCCGATGTACGCGGGCGGCAATCACCCGGAGGTCCGCCGACGCGCGGCCGAGTACGGCGAGGGCTGGATGCCGGCGGTGCTCTCGCCCGAGGAGATCAAGAAGGGCGTGGACGACGTCCATCGCGCGGCGGCCAAGGCGGGCCGCGACGGCGGGCGCATCGACATCGCGCCGCAGTTCGCCTGCTCGATCGGGCGCACGCACGACGAGGCGGTGAAACGCTTCCACGGCTCGCAGCTCTACAAGCACCTGGAATCGCTCAAGCGCTCCACGCTGCGCGAGCAGACGGGCGGCTTCGAGCAGCGCAACCTGATCGGCAGCCCGCCGGAGATCTGCGAGCGCATTCGCGTCTACCAGCAGGCGGGCGTCACCACGCTCTCCGGCCTGCTCTTCGTCGCCAACACCGTGTCCGAGATGCAGGAAGCGATCGACCTCTTCGGGCGCGAAGTGATTCCCAATTTCAAGTGAGCGTCCCCAACGTCAGGTGAGAGAAAGATGAACGCACACCGGCGCCAGCGGCTGACCGCCGTGCTCGAGGCCGAGGGCCTCGACGCGATCATCGGCACCACGACCGAGAACGTGTACTACGTGAGCGGCCTGCGCTCGATCTCGCACGCGCTCTTCCGCGGGCTCGAGCTCTACGCGGTCTTCACGCGGCGGGGCACCGCGCTGGTCGTCCCCTTCATCGACACGACGGGCGTAGCCTCCGACAACCTCCGGGTCGACCACGTCGCCTGCTACGGCAAATTCTTCTTCGAGTACTCCGACGACCCCGGCGAGATCGGGCGCAAGATCCGTGAGTGGACGCGCTCGCCGGCGCCGAGCCCGGCGGACGCGTTGTCCGGCGTGCTGGGCGACCTCGGCGTGCTGGGCCGGCGCATCGGGCTCGACGAGGGCAATCTCTTCGCCCCCACGTGGAAGCGCGTGGAGGAGAAGCTCGCCGGCACCACGCTGGTGCCCGCCTACCAGATGTTTCGCCAGGCGCGCATGGTGAAGGACCCCGACGAGGTCGCCGCGCTGGAAAAGGCGGCGCTGATCGCCGAGGACGGCATCGCCGCCGTCCTGAAGATGCTCGCGTCCGGCGTGACCGAGCGCCAGGCGGCGCGCGTCTATGAAGAGGAGGTGCTGCGCAAGGGCGCCGAGCCGTTCTTCACCGTGGTGACCATCGGCGAGCGCGCGGCGCTGGCCGACGTCTATCCCACCGACCGCGCGCTGCGCGCCGGCGACCTCGTGCGCTTCGACCTCGGCTGCCTCGTCGGCCCGTACCGCTCGGACATTTCGCGCACCGCCGTGCTCGGCAAGCCCAGCGAGAAGCAGGCGCGCTATTACTCGGCGATCCTCGCCGGAGAGCGCGCCGCGATCGCCGCGATGAAGCCTGGCGTGGCGGTGAGCCAGCTCTTCGAGATCGCCGTGCGCGTCACGCGCGAGAACGGACTGCCGCACTACCAGCGCCACCACGTCGGCCACGGCATCGGGCTCGAGCCCTACGATCCGCCGACGATCAACGCCAGCACGAGCACCGCGCTGGAGGCCGGCATGGTCTTCTGCGTGGAGACGCCCTATTACGAGCACGGCTGGGGCGGCGTGCAGGTCGAGGACGCCGTGGAGATCACACCCGGCGGCTCGCGCACGCTCACTCGCTCCAGCCAGGACCTCGCGATCATCGGATGACAAGGAGACCAGCGATGCGATACGCGCTCACGCTCGCCCTGCTGCTCGTCATGGCGTTCTCCGCCGGCGCCCAGGCGCCGCCCATCAAGATCGGCTTCGCATCCGCCATGAGCGGGCCCGCCGCCATCACCGGCGAAGGCGTGAAGTGGGGCGCCACGCTCGCCGTGGAGGAGATCAACGCCAAGGGCGGCGTCATGGGCCGCAAGCTCGAGGCGTACTTCGCCGACAACAAAGCGCAGCCCGGCGAGGCGGTGAGCGCGGTGCGCAAGCTGGCCGACGTGGACCAGGTGGACGTGATCATCGGCCAGACGCACAGCGGCGCGTGCCTCGGCGCCATGCCGGTCGTGAAGGAGATCGGCATCCCGATGGTCATCGAGGCGTGCTCGCATCCGAAGATCCGTGAGCTGAGCGGCAAGGGCGGCAACGAATGGACGTTTCGCGTGGCGCTCGACGACGAGATCATGGCTCACACCTTCGCCCGCTACATCGCGCGCCAGGGCGTGAAGTCGTCCTCCATCCTGGCCATGAACAACGACTTCGGCCGCGGCGCCGCCATCGCCTACGAGGCGGCCTTCAAGAAGGCCAACGTCAAGCTGCTCTCGACCGACTTCTTCGACCCCGGCCAGCCGGACTACCGGCCGGTGCTCACGCGCATCAAGCGGGCCGGCGCCGAGTCGATCCTGGCCGTCATCCTGGCCAGCGACGGCGCGCCCTTCATGCGCCAGTACCACGAGGTCGGTCTCACCCAGCGCGTCTTCTCGCGCGGCAGCCTCACCACCGCCGAGTTCCTCCACCAGGTGAAGGACAATCCGAAGATCGGTGACGGCGTGATCGAGGCCAGCTACTGGATCAACACGCTCGATCCCGAGTGGGACAAAAAGTGGACCGAGCGCTACAAGGTGCCGCCGCGCGTCCACGGCTCGCTGGCCGCGATCACGCTCAAGTGGGCGGTGGTGCCCGCACTGGAGATCGCGCTCAAGAAGCACGGCAAGGCCGATCGCCAGACCATCCGCGCGGCGCTGGAGGAAGTGGACGTCAAGGACTCGCCGCTTGGCCCGATCAAGTTCGACGCCAACCACCAGGCGTGGATCAACATGATCCTGATCGAGATGCGTGACGGCCAGCTCAAGATCCTCGAGAAGCTGCCGACGAGCCCGGCGCTACTGAACTGATCTTCGACCTGCTCGAGCAGCTGCTGCACGGGGCCACCCTGGGGGCGATGTACGCCATGGTGGCTGCCGGCCTGGCGCTCATGCTGGGCGTGGCGCGGCTGATCAACTTCGCCCACGGCGAGTTCTTCATGCTCGGCGCGTACGCGTTCTGGTACGCCTACAGCGAGTGGGGCCTGCCCTACCCGCTGGCCGCGCTGCTGGCGCCGGCGGTGATGGTGCTCTTCGGCATCGCCTACCAGCGCAGCGTGATCCGCCCGATCCTGCCGCGCTCGTGGCACGTCCAGCTCATCGCCACGCTGGCGACGTCCATCGTGCTCACGAACCTCGCCATCATCGTGCTGGGCACCCAACCCAAGGAAGTGCCGACGATGCTGTCCTCGCGCATCCTCGCGCTCGGCGGCTTTCGCATTGCCTGGCAGCGCTTGCTGGTGCTGGCCGCCGCGCTGCTGATCTTCTGGGCGCTCCAGCGCTTCGTGGCGCGCACGCGTACGGGCAAGGCCATGCGCGCGATGTCGCAGAACCGCGAGGCGTGCGCGGTGGTGGGCGTGGACGTGCAGCGCGTGGCCATGGTCACCTTCGCGCTCTCTGCCGCGCTCGCCGCGGCCGCCGCCGCACTCGTCTCGCCCCTCTTCAACATCTTCCCCGACATGGGCACCACGCTCACCTTGAAGGCCTTCGCGGCGGTCGTGGCCGGCGGCTTCGGCTACGTCAACGGCGCCATCGCGGCCAGCTTCCTGATCGGCCTCACCGAGGCGTTCGCTGGCAGCTACATCTCCTACGCCTACAAGGACGCCATCGCGTTCCTCATCATGATCGCGGTCCTCCTGTGGCGGCCGCAGGGCCTGTTCGGCCGGCGGATCGGGATCTGACATGCGCCGAGCCGGCTGGCTCGCGCTCGGCCTCGTCGTCGCGACGGCGCCGTGGATCGTCGCGGCCGTGGTACCGCGCCAGCAGCGCTACATCCTGCATGTGCTCATCTTCACGGCGCTCTTCGCGGCGCTGGCGCTGTCGTACGACCTCGTCGTCGGCCACGTCGGCAGCCTGTCGCTCGCGCACCCGGCGTTCTTCGGTGTCGGCGCTTACACGGCGGCGATCCTCGCCACCGAGCAGCGCTGGCCGTTCGCTGCCGACGTGCCGGCGGCCGCGCTCGCCGCCGCGCTCGTGGCGGCCGTGGTCGGCGTGCCGCTCTTCCGCCTGGCCGAGCACGCGTTCGCGGTCGGCACCCTCGGCCTGGCGCTGGTCGCCTCCGTCGTCGCCAACAACTGGGTCGAGGTCACGCGCGGGCCACTGTGCATCACCGGCATTCCCAAGCCCAGGCTCGCCGGCCTCGCGATCACCACGCTGCCGGCGTACTACTGGCTGGCGCTCGCCGCGCTCGCGGGCGTCGCGCTCCTCTACCGCGGGCTGACGACCTTCCGCCTGGGGCGCGCGTTCCACGCCGTGCGCGACAACGAGCCGCTGGCCGGCGCCGCTGCCATCAACCCGCTCAAGTACCGGCTGCTCGCGTTCACGATCGCCGCGGCGCTCGCCGGCGGCATCGGCGCGCTCTACGTCCACTACCTCTCGGTGATGTGCCCCGAGGAGATGACCGTCGCGCTCACCGTCAATCTCCTGGTCATCGTCTTCCTCGGCGGCGTGGGCAGCCTGCGCGGAGTCATCGTCGGCGCCGTTCTCTTCACCGCGCTTCCTGAAGTGCTGCGGCTGGCGCCGACGTGGCGGCTCGTGATCTACGGCATACTCCTGCTGCTCGTCGTCGTGCGGTCACCCGAAGGCATCGAGAGCCTGCTGCGCCGCGCGAGCGCACCCCGGTCCGCCGGCTGATGGCGCTGCTCGAGATTCGCGGTCTGGTCAAGCGCTTCATCGGCGTCACGGCCGTCGACCAGGTGGACCTCGGGGTCGAGCGCGGTGAGCTCGTCAGCCTGATCGGCCCGAACGGCTCGGGTAAGACGACGCTGTTCAACTGCGTGACCGGTTATGTCGCCGCTGACAGTGGGCAGGTGCTCTTCCGCGGTCGCGATCTGACCAACGCCCCGTGCCACCGGGTGGCGAGGCTGGGGATCGCCCGCACGTTCCAGCAGGTCAGCGTGTTTCCGCGTCTCAGCGTGCTCGACAACCTCCTGGTCTTTCTGCAGCAGCACCAGGAGGAGCGCTTGCTGGCCCGCCTGCTCCGCACCCGCCGTCTGCGGCGACTGGAGGTGGACGCCATCGAGCGCGCGCGCGGACTCCTCGAGCTGGTCGGCCTGGCCCATCGCGCCGACGCCGCCGCCGGCAGTCTCTCTTACGGACAGCGCAAGCTGCTCGCGTTCGCCGCCGCGCTCATGTCCGATCCCGAGCTGCTCCTTCTCGACGAGCCTGCGGCAGCCGTGAATCCCACGATGATCAACCAGATGAAGCAGCACATCCTCGCGCTGCACCGTCAGGGCAAGACCGTGCTGTTGGTCGAGCACAATATGGAGGTGGTCATGGACATCTCCCAACGCATCGTCGTGCTCGATCACGGCCAGAAGATTGCCGAGGGGCCGCCGGAGGCCATTCGCCGCGACGCGCGTGTGGTCGAGGCCTATTTTGGCCGCTGACGGCGGCGCGCTGCTGGAGTTGCGTGGAGTCGTCGCCGGCTACGACGAGATCGAGGTGCTCCGCGGCGTCTCGTTGGCGGTGCGCACCGGTGAGATCGTCTGCATCATCGGCGCGAACGGCGCCGGCAAGTCCACGCTGCTCCGGACCGTGTTCGGTATGGTGCCGGCGCGCGCGGGCACGATCCGCTTCGCCGGCGAGGAGATCGCGAACCGGCTGCCGACGGAGGTGCTCAAGCGCGGGGTCGGCTATGTCCCGCAAGGCCGGTGCAACTTCCCGGCGATGAGCGTCGAAGAGAATCTCGAGATGGGCGCTTACCTGCGGCGCGACGCGGCGGTGCCGAGGGACATCGCGGCGTCGCTCGAGCGCTTTCCGGTCCTGGCCGCCAAGCGTCGCGACCTCGCCGGTACGCTCTCGGGCGGCCAGCAACAGATTCTCGAGATGGCCATCGCGCTGCTGCTGCACCCGCGACTGTTGATGGTCGACGAGCCGTCGCTGGGCCTCGACCCTCGCATGGTCGAGATCGTGTTCGACGCGCTGCTGGCGATCAACCGCGACGGGACGACGATCCTGATGGTCGAGCAGAACGCGAAGAAGGCGCTCTCCGTGTCGCACCGGGGCTTCGTGCTGGAGCTCGGCCGCAACCGCTTCGAAGGCACGGGGCGCGAGCTGCTCGAGAACGCCGACGTGCGCCTGCACTACCTCGGTGGATAGAGCGGCTTGTGGAGGCTCGTCAACCTGCGAGTGGAAGCGTGGAAGCCGAGGCACACGGACGGGGAGCGCGCGTCGAAACGCGCACGGCCGAAATCACGCGAGTCGAGCGCCAGGCCAGGATCTTTCGGGACCTCGGCATGCCGCGCCTGCAACGGACCCGGAAGCGAGTACCACGGCAGATGAAGCTCTTCGAAAAGGCCGAGCCCGGCGAGAGCGTCCAGGTCGACGTTAAGTTTGTGAAAATCGCCGGTCGCTGGGCGTTTCAGTACACGGCGCTCGATGACTGCACCCGTCGAAGGTTGCTGTCATAGCGCTAAAAACCCGCACATAGGCGAGCGTGTGGGCGTGGGCGGACTCTTTCGCGTATTGGACTGCTGCGCCGGCGGCCTTGCTCGCCTGGTCGGGGTATCCTCGGTGCCAAAGCGCCAAAGAAAAATAGCAGAACGCACGGACGTCGATGTCCTGGGCAAACTGGAGGGCAAGCCCGCGATGCTCGGCAGGCTCATACAACGCCGTCGCGTGCTCGAGGTGCCGCAACGCTGCCCGGTAGTCCCGGAGCCTTCAATCGCGGCCGCGCGACCGGGGAAAGGGTGGACGGATGGACGGTGACCGCGCCCGAGGCCCCAACGACGATCCCGTCCCGGCTCCCGACGAGAGGCGTCGTCTGCGCCGCATGGCGACCGGGCCATCCCGGCGGTGGGCGTCCATCCGTCCGGACGAGTCTACACCCGCTGAGGGAGGCGGCGCGTGACCCTCACGCCTGCCGAGATCGAGCGAGCGCCCGCCGCTGCCGTCCACGAGGCGTCGGCGTAGACTGTCGTCGGGCTGGACGCCTACGCAGCGGCCGGATGGCCCCCGGCTCTCCCCGCTACGGGCCAGCGCCTTGAGTGCCCGATTCAGGGGTTAGCATCTTCCAGAGCGGCAGCGGCCATGGTTTCGCCTCCTCCCACAGAGGCGTGGTCACCGTCCAGTCCATCCTCACGCTCCCCTTAATCTCACCGGCCAGCATCTGCGAGCCGCAAGATCATGGAGGTCGGGATCCTCCGCGCGGGGCACGAATCGGGTTGACGGTGCCACCGGGATTTGTCACATTACCAATAGTTCTGGGCAGCTTCGGTCGCGTGCTTCGAGGTTCGAGCTACACGCCGTGCGAGATCCAGTTCGCGCGGCGGTTTTTTTGTCCGCCAATGCCGGCGGATGACACCGCCATCACGGCGGGAGCAACAAGGGGTAGTGCCCCGGAGGAAGGTTCAGTCATGGCAACAGGAACAGTGAAGTGGTTCAACGACGCGAAGGGCTTCGGCTTCATCACGCAAGAGGGTGGCGAGGACGTGTTCGTCCACTACTCCGCCGTCCAGGCGCAAGGCTTCAAGAGCCTTGCTGAAGGTGATCGGGTCGAGTTCGAAGTCACCCGCGGCCCGAAGGGACTCCAGGCTGCGAACGTCCGCAAGGTATAGCACCTCCGCCCTGCGAGCCGCTCCTCGGTCGTGCTGTTGGTCGCGGAGGGCAGACACCTCTGGCGCGAGCGCCGGAGAACCGCGCCCGCGGTCGCGCTCGCTGCGGCTAGGCCGGCGAACTCGTGCCCTTGATCGCCTTGAGGCTGTCCGCGCTCTCGAGGCTCGGGTTAGGGAGCGTGTCGGGGTGGTCCCACTTGACCCACACCTGCCGCGCCTCTCCCCGACGCTGCGCCGCGACCCGCACCACGGTCCCGCGAGTCTTGAACAGGGGGTGACTCCGAATCACGAGGTCCCCAACGCGGAGCTCAACCAATAGAGCGCCTCCGGTCTACCGTTGTCCTTGGAACCTTTCAGGGAATCAGGTCCCAGGAAGACGTCAAAAATACCACGTAGCTTAGCGTGAGCTGCTCCGACCGGTACTCGACCGGGCTCCGCATCCCGAGCGCGGAGTGCGGCGCCTGGGTGTTGTAGTCGTCGATCCAGCCGCCGAGCTGGGCCAGGACTTGGGGCCTAACGCCAAGGCCGTGGAGATCCAGTGAGTCGAGGCCGGCGCCGGGATGCGGCTGGTACGTTCTAATGGACTGGCCGAGGGGCGGAGGTTTGAGTTGGCACCGTCACCAGCAGCTCGGCGAAGATGCGAAGTCGATCGCTGACGTCCACGAGCCGAGCGCCGGGAGACTGTTCAAAACCCTGGGCGGTGGCCGCCGTGCTTGCAAAGGTCTCGCGGGCGATCGTCGTCGAGGTCGCTTCTCGTACGGCGAGGTCCTCACGCTTGTCGGAACCGCCCTTGTCCATGGGTTGAGTCGCGCCGGTGATAGTGTTCAGGATGGCCCTGCTCAGCTTCCCCGAGCTTTATCCGCACGCTTTCCGTCATGGCTGTAGGGAATATCGGTGACCTTTCTCGGCTTGTAGCCTTGGTCCTGTAGCGGGTGGCCCGCGCTCGGTAACTGAAATTTTGAGTCGACGACCAACGCTTGACCGGGGTTTTCTCCGAGCCTAGACTTTCGCCCGGGTTTCAGGGCCTGGACCGCTCGAGCGTTCGGGAGGGTGGCACGTTGCTGGGTCGGGGTCCTTGTGTAGCGTTCAGTGCCTCCGTTGGCCGTCGCGACGGCCGGCAGGGGCATTTGCGTACTTCACGCCTCCCCTGACCGCCAACTACATCAAGCGAAGTCTCGGCCGGATGCCGAAGTTCTATGGCACCTACGATCTGCCGTCGCTGGACAATCTCGTCTCGTACCGATTCAACCCCCGCAGTTTCAGTTTCTCCTAGCGCGCGGCGACACGTGACGATCCTGTGACACCGCTCGCTCTACGTTCGCCCTAGCTTGGGGAAGGCGTACAGAGCCGTGAGATCCAGGGGGGCGTCCCCGAGGGGGAACCGCCAATCGGGGCCTGAGTAATGGTGCGACATGGATCACCTTCCCCTTTGCTCTAGATACTGAGGGCCCTCTGTGGTCCGAATCGCGCAGGTCGAGTCAGCCCCACGGCAGACTGGGGGTACTTGGTTCCCGCAGAAGCCCGAGATGCGCAAGGGTTTCTTGCAACGGCTCGTCAAGATCATTCCTCGATCATTTGCTCCCGGCGCTTGAGGTAGAAATGGCGCACTGAGCTGTAGAGGTCGATCGTCGTCGCTTCCACGCCCGCGAAGAGGTCGTAGTTCAGCGCCCGATCGTTGACGGTGTCTCCCACCTTCATGCCGACCTGGCCCACGAACGGGACGAAGTACGTCAGCGGGTTCATCGCGCTGTCCACGCCCTTGCCGATGCCGTCGCGAACGGTCGTCGGTCCGAGCAACGGCAGGACGAGATACGGACCAGACGAGACGCCCCAGAGGCCGAGCGTCTGGCCGAAGTCTTCCGGGCTCGGTTGGAGCTCGGCGACCTTGCCCGGGTCGAACAGCCCGCCGACGCCGAGGGTGCTATTGAGCACGAACCGGGAGACTTCGCGCAGCGCGCCTTCCCACTTTCCCTGGAGCAGGCTGTTCATGAACCTCGGCACCCACGTGACGTTGTTGAGGGCGTTGCCGAGCATGATCTGCACCTGCTCGGGCACGACCGCGCGGTAGCCGCGGGCGACCGGCTTCAGCGCGTACTTGTCCACGTTGTAGTTGAACGTGAACATCTTTTCGTTGAACGACTCCCAGGGATCGTACTGTTCGTTATCCAGATCACTCGCCCGGGGGGGCACGGTGATCGTCAGGTCGAGGTTCGGGTCCGCCTGGGACGCGGCCACCAGTCCCTCGGGCCGGGCGGTCTTGGCGACGTTTCCGCAGCCCGCCAACACGAGCCCGGCGGCGAGGCACGCCACGATCTCCATCGCATGAGGAGTGCGCACGGTGGTTGTCCCCCTGGCGGCACGCTCTTCGTGTCCAGCTCCGCCTTCTATGGGATGTTTTGCCGCCCCCATTGGGTCCACGGAGCCGCCCGTCCCGTCGGGCAGCTCGTCGACAGTCCCAACACGTCAGCGGCAGTCATTTTGGCGATCCTTAGGATTGTGCCCCCGCCGTTCCCAGGGTTGATCACTCTGACCGTCGCGTTCAGAGACACCCCTGCCGGATCGCCACTTGCTCGGCATCGCTGCCGAGGCCCTCGAGGATAAACCATCCCCGGGCCGCCAATCGCTGAGGCGGGCCCCCGTCAGGGCGACTGCACGCTGCGCTGCGTCTGCACGGGCGTCGGCGCGACCGGGCGCGTGGCAGCCGGCGCGACCGCGGATGGCTTGCTGACCGCCTCGTCCCGCCTGACCCGGAGCGTCTTCACCAGGTCGGCGTAGGAGGTCCGCTGGATGACGGCGTTGAACTGCGCCCGGTAGTTAGCGACCAAGCTAACCCCCTCGATCAGCACGTCGTACGCGCGCCACTGATCCCCCTGGCGCGCGAGGCGATAGTCCACCGGGATCTCCGTTCCCTGTTTGGTGATGATCCGCGTCCGCACCGTGGCCAAGTCGCCGTCCAGCAGTTCGCCGACATAGACGACCTTTTCCCCCGAGTAGACTTCGATCTTGGACACGTAGGAATACTCGAGCAGGTCCCCGAACAGCCGAGTGAACTCCTCGCGCTCGGCCGGCGTGCGAGGCTGCCAGTGGCGGGCCAGGCTTCGCCGCGAGATCTCGGTGAAATCGAACAACTCGTTGGCAATGGTCCCGAGCGCCGCCCGCCGGTCGGCCGTCCGAGCGTCCGGCTTCATTTGAGGGTCGTCCAGAATCTTGATCACGCGGTCGACCCGATTTTTGACCTGGTCCGTCGGCGGACCAGCCTCGATGGGATGAGACGCCAGCGAAGCCAGAACCACGATGGCCACCGTTACGACGCGCCGAGTGCGCATCAGCCCCCTCTCGCCGAGCCTGTCGGGCGGTCGCTTCAGCGCGTCACGGCCCGACCATGCACCCCTCGACGTCCTGGCCAGCAACCCGCGCTGCTTGATACAGGGGGCACGGCGGCGCTGTCAAGTGCCGACCCGCAGTCGCGCGCCAACCGCAACTCATTCACGCAAGAAGACGCGAGCGCGGGAACTCCTCGACAACCATCTGAGGGCATGGAGCCGACCGAGGCGTTAATAACGTCGCGGAGTTAGGAATGGCGTGACGCGGCCCACATACGATCGCTAAACGTCTCGGCCGGAGTCCTGAGCCGTGTTCTTTCGTCTGAGGACTCACAGCATGCGCGCGGCGCGCGTGCCGTCGAGGATGGCGTCGTGGACGCGGCGCGGGGAGTACGCGTCGCCGATCACCTTGAGGTCCGCCACCTTGCCCTCGAGCTCGCGCGAGAGCGGATCGTTCGCCTTGCCGCCGAAGGCGAGGACCACGGAGTCGGCCGCGAGCGTCGCCTCAGCGTTCGAGAACGTGTGGCGTGTGCGGACGCCCTGCGGCAGGATCTCCCGCGCGACTGTCATCGGGATCAGCGTCACGCCGCGCGCGAACAGCCGCGCGTAGAGGTCGGAGCGCGTGCCCTCGTCGATGTCCTCGCCGACCATGAAGTAGCGGCACACGATGGTGACCTGCGCCCCGCGCTCGGCCAGGAAGTCCGCCGTCGTGGGCGCCGCGAAGTAGCCCTCCTCGTCGACGACGACGACGCGGCGGCCGGGCGCCGTGCGGCCCGTCAGGACGTCGACCGTCGTCGCGACGTGCGGCAGCCTCACGCCCGGGATGTCGGGCACGCGCTGCGTGGCGCCGGTGGCGAGGACGACGGCG
Source organism: Candidatus Rokuibacteriota bacterium (assembly GCA_003220615.1). Taxonomy (GTDB): domain Bacteria; phylum Methylomirabilota; class Methylomirabilia; order Rokubacteriales; family CSP1-6; genus 40CM-68-15. The sequence goes on from QHTB01000103.1 coordinate 23,825, forward strand.
TCGGGCTTGAGGGCGAGGACGTCGGCCCCGAAGGCCGGCGTGTTGAGCCGGATCTCGGCCCCGGCCTTCTTCGCCTGGTCCACGAGCCACGTCGCGATCGACGCGTAGTCCTCGCGCTTCGGCGCCCTGGCCACCGCGAGGACTTGGCCGCCGACGGCGCTGGTCGCCTCGAGCAGGATCGTCTGGTGACCGCGTAGCGCGGCGACGCGGGCGGCCTCGAGCCCGGCCACGCCGCCGCCGACCACGACCACGCGTCGTGGTCTCGACGCCGGGCGGATCTCCATCAGCTCGGCCTCGCGGCCGATCGCCGGATTCTGCACGCACGTGATCGACTTGCCCTGCCGCAGGCGGCCGATGCAGCCCTCGGCGGCCCCGACACACACGCGCACGTCGTCGACGCGGCCCTCGCTGACCTTCTTCGGCATCTCGGGATCGGCGATCAGCGCGCGCGTCATGCCGACCAGGTCGCACACGCCGGCGGCCAGCGCGGCCTCCGCCTGATCGGCGGTGACCACGCGGCCGGCCACGATGACAGGCACGCGGACGACGCTCTTCGTGAGCGCAGCGAGATCGTTGAAGACGCCGCGCGGGTGATAGTGCGAGGGCGTGACCATCGCCTCGAACTTCAGCGTCTCGGTGTTGGACCCGCTCACCATCCAGTAGTCGGCGATGCCGACGGCGTCGAGCTGCCGCGCGATCTCGAGCAGCTCCTCCCGGCTCAGGCCGCCCTCGACGTAGTGGTCGCCGCTGTGCCGCAGGCCGATGATGAAGTCGCGGCCCACCGCCTCGCGCACCGCGCGCAGGACCTGGCGCGGCAGCCGCAGGCGGTTGTCGAGGCTGCCGCCGTACTCGTCGGTCCGCGTGTTGGCGAGCGGGGAGATGAAGTTCTCGAGTAGGTGGCCGCCGTAGAGCGGGATGTCGCAGCCGTCGTAGCCGCCCTTCTTGAGCCGCACCGCCGCCGCCGCCCACGCGTCGATCACCTCGTGGATCTCGGCCCGGCTCATGACGTGCGGCCACTCGCGGTGCCGTTCCTCGCGCGTGTCGGAGGGCGCCCACAGCGGCACACCGGAGTACCAGGAGTGGCCGCGCCGTCCGCGGTGAGAGATCTGCGAGAGGCAGAGCGCGCCGTGGCGGTGGATCGCCTCGCTCATCTGCCGGAACTGCGGGACGATGTCGTCGTCCCAGTTGTTGACCTCGCCCCAATCGTTGATCGAGGTCGGGTGGATGCTCGAGGAGCCGAACATCATCACCACGCCGCAGCCGCCCCTGGCCTTCTCCTCGTGATAGCGGATGTAGCGCTCGGTGATCCCGCCTTTCTCGCCGAAGGCCGCGCCGTGCGGCGTGGAGACGATGCGGTTCTTCGCCGTGGCGTGCCCGATCGTGATCGGGCTGAACAGGCGTGGGAACGCCGGGTTCATCACTTCAGCCGCGCGTCGTAGAGGAAGAGCATGTTGTCGATCCAGGGCTTCCAGTCGAGCCGGTTGCTGATCCCGAAGATGTGGGCCTGCTGGTAGGCCTTGATGATCGGCGCGTCCTCGAAGATGATCTCCTGCGCCTTGAAATAGAGCGCCCGGCGCCGCTCGGGATCGTTCGTGCCCTGCGCCTCCTCCAGGATCTTGTCGAGCGCCTCGTTCTTGTGGATCGCCAGCGCCGACTTGCTGTGGAGCGAGTTGACGAGCAGGTCGCCGTCGAAGACGCCTGCGCCGCCCCACGCCACCATGTAGGCGGGCAGCAGCTCGCGCTTGCGCCATTTGGTCGTGTAGACGCTCTGCTCCCACACCTGCACGGTGGCCTTGATGCCGACCTTGCCGAGCATCGCCGCCATCGCCTGCATGACCTCGATGTCGTTCATGTAGCGACGGTTGGGCGCGTGCAGGGTCATCTCGAACCCGTTGGCGTAACCGGCCTCCCGCAGCAGCGCCTTCGCGCGCTCGGGGTCGTAGCCCCACCACTTGATGGCCGGGTTGAAGCCGAACGCCTCCTTCTCGAGCGGCACGCCGAGCGGCTGGCCGTAGCCCTCCAGCACGGTCTTGATGATCGTGTCCAGATCGATCGCGTAGTTGATCGCCTTTCGCACGCGCGCGTCCTGCCACGGCCCGGGCATCAGGTAGTTGGTCATCTTCACCATGATGACGAAGCCGCCGAGCGTGCTGACCTCGACGCGGGCCACGCCGCTGGCCTTGATCTTCGCGACCTGGTCGGGCGGGACGTCGCTGACGAGGTCGGCCTGGCCGGAGAGCAGCGCGGCGACCCGCGTGGTCAGCTCGGGCACGGGACGGAAGACGAGCCGCTCGATCGCGGGCGCGCCGCGGTGGTAGTCCTTGTTGGCGTCCAGCACGAGCCGCTCGTCCTTCACCCACTCCACCAAGCGGTAGGGACCGGTGCCCACGGGCTTCACCGCGAAGCCGGCGTCGCCGACCTGCGCGACGTACTTCGGCGGCAGGATCCCTACGGTGCCGCAGTGCCCCGGGCTCATCCGCACCGGCAGCAGCGGGAACGGCGTCTTCGTCACGACGTTGACCGTGTACGGATCGACGACGTCCACGTGATCGATGGAGGCGATGCTGGTGCGGCCGGGGGCGCCCTGCGCCGGGTTCAGCATCCGCTCGACGCTGAACTTGACCGCAGCGGCGTCGAACGGCTCGCCGTTGTGGAACTTGATCCCGCGGCGCAGCTTGAACTGCCAGGTCGTGTCGGTGAGCAGGCGCCACGACTCGGCGAGGTTGCCCTCGAGCTTGAGCGTCTTGAGGTCGCGCCGCAGCAGCGTGTCGAAGATCTGCCGGTCGGGCTCGTGGGCGTTCTTGTCGCAGTGCATGTGCCAGTCGAGCGTCGCCGCCTCGCCCGACTGGACGACCACCACCGGCTTCGGCTGTGCCGCGGCGCCGGGCACGAGCAGGCCGAGAAGAACCAGGACGGCAACGGCTCCCCACGGACCGCGCTTCGCGAATGGCATTGCGTGTCTCCTTAGAGTTGGCCGACGGCCCGTCGAGCTACCAGATAAGGATCGAGCGCGTCCCGCAGCGCGTCGCCCAGCAGGTTGATGGCCATGACGGTGACGAAGAGGGCCGCGCCGGGGAAGAGCGCGAGCCAGTAGCGCGTGTCGACGAACTGCCGGCCCTCGGCGAGCATGCCGCCCCACGACGGGATCGCCAGCGGCACGCCGAGGCCGAGGAACGAGAGCCCGGCCTCGGTGAGGATCGCGCCCGCCACGCCGAAGGTCGCGACGACGATCAGCGAGGCGCTCACGTTGGGCAGGATGTGGCGCCAGAGGATGCGCGGCCGGGACAGGCCGAGCGAGCGCGCGGCGTCCACGTACGTCCGCTCGCGGACGGCGAGCGTCTCCGCGCGCACGACCCGCGCGTACGTCGCCCAGTTGCTCAACCCCACCACCAGGATGATGTTGCGGATGCTCGGCCCGAGCACGCCGATGACGGTGATGGCGAGCAGGATGAAGGGAAACGCGAACTGCATGTCAGCCAGGCGCATGATGAGGTGATCAGACATGCCACCACGGATGCCGGCCGTCAAGCCGAGACTCGTGCCCACCGTGCCCGCCAGCAGCACCGCCGACATTCCGATCAGCACGGAGGTACGGGCGCCGTGAATGACCCGGCTGAGGATGTCGCGGCCGAGCTGATCGGTGCCGAGCGCCGCCAGCGTGCCATCGCCCGTCCGCGTGGCGGGCGGCGTGAAGCGCGCAAGGAGCTGCTGCGCGTTGGGGTCCGCGGGCGCCAGGCGCCCGGGGAGCAGCGCGCAGAGCAGCACGCCGACCAGCACGACCAGGCCGAAGCGCGCGCTCGGCGCGGCGAGGAACGTCCGCGTGCGGCGATGCCGCGCCCACCATTCAGGCAAGACGCACCCGCGGGTCGAGGACCATATAAAGGAGGTCCACCGCGACGTTCAGGAGGATGAGCGCCGTCGCGATCGTGAACACGACGGCCTGCAGCAGGGGGATGTCCTTGTTGACCACGGCCTCGACCGCGAGTCGCCCGATGCCGGGATAGGCGAAGACCGCCTCCGTGATGACGGCGCCGCCGAGGAGGTTGCCCAGCTCGAGCCCCAGCGCCGTCACGATCGGGATGGCGCCGTTGCGCAGCCCGTGGCGCAGGATCACGCCCCACTCGCTGATTCCCTTCGCGCGCGCCGTGCGCAGAAAGTCCTGGGGCAGCACCTCGAGCATGCTCGAGCGCGTGATGCGTGCCGTGCGCGCCATCGCCCAGACGCCCAGCGTCACCGCCGGCAGCGCGAGCGCGCGCAGGCCCTCGCCGCCGTAGACGGGCACCCAGCCGAGGTTCACGCCGAACACCAGGATCAAGAGGATGCCAAGCCAGAAGGTGGGCATGCACTGGCCGGACAGCGCGAACGTCATCGCGCAGCTGTCGAGGAGCGAGTTG
>QHTB01000157.1:0-548 GCA_003220615.1 Candidatus Rokuibacteriota bacterium
CACATCGAGAATCGTCTCGAGCAGACGAACGGGCAGGGCCCGAGCGGCAACGTGCTGGCCGCGGGGACGGGCAACCTCTACTTGAGGATCGTGGTCGACGGCCCCACGGTGGCCGACAACAGCGTCAATCCGGCCACCGGCCCCCTCTTCTACTCGCTGCCGAGCACGGCGGCGCAGCCGAGAGTCCGACGCTCGTTCAACTTCGACCGGACGCGCAACGGCCAGTGGGTGATCAACGACCAGTTCTTCAACTGCGACACCGTGCGCTTCACCGTTCAGCAGAACTCGGTGGAGCAGTGGGAGCTCGACGGCGGCTTTGGCTGGAGCCATCCCGTCCACATCCACTTCGAGGAGTTCCAGATCCTGAGCGGAGCCCCCGGGCTCTTCGGCAGCAGTGGCAGCAGCCGCTCGTTCAGCTCCTCGAATCCATCCACGGGCGTGAACCTCGCGCGCAAGGACGTCGTGCGCCTGATCCCGCGCGGCAACGTGCTGCTCTTCTTCCGCTTCCGGGACTTCCTGGGGCGGTATCCGATGCACTGCCACAACGT
>QHTB01000157.1:560-75566 GCA_003220615.1 Candidatus Rokuibacteriota bacterium
GCGGCCCTGAGCGGCGCGAGAGAGGAGCGTCGAACATGCCGACCTTGAACCGCAGACGCTGGCTCACGGCAGCCGCGCTCACCCCGGTCGCCGGTGCGCTGATTGCGCGGGCCGCCGACGTGACGTCGACCTCGGCCGTGCCCTCACCGCGCGAGTCGATCCAGGCGCGCTACCTGCCCAACGTCGTTCTGCGTACCCAGGACGACAAGGAAGTGCGCTTCTACGACGATCTCATCAAGGACAAGATCGTCACGATCAACTTCATCTACTCGACGTGTGCCGACGGTACGTGCCCGCTCATCACGGCGAACCTCGTGCAGGTTCAGCGTCTGCTCGGGAAGCGGGTCGGGCGCGACATCTTCATGTACTCGATCACCCTCAATCCCCGGCACGACACGCCCAGGGTGCTGAAGCGGTATGCCGGCGCCTACAACGTCGGGCCGGGCTGGCAGTTTCTGACTGGTCCGCCGGATGACATCGAGTTCCTCCGACGGAAGCTGCGCTTCACCGACGTCGATCCCGAAATCGACAAGGACCCATCACGACACAGCGGCAACGTCCGCTACGGCAACGAGCCGCTGATGCAGTGGGCCATGTGCCAGGGGCAGGCGACGCCCAGGTACATCGCCGACTCGATCCTCTGGGTCGTGCCCAAGCCCGCGTAGCATGCTGTACCAGGCGCCGTCGGTCAGCGAGCGAGAAGCGGAGGTCATCGACGAGATCGATGCGATCCGCAAGGAGCTGATCGGCGGCGTCCGGATCTCTCGCGAGTGGACGGGCTTACCCTGGCGAGCGATAGGGCCGCCGGCGAGCGCCAGTGCCGCCGGTACCGACAGCCCGAGCATCGCCGGCTATCGCGCGGCGTTGACGTGGCTCCTCCAGCTCGTCGAGGATCCGACGTTCACGTGTGACGAAGGCATCATCCGCGGCCTGCATCACCTGATCGTCGGCCACGATCCCGCCAAGTACCCCGGCTGCTGGCGGCGCAGCCGCATCTTCGTGCGCAAGGAGGAAGGGGGTGACGTCGTCTATCAGGGCCCCGACCCCAGGCTCATTCCCGCGTTGATGGCCGAGCTGGTGGCCACGATCAACGCGCGCTCCGACGTTCCGCTGATGGTGCGCGCCGCGGTCGCGCACTTCAACCTGTCGGCCATCCATCCCTTTCTCGATGGCAACGGCCGCCTGGCCCGCGCGCTGCACTCTCTCGTCTTGATGCAGGGCGGGATCGTGGCCCCTCCGTTCGCGAGCATCGACGAATACCTGAGCGTCAACGGTGGCGCCTACGACCTGGCGCTGCGCAGCACGCACGGCGGACGGTGGCAGCCCGAGCGTGATGCCCGGCCCTTCGTGCGCTTCTGCCTCACGGCGCACTACCAGCAGGCCACGTTGCTCCGGCGGCGCACGCAGGAGTACGACCATCTGTGGGAAGAGCTGGAACGCGAGGTCCAACGTCGAGGTTTACCCGACCGGATGGTCTCGGCGCTCGCCCAGGCCGCCGTTGGAGGCCTGATGACGAATGCCGAATACCGAGCGGTCGCCGGCATCTCGCCTCGGGTCGCCGCCAGCGACTTGAAGCGGCTAGTCAGTGAGCACCTGCTCGTCGTCAGCGACGAAGCGGCACGACTACCCGCCTACGTCGCCGCCGATGCGATCAAGTCGGTTCGCGCCCGCACGCTCAATCCCTACGAGCCCGAAGGGAGCCCGTTTCCACCTTGACGCTGCGCGGTGCCTGGAGCACGATCCCACCGCCATGACCAACGAGCTCCACGACCTCTCGATTGCCGAGCTGGCGAATCTGATCGCCGCGCGCAAGCTGTCGCCCCTGGAGCTGGTCGAGGCGGGCCGGGCTATCTTTTCTTGTTGAACTTCGCCATCAAGTCATCCACCGTGTACCGGGGCTTGGGCTCGCTCCTCGCATCTCGCTGATCGTCGCGTCGACCACCGCCGCCGCCTGGCGGACCCGCACCTCGGCCCGGCGACTTCATCGACAGGCCGATCCGCTTCAGCTGCTCGTTCACCTCGAGCACCCGCACGCGGACGACCTGTCCAACCTTGACCACCTTCTTGGGGTCGTCTACGAAGCGGTCAGCCAACTGGGAGATGTGGACCAGCCCATCCTGGTGAACACCGATGTCGACGAAAGCGCCGAAGTTGGCCACGTTCGTCACGACGCCTTCCAGCGCCATGCCGGGGCGCAGATCCTTGATCTCGGTGACGCCCGCGGCAAAGGTCGCGTACCGGAACTCGGCGCGGGGATCGCGTCCCGGCTTCTCCAGCTCGGCGAGGATGTCGCGCAGCGTCGGCTCGCCCACCCCGTCGGTCACGTACCGTCCGAGATCGAGGGACCGCAGCCGCTCGGGGATTCGCGTGATCTCGTCCGGACGGACTCCGAGGTCCGTGGCAATCCGCTCCACGAGCTCGTATCGCTCGGGATGCACGGCGGTGTTGTCGAGCGGATTGACCCCACCGCGAATCCGGAGGAATCCGGCGGCCTGCTCGAACGCCTTCGGCCCGAGCTTCGGCACCTCCCGGAGGTCGTTTCGACTCCGGAACACTCCGTTCGCATTGCGATGGGCCACGATGTTCCGGGCCACCGTCGCGGTGAGTCCCGCCACGTAGCCGAGCAGCTCTTTCGAGGCCGTGTTCACGTCGACGCCGACGTGATTCACGCAACTCTCTACCGACTCCTCCAGCTTCCTCTTCAGCAGCCGTTGATCGACGTCGTGCTGGTACTGGCCCACGCCGATCGACTTCGGATCGATCTTCACCAGCTCCGCGAGCGGATCCTGAAGCCGGCGTCCGATGCTCACCGCTCCGCGGATGGTGACGTCGAGGTCAGGGAACTCGTCGATGGCCACGGGACTGGCCGAGTAGACCGAGGCCCCCGACTCGTTGACCATCACCTTGATCGGCCGCTTCTCGAGGCTGGCCAGCACCTCGGCCACGAACGCATCGGTCTCGCGTCCGGCGGTCCCGTTCCCGATGGCGATCAGCTCGATCCCGTGCCGCTCGATCATGCCGGCCAGCGTTCGTGCGGCGCGGTCTCGCTCGCCGGCCGATGCATGCGGGACGATCGTTTGATACTCGAGGAGCTTCCCGGTGTGATCCAGAGCCGTCAGCTTGCAGCCGGTACGGAATCCCGGATCGATGCCGAGCGTCGGCTTCATCCCGGCCGGGCTCGCGAGGAGCAGCTCTTGCAGGTTAGCCTCGAACGTCGCGATCGACGCCGCATCGGCCTGCTGCTTTTTCTCGAGGCGCGCCTCGCCGACGAGCGAGAACTTGATCAGGCGCTCGAACGCGTCCCGCAGCATCCGACCAAGGAATCCGCGGAGCTGTTCGTCTCGCGTGCGGATCTCTCGATCGGCAAGAAATCCGATCACGTGCGATTCGTCGAAGACCAGATCGAAGAAGAGCACGCCCTCGTGCTCGCCGCGGCGCAGGGCGAGCATGTTGTGCGGCGCGATGTCCTTCACCCGCACCCGGAAGTCGCGATACATCTCGTACTTGGTCGTTCCGGTGGGGAACTCGTCCTTTACGCGCGACACGAACGAGCCCTCGTTCATCAGATAGTCGCGGATGTGCGCCCGGAGATCCGCCTTCTCCGATACCTTCTCAGCGAGGATGTCCGATGCCCCGGCCAGCGCCTCGGCGACCGACGGAACGCCGTTCTCCGCCGCGACGTACTTCGTCGCTTCAGTCTCGATCGAGGCCGGAGGAGCATCGAGCACGTTCAGAGCCTCGATGAACCGGGCCAGCCCGTCTAGTCCTCGCTCCCGGGCGATCGTGGCACGGGTCCGTCGCTTCGGCTTGTAGGGCAGGTAGAGATCTTCGAGCTCGTTCTTCTGGAGGCACGACTCGATCCTGGCCTTCAGGTCGTCCGTGAGCTTTCCTTGCCCGGTGATCGAATCGAGAATGGCGCGCTTCCGCTCCTCGAGCTCGGTGAGATACGCCCAGCGGTCGGCGAGCTCCCGGAGCTGGATCTCGTTCATCTCGCCCGTCCGCTCCTTGCGGTATCGGGCGATGAACGGCACCGTCGCTCCATCCGCGAAGAGATCGAGCGCGTTGCGTACCTGGAACGGCTGGATCGAGAGCTCCGTGGAGAGAATCCGGGGAATGTCGATCATGGATCCGCGGCTCAGAAATCTTACCGTATATCCTCCGGCAGGGCCGAGGCCTTTTGTCACCGGGCCGGTGGCGTGCCGCGCGTCCCTTGACGATGCCCGGATGCTGGAGGAGCATCACCCTCCATGGCCACTGAACTCCACGACCTCTCGATTGCCGAGCTCTCGAGCCTGATCGCCGCCCGAAAGCTGTCGCCCCTCGAGTTGGTCGAGGCGCTGATCCGGCGCGTCGAGCAGTACGACCGACAGACGCACGCGTTCATCACGCGCACGTTCGATCTGGCCCGCCAGCAGGCGAAGCAGGCCGAGGCCGAGATCAGCGCGGGCCGGTATCGTGGCGCGCTCCACGGGATCCCGTTCGCGCTGAAGGACATCTACGACACGAAGGGCATCCTGACCTCGGGCCACTCGCGCGTCTTTCTCGATCGCATTCCGAAAGACGACGCCACGACGACGACCCGGCTCTACGACGCGGGCGCCGTACTGCTCGGCAAGCTGGCCACGCACGAAATGGCTCACGCGGGCCCGTCGTTCGACCTCCCCTGGCCTCCCGCGCGCAACCCGTGGAACCTCGCTCACTTCACTGGAGGCTCGTCATCGGGATCGGGGGCGGCCGTGGCGTCGGGCATGGTCCCGCTGGCGCTCGGCTCCGATACCGGCGGATCGATCCGCGGGCCGGCGTCGCTCTGCGGCGTCGTCGGGCTCATGCCGACGTTCGGCCTGGTGAGCCGGGCCGGCGTCATCACGAACTCCTACACGTTCGACCACTGCGGCCCCCTGGCGCGGACCGTCGAGGACTGCGCGCTGACGCTGCAGGCGCTGGCCGGGTACGACCCGAAGGACGCGGGCAGTGTCCGGCGGACGATCCCCTCGTATCGCGAGGCGCTCGGCCAGGATCTGCGCGGCCTCAAGATCGGCGTCCTCCGCCATCACTGGGAAAAGGACATCCCCGCCTCCGACGACGTCAAGAAGGCGATGGACGGGGCGCTCGACGTCCTGCGCCGGCTCGGCGCCCAGCTCACCGACTGTCACGTCCGGCCGCTCGCCAGCTACTTCGACGTGAAGATCATCATCGCCGAGAGCGAGATCTTCAGCGTCCACCAGAAGAACCTGATCGCGCGGCCCAAGGACTTCGGCGCCGACTTCCGGTCTCGCGTGCTGCCCTCGGTGCTCTTCACCGCGAACGACTACGTCCAGGCCACGCGCGAGCATCGCCGGATGATGGTGGAGATGGAGCCGCTCTACGAGAAGTTCGACGCGTTCGTGACCGCCGGCATGGGCGAGGCGCCGCGGCTCACCGACTATCGCAGCGTCTCGTTCTGGCAGAAGCCGAGTCTCCTCACCGCCTGGAACGTCACGAGCCAGCCGGTGCTCCAGCTGCCCAACGGCTTCGGCGGCAACGGCCTGCCGCTCGGGATGCAGATCGTCGGCCGGCCCTTCGGCGAGGCCACCATCCTGCGCATCGGGCATGCCTACGAGCGAGCCACCGACTGGCACGCCCGCCGGCCTCCGCTCGTGCGCGGCGCCGCCGCGCCCGACGTGGTCCCGCCGCCCCTGCTGTCCGGCACCGGCGTTCACGTCGACACCGAGACGCGCGATCTCTGCGTGAAGTCCGTGAAGCGCGCCCGGCTTCAGCTCGATGACCTGATGCTGGCCCAGCTCCTGGAGGGCGCGCCGTACGCGCTGGGCATGGTCCAGCGTCTGCGCCGCGACCACGATCCCCATCACGAGCCAGCGAACGTCTTCAGCTTTCCACCGTCTACGCCGGGCGTTTCCGCGTCGAGCTAGCGACGTGACGAGACACCGCCAGGGCCTGGTCATGCTGCTGATCGTCGTGGCGGCGTGGGGCCTCACCTGGCCGGTGAACAAGCAGCTCCTCCAGAGCCTGTCCCCCCTCTGGATGGTGGCGCTGCGGGCGGCCATCGCCACGGTGGCGCTGTTCGTCATCGCGATCGCGCGCCGCCGGCTCGTCCTTCCGACGCGGGCCGACGTGCCCGTCGTGCTCAGCATCACGCTGCTCCACATGGTGGGATTCGTCGTCCTCGCCAACGTGGGCCTGGAGCTCGTGTCGACGGGGCGCACGGTGGTGCTGGCGTACACGACGCCGCTCTGGGTGGCGCCGGCCGCGAGGATCTTCCTGCACGAGCGGCTGACGCCGAGGCGAGTCATCGGCGTCCTGATCGGTGTCACCGGCCTCGTCGTGCTCTTCAACCCGCTGGCGTTCGACTGGGGCGATTCCCGCGCCGTGCTCGGCAACCTCGCGATCCTCGCCGCGGCCGCGCTCTGGGCGGCCAACATCGTGCATCTCCGAGGTCACGACTGGCAGGCGACGCCCTTCGAGCTGTTGCCGTGGGAGATGCTGCTCGCGACGCTGATCCTCGTACCGCTGGCCTTCGTCTCCGGTCACGTGCCGGCGGTCCCGTGGGACGCACGGCTCGTCGCGCTGATGCTCTACTCCGCCGCCGTCGGAGCCGGGCTGGCCTACTGGGCGCTCGCCGTGGCCGGCCGCGATCTTCCCGCCATCACCACGTCGCTCGGCCTGCTGGCGACGCCCGTCGTGAGCATCGTGATCGCGACGCTCTGGCTGGGCGAGGCGGTGACCATCTCGCTGGTGGTGGCGGTGCTGCTCGTCCTCGGGGGCATCGCCCTCGGTGCGACCGGCGCGACGACCGCACGCTCCGCGGACCAGCGGCGACACGGCCCGATTCACCATCAACAAGTGAGGGAGACCACGTGAACATCCGACCGAATCGCGTGAAGCAGAAGCTCGCCGCCGGCAAGATCGCGACGATCCTGGCCGGCACCAACGACCCCGACCTGATCGATCAGCTCGGCCCGCTCGACGTGGACGGCATCTGGCTGGAGGGTGAGCACGGCGGTGTGGACTACGCCGACCTCGGCAACCTGACGCGGGCCTGCGATCTCTGGGGGATGACGTCGGTCGTCCGCGTGATGGACAACGACTACGCCACGATCTACCGCACGCTCGATCGCGGCGCCCAGGGCATCGTGGTGCCGCACGTCAACAACCGCGCCGAGGCCGAGGCCGCCGTCGAGGCCGCCAAGTTCGCGCCGCTCGGCAAGCGCGGCATGTTCACCAGCCGTCAGGGCTTCGGCGTCGGCGACTACTTCAAGACCGCCAACGACCAGAGCCTGCTCATCGTGCTGATCGAGGACATCGTCGCCGTCCGCAACCTCGCCGAGATCGTCAAGGTCGACGCCATCGACGTCTTCTTCGTGGCGCCGAACGATCTGGCCACGTCGATGGGCCACATCGGCAACATGGGCCAGCCGGAGGTGCAGCAGACGGTGGACGGCGCGCTCAAGAAGATCGTCGAGTCCGGCCGCGCGGCCGGCACGCTGGTCAACACCGCCAACGTCGAGCGGTACACGAAGATGGGCGTGCGCGTCGCCATGACGAGCTTCTTCCCGTTCATCCAGGCGGGCACGAAGGAGTTCATGGAGCGCGCGGCGGCCGGCGCGCGCGGCTGATCTTTCCGGCAACCGGGAACGCGCTCGTGGACCGTGTCCGACTCGGCATCGTGGGCTGCGGCAACTACGAGGCGTCGCGCACGCGCCGGCCGGTGGCTCCGGAGTCGATGACGTGAGACGAGCGTGAAGGAGGCTTCATCATGACCGAGCCCATCTGGAATCGCTTCCTGACCGAGCGTGACAAGCAGGTGTTCGCCGCGGCGGGCTACGGCGCGCGCGCGGGGTTCGGCCAGCGCCCGGCCCTGCTCGTCATCGACGTGAACTACAACTTCTGCGGTGACCGGCGCGAGCCCATCCTGGAATCGATCAAGCGTTGGCGGAATTCCTGTGGGGCCGAGGCGTGGGACGGCGTGGCCCGCATCCGGGAGCTGATCGATGCCGCGCACGCTCAGGGCGTGCCCGTCATCTACACCACGGGCGTGCGCCGTCCCGACAACTGGGACTCCGGGGGCTGGTCCTGGAAGAACAGCCGCACCGAGGAAACCCCGCGCGTCACGGGGACCGAGCGCGACGGCGACGAGATCGTGGACGAGATCGCGCCGGAGCCGCACGACGTCGTCGTCCTGAAGCAGAAGCCGAGCGGCTTCTTCGGCACCAATCTCCTGAGCTACCTGGTCCTTCTCGGCTGCGACAGCGTCATCGTGACGGGGACGACGACGAGCGGCTGTGTCCGCGCCACCGTGATCGACGCCTTCAGCAACAACTTCCGCGTCACCATCGCCGAGGAGGCGTGCTTCGACCGCTCCGAGGCCAGCCACGCCATCAACCTCTGCGACATGCAGGCGAAGTACGCCGACGTCCTCCCGGTCGCGGAGGTGAAGCGCCACCTGGCGTCGCTGCCGAAGGGGCTCTTCGACCTCCCGCGCGGTGTTCCGCCCTCGGGGGCGCGATGACGACGGTCGAGACAGCGCTCGGGCCGGTCGCCACGACCGAGCTCGGGCCGACGCTGATGCACGAGCACGTCGTGACGCGATCCCCCGGCGTGCAGGAGAACTGGCCTCACCTCTGGGACCGCAACGCGATCGTCGCGATCGCCGAGCGGAAGATGGCCGACCTCTACACCCGGGGCATCCGGTCGATCGTCGATCTCACCACGGTCGATCTCGGCCGCGACATCGGCCTGATCGTCGACGTGGCCCGCCGCTCGCGCGTTCACGTGATCGTCGCCACCGGAGTGTGGTGGATGCCGCAGCGCTACTTCAGCGCCCACGGCATCGACGCCGTGGCCGATCTGTTCATCCGCGACATCACCCGCGGCATCGGCACGAGCGGCGTGAAGGCCGCCATCATCAAGTGCGCCACCGACACCGCCGGCGTGACCCCGGTGATCGAGAACGTCCTGCGCGCCTCCGCGCGAGCCCAGAAGGCCACCGGCGTGCCGATCTCGACTCACACGTGGGCGGCCGGACGATCGGGCGAGGCGCAGCAGGCCATCTTCGCTCAGGAAGGCGTCGATCTCGGCCGCGTCATCATCGGCCACAGCGGCGACAGCGACGATTTGAAATACCTGCGCGGGCTGATGGAGCGCGGCAGCACGATCGGGATGGACCGCTTCGGCCTCGAGCACTACTTGCCGACGGAAAAGCGGGTCGAGGTGCTCGCGCGGCTCTGCAGCGAGGGCTACGCCAGCAAGATGGTCCTCTCCCACGACGCCAACTGCTGGACCGACATGCTCTCCGAGGACGACAAGCGCCGAACCCGCCCGCGCTGGCACTACAACCACATCTCCGACGACATCCTCCCCGCGCTCCGCAAGACGGGCGTCACCGAGGATCAGATCGATCAGATGCTCGTGCGTAATCCGCGCGTAATCTTCGAGGCACGGACGACAGGAAAAGCCTGACGCCGATCGTCCCCGCCGAGCCAGCCGTGCGGGCGTCGCGGACAGGCTGGCAGGCAGGCTGGCATGCCCCTGACAACGACGAGCTGTGGTGATCGGTAAATTTGCCGTCGCGGACGCCCATGCCCCACAACCTGGAGCAATCATCGGCTGGCACGACGCTTGATCCCTCCCTGGCCGCCGCCCGGAGCCCACCGGACGGCTTGGCCCTATCCTCAACGCGAAGGAGACGCGATGCGAACCCGAACGACGTGGCTCGGCCTCTCGGTGGTTGCCCTCTTCCTCGTACTCTGTGGGCCCGGCATGGTGGCGCAGGCGGCCGCCGCAACCCAGATCAGCAGCTGCATGATGATCACAGAGCCCGGCGCGTACGAGCTCGTGCAGAACCTGCAGGCATGGTCCGGTGACTGCCTGATGGTACAGGCCGACTTTGTGACGATCGACTTGAAGGGCTTCGGGATTTTCGGCTCCGGTCAATACGGGACCGCAGTCGGCGGCATGGGCCGCGGCCTGGTCGTTCGCGGGGGCACGATCTACAGCTTCTTCACCGCCATCCGCGGCGGTGACAGCCTGGTCGTCGAGCAGATGCGGGTGGTCAACAACGCCATCGGCGTCGATGCGTCGACGGGCGGATCCGCCAGCGTGAAGGACAGCGTGTTCAACGACAACACCCAGTGGGGAGTGAGCGTCACCAACGGCGTGGTGGCCAACAACAGCTTCAACCGAAACGGTACTGGCGTCTCGGCTGGCCAGTACGGCTGGTACCCCGGAAGCGGGGCGACGATCACCAACAACACGTTCTCGCAGAACCAGATCGGGATCGCGACACAGGGAGCGGCCTCGATCCGGAACAACACGCTCGAGGGAGGCTACACGGCGCTGTCGATCGCCTGCCCCGCGCACATCGTCGGCAACACCGTGTTTCGCGCCCCCGTGCCGCTCACGGTCCAGAACAATCAGGTCTGGGACTGCACCTTCGAGCACAACTCCATCCGGCAGTTCTGAGGACCAGCTCTCAGCAGATCGTCGTCCACCCCGGGCGTCGCCAGTAGCCGGCGCCGCCCGAGGGTCTCCCCTCGAGCGCCAAGGAGTCGGCAGGGCCGCTGCTGCATTGCGGTCGGCCTGCGCGAGGATCTACACTCGCGGCGACCGTCGAGCTCGAGGAGTTTTCCGACATGGCTGACATCCCGATCGCGCTCACCTGCGCCGACTACGCGCGCGTCATGCCCCTCGCGACCGGCGAGGTGAAGCCGGAGGGGATCGCGCTCACACTGATCCTCGGCACCCGAGGCTCGTGGCCGGCGCGCGCCGAGATGCTCCGTCGCGCGGTGCAGGACCCTGGTGTGCAGGGTGGCGAGTGGTCGATGGCGCAGTACCTGTATCGCATCGAACACGGCGATCGGCGCTACGTCGGGCTGCCCGTGTTCCCGCTGCGCAACTTCACCGCCCGCGACCTCTACGTCAGACGCGGCGGACCGATCCACCAGCCGGCGGATCTCGCCGGCAAGCGCATCGGCATGTACAGCTACACCGCGAGCGGCTCCATCTGGTACCGCCACTTCCTGCGCTTCGTGGGTCTGGATCCGGCGAAGATCCAATGGTGGATCGGCGACATCGACACGGCCTGGTCGTCCGCGCCGACGACCCAGGCGCTGCCCGCGGGCGTGAACGCACCTGTTCCGGGCACATCGCTGTCCGACATGCTGATCGCCGGCGAGCTCGAGGCGATCTATAGCCCGCCGCGCCCGCAGGCCTACCATCCCGAGCGCGGCGCCATCGTGCGCCTGTTTCCGGACTTCCGGAAGATCGAGCAGGAGTACTTTCGGAAGACCGGCGCGTTCCCGCCGCAGCACCTGATCGTTCTTCGCCGTGAGGTCTGGGAGGCGAACCGCTGGATCGCCTGGAGCCTCACCGACGCGTTCACCGCCGCCAACGATTGCTTCACCGCGGCCCAGACGGGGTTCCCGTACGCCACGCCGTGGCTGGAGGCGGAGCTGGAAGACACGGCCGCAGTCATGGGTGACGACTTCCACCCGTACGGACTCGAACGGAATCGCGATCAGATCGAATTGTTCGCGGCCGAAGCCTTCCGGCTCGGCTTGACGCACCGTCAGGTCACGCCCGAGGAGTATTTCGCGGACTACCTGCAGGCAGGCTGAGGCAAAGGGGAAACGCCGTGGACGACAAGGTCAGTCTCCTGGTCCCACCGCTCACGCGACGTGGTTTCTTGCAGGGAAGTCTGACCGCCGCCGCTCTCGCCGGCGTCGCGCCGATCGCGGCGACATCGGTCGCCGGCGCGCAGTCGTCCACCCCGGTGTCGATGCAGCTCGGCTGGTTCGCCAACGCGCAGATGGCCGGCGACTTCACGGCGATCGGCAAGGGCTACTTCAAGGACGCCGGGCTCGACGTGAAGATCGCTCCCGGCGGTCCCTCGATCGATCCCGTCGGCGTCGTGGCCAGCGGCTCGACCCCCATCGGCAACGTGGCGTCGATCGGCGTCCTCGTCTCCGGCCGCAGCCGCGGCGTGCCGCTCAAGGCGTTCGCGAGCGCGTTCCAGCGCCATCCGTTCGCGTTCTTCTTCCTGCGCGAATCGGGCATCAAGACGCCCGCCGACTTCGCCGGCAAGACGATCGGCATCCAGGGCACCGCGCGTCCCCTGCTCGACGCGGTGCTGGCGAAGTACCACGTGCCGCGCGAGAAGGTGAACGTGATCATCATCGGCGGCACGACGACGCCGCTGCTCACCAAGCAGGCCGACGTGGTCACGGGCTGGGTCATCAACTACGCGCAGAACCTGCCCATCCAGGGAAAGAGCGACAATTTCCTCCTCTGGGACCTCGGCATCCGCATGTACGCGTACACGTACTTCACCACCGACCAGGTCTTCGCCACGAAGAAGGACATGCTGACGCGTTACGTGTCGGCGGCCGCGAAGGGCTGGCAGTACGCGAAGGACCATCCCGACGAGGCCGTCGATTTCGTGATGAAGAGTACGAGCGGCCTCGATCGGGACATGGAGCTGCCGACCTGGAAGGTCAGCATTCCCTACGTCTCCTCGGAGGCCACCCGGCAGCAGGGCTGGGGTTACATGGATCCCCAGGTCTGGACCAGCCTCGCCGACACCTATCACTCGCTCGATCAGATCCCACGGAAGGTGACGGCCGATGAGGTCATGACCAACGAGATCGTGCTGGCCGCCAAGACGCCCAAGTTCTAGCCCGTGGGCGCAGAAATCGCGTGCCGTGGCGTCTCGATGGTCTTCGGGACGAGCGCTGGGCCCGTGCACGCGCTGGCCAACATCACGCTCGACGTCGCACGCGGCGAATTCATCGCGCTGATCGGCCCCTCGGGCTGCGGGAAGTCGACGCTGCTGCGCTTGATCGCCGACGTGTTGCAGCCGACACGGGGAACGATCGAGATCCGCGGCGGCCCGCCGGCGCGCGCGCGTCTGGCGCGAGAATTCGGCTTCGTCTTCCAGCATCCCGGCCTGCTCCTCTGGCGCGACGCCCTCGCCAACGTCTCGCTGCCGCTGGCGATCGGCGCCTGGGGGCGGCGGCACGCGTCGCCCCATCGTCCCGAGGCCTTGCTGGAACTCGTCGGGCTCAAGGGCTTCGAGCACGCATTCCCGCGCCAGCTCTCGGGGGGGATGCAGCAACGCGTCTCGATCGCGCGCGCGCTCGTGACCGGCCCGCCGATTCTATTGATGGACGAGCCCTTCGGCGCGCTCGACGAGATCACCCGCGATCACTTGAACCAGGAGTTGCTGAGGATCTGGGAGGCGACCGGCACCACGATCGTCTTCGTCACGCACAGCATTCCCGAGGCCGTCTATCTCGCGAACCGCGTCTTCGTGTTCACGCCACGGCCGGGCCGAGTGCAGGAAGAAGTCGCCATCGAGCTCCCCTCGCCGCGCGCCCCCTCGATGAAGGACACGCCGGAGTTCCTCCGCCACACCGCGACGCTGCGCCGCGCGCTGGCGAAGAGCTCATGACCGCCCGATCACCGGACGCGGTGCTGGTACGCCGCATCGTGCTCCCGCTCGTCGTCATCGCCGGGCTGGTGATCCTCTGGGACGTGGCGATCCGCGCCTTCGCCATCCCGCCCTACGTGATTCCCACGCCGGCCTCGGTGGGACACGCGCTGGTCAAGGAGCGCGCGCGGCTGGTCGAGAACGCGATCCCGACGATCCTCGAGAGCCTCGGCGGCTTCGCCCTCGGCAATCTCGTCGCGATCGCCGCCGCCATCGCCTTCGTCCACAACAAGATGCTGGAGCGGGCGCTCTATCCCGTGGCCGTGGCCGTGCGCACGCTGCCCGTCGTCGCGATCGCGCCCATCTTCGTGCTGATGCTCGGCAACGGGTACTCGCCGAAGATCGCCATCGCCGCCCTGATCACGTTCTTCCCGACCCTGGTCAACATGGTCGAAGGCCTCGAATCGGCCGACCCGCAGGCCCTCGAGCTGATGCACGTGCTCTCGGCGAGCCGCACCGAGGTCTTCCGGTACGTGCGCTGGCCGTCGTCGCTGCCGTACCTGTTCTCGGCGATGCGCATCGCGTCGACCTCCAGCGTGCTCGGCGCCCTCGTCGCCGAGTGGATCGGCACCAACACGGGCCTCGGCTACTTGATCGTGCTGACGACGTACGATTTCCGGACCGCGCTCCTCTACGCGGCCATGGTGGTGACCTCGGCCATCGCGCTCGCATTCTTCTTCATGGTAAGTACCCTGGAGTGGCTGCTGGTGCGATGGGAGCGTTGAGGGAGGGGCAATCGTCATGGCGATGGTGAGCGAGCCGGGCCGACAGACTCCCGTGGTTGCCGAGACGGACGTTCTCGTCGTCGGCGGCGGACCGGCCGGCCAGGCGGCCGCCGTCGCCGCCGCGCGGGCGGGCGCCGAGGTGATGCTGCTCGAGCGCTTCGGCTATCTCGGCGGCCTGGCCTCCGGCGGCATGGTCCTCCTGCTCGACGATATGTGCGGCGAGCGAGAGGTGTCCGTGGGCGGGCTCGCCCTCGAGATCATCGACCGGCTGGAGCGGATCGGCGCGTGTGTGACGCCGCCGAAGGGAGACTGCTTCCGCAACGACGCCGAGGTGCGGGATCGCTGGGTGCGGTGGGGCTTCGAGGAGCTCTACGGGAAGAAGCGCCCCAAGCCCATCATCTACTCCGGCGCGTTCGACCCCGAAGGGTGGAAGCAGGTCTCGCAGGAGATGGTGCTCGAAGCGGGCGCGAAGCTGCGCTTCCACTCGTGGTTCTCGCGCGCGATCGTCGAGGATGGCGCCGTGCGCGGCGTCGTGGTGGAGACGAAGTCGGGCCGGCAGGCGATCCTCGGCCGTGTCGTCATCGACGCGACCGGCGACGGCGACGTCTTCGCCAGCGCGGGCGCGCCGGGCGTCCACGGCTCGTACATCATGACGCTGGTCCATCGGCTGGCCGACGTGGACACGGACGCCGCGATCGCGTTCGAGCGGAGCGATCCGGCCGCCGCCCAGCAACTCGACCGCGAGGTCAAGCAGCTCCTCGGCGGGTCGTGGGAGATGTGGTGGCTGCTGACGCCCCGGCCTGGTGTCGTGTGGTGCAACTGCCCGCACATCCCCGGCCACGACGGCCTCGATCCCGAGCACCAGACCAAGATCGAGATCGAAGCTCGGCGCCGGTTCATGAAGGTGGCCGAGTTCGTGCGCGCGCACTACCCCGGCTTCCAGCGCGCCTACATCCTCGATGCGGCGCCGCAGCTCGGCGTGCGCCAGACTCGTCTGCTCGAGGGCGAGTACGTCGTCACGAAGGAGGACATCCTCGAGCGCCGGACGTTTCCCGACGTCGTGGCGCGCGGCCGCGACTACTACACGCCCTATCGCAGCCTCGTGCCCAAGGGCATCGAGGGGCTGCTGGTGGCCGGCCGCTGCTACTCCGCCACGTCGGAGGCTCAGCGCATCAGCCGAGAGATCCCGCCGCTGATGGTGATGGGCGAGGCCGCCGGCACCGCCGCCGCGCTCAGCCTCGAATCCAGCGTGGCTCCGCGCAAGGTCGATGTCTCCGGGCTCCAGAAACGCCTCGTTGCCCAGGGCGTCAATCTCGGAACACGGTGATGAGCTTCTGCCGCGTCGAGCGCGACGGCCACCTGCTCGTCGTCACCCTGGATCGACCCGAGGTGCGGAACGCGCTGCACCGCGCGGCGTCCGACGAGCTGGATCAGGTGTGGGCGGCGTTCGAGGCCGATGCCGAGCTGCGCGTCGGCATCCTCACGGGAAGCGGCGACAAGTCCTTCTCGGCCGGCTACGACATGAAGGAGTCGGGGACGCCGACGAAGGGCAGCGACTTTCTCGCCCAGCGGCATCCGCGTGGGCTCGGCGCGCTGACGCTGCGCTACGATCTGACGAAGCCGCTCATCGCGGCGGTGAACGGCTTCGCGCTGGGCGGCGGGTTCGAGCTGGCGCTCGCGTGCGACATCATCGTCGCTGCCGAGCACGCCGAATTCGGCTTTCCCGAGCCGCGCGTCGGCCGGATGGCGCTCGAGGGCGGCATGCACCGGCTCGCCCGATCGATTCCGCTCAAGACCGCGATGGCCATGCTGCTGACGGGGCGTCGCATCACGGCCAGTGAAGCGCACCGGCTCGGCCTCGTGAGCGAGGTCGTCCCGCTCGCCGATCTGCTGCCTGCCGCGCGAAGGTGGGCACACGAGATTCTCGACTGCGCGCCACTGTCGGTGCAGGCGACGAAGGAAGCCGTGCTGGCCGGGCTCAGCGTGTCGTTGCCGGCGGCCGTCGCGCTCGTTCCGCCGACGATGGCGCGGGCGCTGGCCTCGGACGATCAGGTGGAAGGCGTGAACGCGTTTCGCGAGAGGAGAGCTCCCAAATGGTCGGGCCGCTGAAGAACGTCGCTCCGCTCGGAGGCGTGACGGTCCTCGACTTCACCCAGATCGAGCTGGGGCCGTGCGCGACGCAGGTGCTGGGCGACTTCGGCGCCGACGTCATCAAGATCGAGCGGCCGGGCGCCGGCGATCTCTCCCGCGTGCACATGAAACACGCGAGCGGCGAGAGCGCCGTGTTCTGGAGCCTGAATCGCAACAAGCGCAGCGTCGCGATCGACGTCCGCGCGCCGCTCGGTCGTGAGGCGATCTATCGGCTCGCCGGCAAGGCCGACGTTCTGGTGCACAACTTCCGGCCCGGCGTGATGGAGCGGCTCGGCTTCGGCTACGACGACCTGCGCGCGATCAACCCGCGCCTGATCTACGCCTTCGGCAGCGGGTACGGCCCCACCGGCCCCTATCGTGACAAGGGCGGCCAGGACGTGCTCGCTCAGGCGATGAGCGGCATCGCCTCGCGCCGGGCCGAGCCCGACGCACCGCCCGAGCCGTGCGCGACGCCGATCGCCGACTTCACCGGGGGCATGCTGCTGGTCCAGGCCATCTTGCTCGCGCTGCTGGCGCGCGAGAAGACCGGCGAGGGCCAGATCGTTCACGTCTCGTTGCTCGACGGGATGCTCGCGATGCAGCTCCAGGAAGCCTCCGCGTGGCTGAATCTCCGCGAGCGCTTGAACTGGGGCACGTTCCCGCTGTCCGGCACGTTCGCGACCCTCGACGGCCACGTCGTGATGGTCGGCGCGTTCAAGCCGAATCCGCTCCAGGACATCTGCCGCGGCCTCGGCATCGAAGATCTGTCGGCCGACCCGCGCTACGCGACTCACGAGAGCCAGGTGGCGCATCGCGACGATCTGCAAGCGCGCTGGCGCCAGGAGTTCGGCAAACGGACGACGAAGCAGGTCGTCGAGGCGCTCGAGTCGGTCGACATCCTCTGCGCGCCCGTGAACGACATCGCGGCCGCACTGAGCGATCCTCAGGTCGCCCACAACGACATGGTCGTCGAGATGCATCATCCCGAGGTGGGACGGGTCAAGGCGATCGGGATTCCCCAAAAGCTCGAGGCCACGCCGGGCTCCTTGCGCCTGGCGCCGCCGCTCCTGGGAGAGCACACCCGCGAGGTGCTCACCGAGCTTGGATTCTCTCGAGACGAGATCGATGCGCTGCTCCCGAAGACGGAAAGGAAGGCGTGATGGCGATCATCCTGGGCACGGGCGCGTACCGGTACGAGGTCGTCGACAACTGGGCGAAGCTGCCGCCGGGGCGGGAGTTCAACGCCGACGTGGCCGCGGTCGGCGTGGACAAGCAGGACCGGGTGTACGCGTTCAATCGGGGCCAGCATCCGATGGTCGTCTTCGACCGGGACGGCAACTTCTTGCGCTCGTGGGGCGAGGGCGTGTTCCACCGCGCCCACGGCGTGCACATGGCGCCGGACGACACCCTGTGGCTGACCGACGACGGCGACCACACGGTCCGGCACTGCACGCTCGACGGGAAGATCTTGCTGACGATCGGCATTCCCGGCACGCCGAAGCCCTACATGGGCGGCGAGCCGTTCCATCGCTGCACTCACACGGCGCTCTCGCCGCAGGGCGATCTCTACGTGTCCGACGGCTACGGCAACGCGCGCGTCCACAGGTACGCGCCGAACGGCACGCTCATCGCCTCGTGGGGCGAGCCCGGCACCGATCCCGGCCAGTTCAACATTCCGCACAACATCTGCTGTGACGCGGACGGCTGGGTCTACGTCGCCGACCGCGAGAACCATCGCGTCCAGGTGTTCGACGGCAACGGGAAATGGGAGACGCAGTGGAACAACATGCACCGGCCCTCGGGGCTGTTCCTCGAGCGCGGCTCGTCTCCGCGCTTCTACGTCGGCGAGATCGGCGGCGGCATGGGCGTGAACTACGACATGCCCAACATCGGGCCGCGCGTCAGCATCTACAGCGCGAAAGGCGAGATGCTCGCGCGACTGGGTCAGCGTCCGGCCGGGCTCGAGCCGGGCCAGTTCATGTCGCCCCACGGCCTCGCCGTCGATTCACGCGGCGACATCTACGTCGGCGAGGTGTCGTTCACCAACTGGCGCAACCGGTACAAGGACCAGCCGCATCCGCCCGGGCTGCGCAGCCTCCAGAAGCTCGTGAAGGCGCGCTGACGTGCGACCCACCCGGCTCGCTCTCGGTCTGATGATGCTGCTGACACTCGCCGCGGGGTGCGCACCCGCGAGCACCGCTGGCCCCTCCCCAACGTCCGTCCTGGGGCGGATCCGGACGAAGGGAGAGCTCGTCGTCGGAACGGCCGCGAGCATGCCGCCGCTCAACATGACGACCAAGACGGGCGAGATCATCGGGCTCGAGATCGACCTGGCCCAGGCCATGGCCGACGCGATGCGGGTGAAGCTCCGCCTGGCCACGATGCCGTTCGTCGACCTGCTCCCCGCGCTCGAAGCCGGACAGGTCGACATGATCCTGTCCGGGATGAGCATGACGCCGGAGCGCAACATGAAGTTCGCGTTCGTCGGGCCGTATCTGACTTCCGGCAAATCCTTCCTGGCCAAGGAGACGACGGTGGCGTCGTCGAAGGGCTCGGAGGATCTCAACACGCCGACGATGCGACTGGCCGCGCTGCGCGGCTCGACCAGCGAGGTGTTCGTCCAGCAGAACATGCCCAAAGCCACCCTCGTGTCGACCAAGGACTACGACGAGGCCATCATCCTGCTCCTGCAGGACAAGGTCGACGCGATGATTGCCGACCTCCCGGCTTGCCTCTTCGCGGTCCGGCGTTATCCCGATCGAGGGCTCTACGCCCTGGAGACGCCGCTGACCTACGAGCCCATCGGCATCGCGCTGTCCGGTAATGATCCCCTGCTGTTGAACTGGACGCAGAACTGGCTGCGGGAGCTGGAAACGACGGGCGCTCTCGAACGCACGACGGAACGCTGGTTCAAGGACACCGCCTGGCTCCGGCGACTGCCCTGACGCGCGGCGCCTCGGCGCTTACTTCATCCGGTCCTGGATCTTGGCGATGGCGGCGCGGGCGCACTCCTCGTCGAACTGGCCGCCTGGAGCTCCGCTCACGCCGATCGCGCCGATCGCGTGGCCGCCCGCCATGATCGTCACACCGCCGACGGCATAGGTGACGTTGGGCAGCGGGGTCTGCGGCACCGTGGTCGCTGGCGCCTTCGCCATCCGATCGGCGACGGCCTTCGTGCTGTCTTCCTTGCGCGCGAGCGTCAGCGACGCCGCCGAGTAGGCCTTGTAGAACGCGTTGTCGAGCGTGTGGATCGGCGCGCCGTTGCCGCGGAGCAGGGCCTGGCGCACGCCGTCGAGATCGACGACGACCGCCGTTACCGTGTACCCCTTCTGAGCGCAGCTCGCGACCGATTCGCCCACCAGCTCATTGGCGAGCTGCGCCGACAGCTTCTGTATCGTGATCAGGCCCTGAGCCGAGGCTGCCGTCGAGGTCCCGGCGACGACGAAGGCCACCACTGCAACCGCGATCCACGCTCGTGACATTGCTTCCTCCCTGGAGGTGTTTGACGCCAAGTCTACCCCGCCGCCGTCGAGTGAGCTGATTCGATCCGGGCTTCGGGCCGGGCCGCGCGCTCGCGGGGCAGGCCGAGCGCCACGAGGATCCCCACGCCATTGCCGAAGGCGGCCATCACGATCGCGGCGCCGTAGCTCTGGGTCAGGTCGAAGAGACGTCCCGCGACGATCGGCAGGATGACGGCGGCGGTGCACCACGCGATGTAGATCCGGCTCGCGACGCGGCCGTAGAGTGCGCGCCTCCAGTAGACGGCAACCGCGGCGGCGGTGACACCGGAGATCACCCCGTAGCCGAGCCCCACGAGCGCGAGCGCGACGACCGAGACGCCGGGGCCGGGCCACAGCGTCAGCGCCACGTTGCCGGCGAGCGCGAAGGCGTGGGCGCCGGCCGCCACCGCGGGGATGGTCAGCCAGTCGACCATCCACCCGCCGCCCACGCGCGCGGCGGCGATCGTCCCGGCGATGAACGTGGTGCCGTAAACGGCGAGCGACGCTGCGCCGCCATACGCCGCGATGATGCCGGCGGCCTGACTGAGCACCATCAGCCCGGCCGACGCCGCCAGGAAGAAGACGATCCACAGCCGCCAGAAGACGGGCCGGCGTCGCTCTCCCTCAGCCGGTGTCGCGGTGGAAGCTTCCGCCCTGAGCGTGACGCCCGAGCGCGCGATCAGCCACGCGCTGATCGCTCCGGTGACGGCCAGCACGGTGGCGAGGCCACCGAGCGTGGCGCGCACGCCGAACTCGCGGATGCCCCACCCGAAGAGCGGCGCGGCGATCATGGCGCCGGCCGGATACAGCCCGACGATGTAGCCGTTCACCAGGCCGCGGTGTCGCATCACGGTCAGGTTCACGGCCTGCTGCACGAGGATGTAGGACACGCCGCCGCCAGCGCCGAAGACGATGCCGTAGCCGATGGCGAGCTGGACCAGACCGGACGCGCTGGCCGCCAGCGCGATGCCGACCGTGCTCGCGGCCGCGCAGCCGAGCACGAGCAGCGGCGTCGACGCGTGGGCGTACACGTGGGGCGCCAGGTTCATGCCGCTGCCGAACCCGATCGTGGCGAGGCCGAAGACGAGCGCGAGATCGGCGCGGTTCAGCGCGAGCAGGCTCTCCAGCGGCTTCAAGAACACGCTGAACGCATAGAGCGAGCCGAGCGGGAGATTGAGCGCGGTGGCCGCGGCGACCGCGCGCCACGCGCTCGGCCTGACGTCGGTGCCGCTCACGATGAGGAGTATACTGCCGCCCGCATGCTTCCCACTCCGGGCTTCCATCATCTCCACCTGAACTCGGTCGATCCCGACGCCGCGATCGATTTCTACGTGAGCCAGTTCCCCAGGTCGGCCCGAGCGAGCTGGGGCGGTCTCCCCGCGCTCTCGGCGCCGAACGACGTCCTGGTGCTGTTCACCGAGGTCGCCACGGCGCCCGCGACGTCGCCCCAGACCGCGATCTGGCACTTCGGCTGGCACGTCGCCGACGCGCGCGCGAGCCTCGAGACCTACCAGGTTCGGGCCGACGTCACGCTCCTGCCGCTCTACACCACGGACGGCGGCGGCTCGGTCCTGATCAGCAGCGACACGTGGCCGAGCACGGTCCCGACACCTGGCCTGACGAGAGCTCAGATCGCTGAAGCCAGAGCCAGGGGCACGCAACCTACGCGCAAGGGCGGCTTCGGCTACATGCGCGGCCCCGACGATGCGCTCGTCGAGTACGCGGGCAACTATCCGGCCGAGCGCTTCAACCACGTGCACATGTTCCAGGACGATCCGTTCTGCGCTCAGCTCTGGTACCAGGAACACCTCAACGCGCCGGTGTTCGCCGGGCGCACGAGCCGCACGCCACTGACCGCGGCCACCTGCAAGGTCGAGCGCGGCGCCGATCGCAGCTGGCCGGCGCTCGACCGCGAAGGGATGTTCCGGTCGCCGTCGGCCGCGGTCGTGTTCGGCGACGTGGCCCTGCCCTGGTACATGCGTCAGGGCGACCGGCCGCTGGCGAGCTCACGCGGCCACGTGTACGACCACGTCGCCCTCAGCGTTCCCGATCTCGACGCCTGGATCGCCAAGCTGCGACGCGAGCGCGTCACGTTTCTCGAAGAGCCCTACAAGCTCGGCGCCACGCGCGCGGTGATGATCGAGGGCCCGAGCCGCGAGGCGCTGGAGCTGGTCGAGGTCGCGTAGCCGCGCGCGCCGCGCCTGTCAGGCAGCCGGCGCCGTCCCGAGCTGGCCGGGAACGCCGCGCTCGAGCTTCTTCACCTCGTCGGCGCCGACGCCGAGCGTGATCCGATCGTCGGCCACCGACGCGATCACGCCGGCCGGGATGGTCGTCTCCCTCCTGAAGAGTTTGCCGCGCCTCACGACGACGCGAGTGATCCGGCGCGACGCCGGGTCGAGGTCCACCGCCTCCACCTCACCGATTCGTTGCCCCGCGTTGTCGTACACGGACGTCCCGGCGGCGATGGCCGGCTCCGGCCGCTCTTGCGGCGCGTCCGGGTCGGGGATGTAAGCCGGCGTGCCGGAGACGGCGGGTGACGTCAGCTGGAACGGCAGCACAGCCGCATGCCACGCGTCGGGGACGAGGAAGAAGCTGCGCTGATCGAAGCCCGCCGGCATCGGCCAGTGATCGGGCATCTCCTTGAGGCTCGGCGCGTTGAAGAGGCCGAAGCCGGCCAATTCGGAAGCCCGGAGGTCGAGCAGCACCTCGTCGCCTTCGAAGCTCGCGACCTTGTTCAGCGGCACCACGACCTCCCGGCGATCGAACACGCCCTGTTGCACGACGATCGCCGCGACCTCCCGCGACTCCGGATGCAAGACCAGGCGGCTGACCGTCCCGACACTCTTTCCCTCGCGATCGCGGACGTGGGTCCCAGGCGGAACTAGCATGTTCGCCTCCTCGCTCCGTGCGCTCGTGCACCGAGCAACTGCGGTGTCAGATGGAGCTGATTCGTCACCGGCACCCGAGACAGGCTCAGGCGCATCTCAAGGGCATGCAGGAACATGAGAGGACCAAGACATGAGCAAGCTCAACGACAAAGTGGCGATCGTCACCGGCGCCTCCAAGGGAATCGGGGCCTCCATCGCCAGGCACCTGGCGGACGAGGGCGCAGCGGTTGTCGTCAACTACGCCTCGAGCAAGGAGAGCGCCGACCACCTGGTCGCGGAGATTATACGCAGAGGCGGCAAGGCCATTACGGTGCAGGCAAACGTCGCGAAGCAGGCAGACATCGAGCGTCTCTTCTCCGAGGCGAAGCGGGCATTCGGCCGGCTCGACATCCTCGTCAACAACGCCGGAATTTACGAGTCCTCGCCGCTCGAAGGCGTCACCGAAGAGCACTTCCACAAGCAGTTCGACCTGAACGTCCTGGGTCCGCTCCTCGCCACGAAGGAAGCCATCAAGCATTTCGGCCCGGCGGGTGGCAGCGTCATCAATATCAGCTCAATCGCCAGCACCCTGACCCCGGCGAATTTCTCGGTCTACAGCGCCACCAAGGCGGCCGTCGATGCTGTGACGAGATCGCTGGCGAAAGAGCTGGGCCCGCGAAACATCCGCGTGAATGCCATCAGCCCTGGCGTGGTGGAAACCGAAGGCCTCCACGCGGCCGGCATGGCGGAAGGCGACTTTCGCAAACAACTTGAGGCGCAAATCCCACTCGGCCGTATCGGCCAGACCGAGGACGTTGCGCCGGCCGCCGTCTTCCTGGCCTCCGAGGAAGCGGCCTGGATCACGGGCGAAACGTTGCGCGTCGCAGGTGGTTTGCGATAGCCCTCCGCGGGCGAGCGCCCGCTTCCTTTATATATGTCGGTTGCCGCCCGGGACTCGTGCCAGGGCGGCAACATTCCGGCCGCGAGCCGGGCCGCGAACATCCCGCCCGGCGCCATTTCTCAGCCAGTAAAGATGGCTTCAGGAATGAGGGCGGACACGACGTAGTTCGGCACGTCCACCACGTTGCTGATGCGCAGATCCGCCGCGACGCTGCAGAGCACGTACGCCTGCTCGCGGGTCCAGCCTCGCTCCTGGAGCAGGTCGATCATGTTGAGCAGCGCGTTCCGGCAGGCGAGCGTGAGGTTCTCACCCTCGTTCACTCCGTCCTCACGGATCGGCATGCCCATGGCGGCGACGAACCCCTTCGGCGATGCCCATTCCGGTGGCGCGAAGTAACCGGCGTGCGAGAAGCGGGGGCCTCGGAGCGCGCGCGCCGCGCCAGCGCCCTTCAGCACGCGGAAGCGCACGGCGACGGTCGCGCCCATCTCAACGGCGGTGACACACACCTCGCCGTCGCCCTGAGCGAAGTGGCCGTCGCCGGTTGAGAACAGCGCACCGTCGACCGAGACCGGCAGGAGCAACTTCGAGCCTTTGGTGAGCTGCTTCACGTCGAAGTTGCCGCCGTTCTCGCGAGGCGGCAGCGTCCGGAGGCCCTCGGTAGCCGCCGGTCCGTGGCCAGGAACGGCGCCGGTCGCATCGGGCGGGAAGACCATGCCGCCGCGAGAGATCAGATCGTTCTCGCGCGCCGTCCACGCGCGGAGCTGTGCCATCGACGGCGCGACACCGGACACTCCCATGAACGGCGCGGCCGGAATGCGGACGCCAGGAAGTCGCGGTGACGTCGCCCAGCCGTCCTTGATCTCCCAGTGAACGAGAAACGGTGTGGTAAAGACATCACGCAGGAATCCCAGCCCCGGGACGATCGCCGTGAAGGCGTACGGCTCGGGCAGGATGTCGAGGAACTCGACCTCCAGAACGTCGCCGGCCCGCGCGCCCTTGACGAACACCGGACCGGTCAGGGGATGGATGGCCCCGGCCTCCATGCTCGCTATGTCGGCTTCCGTCGTCGACGGGCCGAGCTGGCCGTCGACGCCGTCGCGCGTCGGCAGGACGACCTCCTCGCCCTCGTCGACGCTGACGATCGGCGGGATGCTCGGGTGAAACCGGTTGTGTCCCGTGGTGGGCTGAGCTTGCAGGCGCTTGCCGCGGTCGATCTCGATGCTCTTCATCGACGCCTCCTGATCGTGCGGGTTCCGGTGACGAGGCCACTACAGTACACGTTCCGCGCGCGTGGTAGGATTCCACCGCGCTGTCGGAACTCGGAAGAGAGGAGACGTCATGCCCTACAACCGGATCTCCGCCGACTGTCACCTCGACCTGATCTGGCTTCCCCCCGACCTGTTCACGTCGGAGGCGCCGGCGCACCTGAAGGACCGCATGCCGTACGTGGCCGACGGGCCCGACGAGCGGTGGTGGGTCGCGAAGAACGGCGTCAAGTTCGGCATCGCCGGCGGCGTGGGCGCATCCGGCACCAAGCACATCCCCGGCAAGCAGCTGCGCGTCGACGTGATGGCGGCGACCGGGCTCTACGACGACGGCAAAAAGGGCATTCGCCGGCCGGGCGATCCACACCTCCGCATCAAGGAGATGGACCGCGACGGCGTCGACGCCGAAGTGATCTACGGCATCCTGGCCGCGGCGGCCAAGCTGAAGGACATCGAGGCGTCCAACGAGATGGTCCGCATCTACAACACCTGGATGGCCGACTTCTGCCGCCACTACCCGGACCGACACATCGGACTCGCCAACCTCCCCTACGGCGACATCGACGCCGCGGTCGCCGAAGTGCATCGCGTGGCCAGGCTCGGCTTCAAGGGCATCGAGCTGTCCTGCTCGTGGGAGATGGAGCCGATGTGGCATCCGCAATGGGAGCCGCTGTGGGCGGCGATCGACGAGGTCGGGATCCCGCTCCACTTCCACACGTTCCCGTCGGTGTCGCCCGACCTGCGCGAGAAGTACACCGGCCTCACCCAGCGCGCGCTGATGTACAGCGGCCTCTGCCTGTTCCAGATGACGTTGGCCAACATCCTCACCGCGCTCATGGGCCGGGCGGTGTTCGAGCGCTATCCGAATCTCCGCATCGCGTTCGGCGAGAGCGGCATCGGCTGGATCCCCTACGTGCTCGACCGCATGGACTTCGAGTACGAGGACCAGTACAAGGATCTCCCGCTCAAGCTCAAGCCGAGCGAGTACTGGCGGCGCCAGTGCAAGGCCACGTTCCAGTACGATCGTGTGGGCACCAAGCTGATCGAGGAGATGGGCGTCGAGACGTTGATGTGGGGCTCCGACTACCCGCATCCCGACGGCGTCTGGCCGGAGTCCGAGAAGTACATCAGCGAGCAGTTCAAGCACCTGCCGGACGACGTGGTCCGGAAGATGACCTGCGAGAACGCCGGGAGGTTCTACGGCCTGATCAAGTGAGCGGTCTCGGCGTCGATCGTCGTCCGCGCGCGCGACGCGAGCGTCAGGTGCGTCGCGCCCGCGGCGAAGAATCCGACGAACCACGCGTAATCGTAGAGCGGCTTGAGCGCGGGGATCACGAGCCCGGCCCACGCCAGCGCGCAGCCCAGCGCCGTCGCGAAGATCGCGCGCCCGTTCCACCCGCGATACGCCCCGCCGACCAGATAGAGATCCTCGAGCTTCAACTCGCGACGGCGGACGAGCCAGTAGTCGGCCACCAGCACGCCCGCGATCGACCCGAGTCCGCCGGAGTAGCCGAGCAGCCACGTGAAGATGTATCCCGAGGGATCGGCCAGGAGCCTCCACGGTTGAATGAGGATGCCGAGGATCCCCGTGAGGAGCGCGCCGGTCTTGAAGCCGATGAAGCGCGGGAAGGCGTTCGCGAAATCGTTAGCCGGCGACACGACGTTCGCCGCGATATTGACGGCGATCGTGGCGACGACGACCGTGAACATCGAGATGGCGACGATGAGCGGCGAGGAGAACCGGGCGACGAGCTGCACCGGGTCCCAGATGGCCTGACCGTAGATGATCATCGTGGCGCTGGTGATCATCACGCCCATCGCCGAGAAGACCGACATCGTCATGGGCAGCGCGACGACCTGACCGACCATCTGTTCGCGTTGACTGCGGCCAAAGCGCGTGAAGTCGGGCATGTTCAGCGAGAGCGTCGCCCAGAAGCCGATCATCGCCGTCAGCGACGGCACGAACACCGGCCAGAAGTCACCGAACGTACGGAATTTTCCGGGGTGCGAGAGGAGTGGGCCCAGGCCGCCGGCCCTGCCGATCGCCCACCACAGCAGCGCGCCGGTCATCACGAGCACGAACGGCGCCGCCCAGTTCTCCACGTGGCGCACGAGATCCATGCCGCGGTAGATGATCCAGATGTTGATTCCCCAGAACAGCAGGAACGAGAGCCATTCGGTCGTCGTGTGGCCACCGAAGCCGCCACCGAGCAGCGTCGGCCAGCCAGGGAACATGGTCTTGAAGAACGTATTGAGCGCTTCCCCGCCGATCCACGCCTGGATGCCGAACCAGCCGCACGCGACCAGCGCGCGCATCAGCGCCGGCACGTTCGATCCGAACGTGCCGTACGCCGCGCGCGCGAACACTGGAAACGTGATGCCGTACTTCGTGCCCGGATGCGAGTTGAGCAGAATGGGGGCGAGGACGATCGTGTTGCCCAGCAGGATGGTGACGAGCGCCTGCGACCAGCTCATGCCCGACGCCATCAACCCCGACGCGAGCATGTACGTGGGGATGCAGTGCGCCATGCTGATCCACAGCGCGGCATAGTTGTAGGTGGACCAGGTGCGCCGCGAGAGCGGCACGGGCGCGAGGTCGTGGTTGTAGAGCGGGCTCGCCTCGATACGGCGCGTGTCGACCAGCTCCACCCGGCCATCGGCCAGCCGGCGTTCGTTCGTCACGGAAGTATTCCGGTTACAGGCGCCCGATGACCTCGGCCGGCCAGGCGCGGGCGTCGACGCGCGCGTGCCATTCCTTGATCTTGCCCTGCTTGTCGATGATCACGCCAACGCGCTGCGCGCCCTTCTGCGGGTCGGCATTGGCGCCGTAGGCGGTCCCGATCTTCCGATC
This sequence comes from Candidatus Rokuibacteriota bacterium, assembly GCA_003220615.1. Lineage (GTDB taxonomy): Bacteria > Methylomirabilota > Methylomirabilia > Rokubacteriales > CSP1-6 > 40CM-68-15. Next base: position 28,283 of record QHTB01000157.1, read on the forward strand.
GGTGTCGCAGATCAGCGGGAAGTTGAAGTTGAACTTCTCGGCGAATGCCTTGTTCTCAGCCGGGGTGTCGAAGGACACGCCGACGACGGCGGCACCCTTCTTGTCGTAGTCGGCCTTGAGGTCGCGGAACCCGCAACCTTCCGCCGTTCAGCCCGGTGTGTCGGCCTTGGGGTAGAACCAGAGCACGAGCGTCTTGCCCTTGAAGTCCGACAGCTTCACGGTCTTGCCGGTGTGATCGCGGCCGGTGAAATCCGGAGCCTGGTCACCTGGGTTCAGCATTCTTCCAGCACATCCGCGGGCAGATTACCGATGCGCCTGGCCTTTCGGACGCACCACTACCACGCCTCACGGCCGACTGTTTTCACCGCCGAAACCTTCCCTTGTAGGTTTCGCCGGCTGACTTTACGGAGAAGGCTATTCAACGAATACTTGCGAATCCGGAGGGGGCGGACCAAGAGCCGACCATTCTCGACTGACAGATCAACGATCGCCCCTTCCTTGACCTGGGCCTCGGCCGCGACGGACCGCGGAATCCGCAATACAAGGCTGTTACCCCACTTCGCAATCTTCATGAGCATAAGACCTCCACCAGCTAGCCGCCCGAAGTCGCGCAACTTGCTATCAGGTGATTCCATAGCGCGACGAACCTCGACACTCGCGGCGCCTCGCCGCGCTTGATTGTCGCAAAAAAGTGGCGAACGTAGGCTCCCTTGTCGATCAACCGATCGAGGGAGCGTCTACCCGGATGCCAGGCAATAAATTATCGTTACTCAGCCGCCGCGAACGATCTCGGCGGCGAAAGCCTCGAGCGCGTCCCAGTCGTAGGGGCCTTCCCGGAAGGCGATGTTGAGCCGCGTGCAGCCGAGCGCGCGAAACTCGTCCACCATCGCCCGCGCGTCCTTCACGGAGCCGCGCAGGTAGCCCGTGCGCGCGGCGCGGTCGTCGTTGCGGCCGCCGAAATGGCTCTGGAATTTCTCCTCGCCGCGCGTGATCCCCTTGGCGTCGGCGCCGAGGTAGAAGCCGAGGTTCACGGTGCGCATGATCGTCTTCGGGTCGCGCCCTTCCTTCTCGCACCACTGGTCGAGCACCTGGCCCTTGTGCTTCCAATCGTCCGGGCCGATGTAGGCGCCGTTCCATCCGTCCGCGTACTTCGCGGCGGCCCGGAGCGTGCGCTTTTCGCCGCGCCCACCGATCCAGATGGGAATGCGGGGCTGCAGCGGCTTGGGATAGTTCGGCGCGTTGGAGACCTGGAAATACTTTCCCTGAAAATTCGCGCGCCGTTCCTCGGGCGACAGGAGCAGACGCAAGATCTGCGCGTACTCCTCGAGCATGTCCTCACGCGGACCGATCGACGGAAACGCGAATCCGAAGGCCTTCGCCTCGACGTCGTGCCAGCCGGCGCCGAGCCCGCAATCCACCCGGCCGTTGGACAGGTGGTCGATCGTGGTGAGCGACTTGGCGAGCAGCCCGGGATTGCGGTACGCCACGCAGTAGACGCCGCTGCCCAGCCGGATGCGCGTCGTGTCCATCGCCGCCGCGGTCAGCGTCGCGATCGCCTCGTAGCAATCCATCTCCCCGCCGCGCGGCGGCGACTCCTGGAAGTGGTCGGAGACGGAGAACCAGTCGAACCCCCGCGCGTCGGCGAACTTCCACAGCTTGCGCATCTCGCCCAGCGGGCCGCCCATGTGACCGATGTGGATTCCGAATTTCATGGCACTCTCCGCGGTCATACTACCTTGCGCGTGGCCCCTCGTGCAGGTAAGAAGGCACCCATGACCAGCCGACCCTATCACGTCTACGTCCTCCAGGGCCGCGGCCAGCGCGACTACGCCGACTGCCAGGCCGCGCTCGCTCACGTCCCCGCGCGCATGACCACGCTCCCCTTCCTCGGCAAGGAGGACGAGGTGATCGACCGGACGCGCGACGCCGACGCCATCGTCGTCTCGTCCTCGCCGATCACCCGGAACGTGATGAGCGCGCTCGAGGGCCTCAAGACCGTCGTGCGCACCGGCGTGGGCTACGACGTCATCGACGTGCCCGCCGCCACCGAGCTGGGCGTGATCGTCGTGAACATCCCCGACATCTGGGTGCGCGAGGTCGCCAACCACGCGCTCTCGCTGCTGCTGGCCTGGAACCGCAAGATCGTCACGCTCGATCGCCAGGTCCACGCCGGCGTGTGGAGCGGGACGGTGCCGGGGGAGCAGACCGGCTCGCTCCACGGCGAAACGGTCGGCATCGTGGGCCTGGGCAACATCGGCAGCGCCTTCGCGCGGCGCGTGGCCGCGCTCGAGATGAAGGTCATCGCCAGCGATCCCTACGTGGCGCCGGCGCGATTCGCCGCCCTCGGCGTCGAGCGCGTGTCACTGGAGGCCCTGGCCGAGCGGTCCGATTACGTCTCCGTCCACACGCTGCTGAACGCCGAGACGCGCCACCTGATCGGTGAAGCGTTCTTCCGTCGCATGAAGCCGACGGCGATCCTGATCAACACCTCGCGCGGCCCGGTGGTGGACGAGAAGGCCCTGGCCCGCGCGCTCCAGGAAAAGCGGTTGGCCGGCGCCGGGCTCGACGTGTGGGAGCAGGAACCCGTGGCGCCCGACAACCCGCTCTTGACGATGGACACCGTCATCGCCACGCCCCACGCCGCCTATTTCTCGTCGCCCGCGGTGGCCCAGGTGCCGCGCCGCTGCGGCGAGGAAGTGGCGCGCGTCCTGACGGGACAGCGCCCGCTCAACGTGGTGAACCCCGAGGTCTACGCGCCAGGCGCTACACTTCGACGGCTATGACGAGCGCGGAGCCCGTTCGCTTTTGCCCGCGGGTCGCCGAGCCGAGCGCAACGAAATTAGCTGGGCTCGGGGGAGGAGAGGAGCCGAGTCTCGACACGTAGGAGCCTGCGGTCGATGACTTCGACTCCCGCGCGCATCAGCGTGACGACACCTTCGGCGACGAGCGCGATGTCGGATTTGAGGCCTTCGGCTACCACGCCCATGTGTCGGCGGGTTTCGGCCGCCGAAGCATCGATCCGGGCGCCGAGTCGCGCTTCTGACGCCGAGATCGCCCCGGTGAACTCTCCACGGATACGATGTTCGGAGTCGCGGATGGCGGCGAGAAGATCGTCGCGAAGGCGCTCGAGACCGGTGTCATCCACTGCCATAGCAATTTAGTCTCATCGGTCGCAAGGGCGCTGTCAATCATATCGATCCCACGACAGGTGCCAGATGCACGATCTTGCCGCTCCTGCTTCGGGGCGCGTTACTGCTTCACCGCGCCAAACGTGAGGCCGGTGACGATGTGCCGCTGGGCGAGCAGGGCGACCAGCAGCACGGGCAGCGTGATGAGCGTGGCGGCGGCCGCCAGCGTGCCCCAGTTGATCTCCTCGTACGAGATCATGGTGTAGACCGCGATCGGCAGCGTGCGCGTCGTCCGGCCGGCCAGGATCACCGAGAAGAGGAAGTTGTTCCAGGAGAACACGAACGACAGGATCGCGGTGGCGACCACGCCAGGCTTGACGAGCGGCAGCGCGATCCGCCAGAAGACCCCGAGGTGCGAGCAGCCGTCGATCAGGCCGGCATCCTCGAGATCGGGCGGCACGTCCTCGAAAAACGAGATCATGACCCAGATGATGATGGGCAGTCCCACGATCAGATGGGTGAGGATCAGCGCGCCGTAGGTGTCCACCATGCGGAGGCTGCGGAAGAAGATGTACCAGGGGATCAGGTAGGCGATGCCGGGAATGATCCGCGCGACGAGGATCATCACGGCCAGCCGTTGCTGGCGCCAGTGGGCGATGGAGTAGGCCGCCGGGAGCCCGACGGCCAGGCCGAGCAGCGTGCAGCCCGTCGCCACGACGAGGCTGTTCCAGGTGTAGAGGAAGAACGGGTACTTCGTGAAGACCTCGCGGTAGCCGGCCAGCGTGACGCTGAAGCGCACGAACGACGGTGGGTACGCCGTCGCCTCGATCTGGGGCTTGAGCGAGAGCGTGATCATCCAGTAGAAGACGAAGACCGTCGGCAGCATGAAGAGCCCGGCCAGCGCATAGAAGCCGGCCGTGGAGAGCCACCGGCGCCGCGCGCCGCCCCTCACCACGTCGTGCTCCTCCGCACCTTGATCAAGATCAACGACGCTCCCATGACGAGCGCAAAGAGCGCCACCGCCATGGACGCGGAGTACCCCATGTTGAAGTACGAGAACGCCTGGTTGAAGAGCAGGATGTTGATGGTCTCGGACGAGTTGGCCGGCCCGCCCTGGGTCATGACGAAGATGATGTCGAAGGTCTTCAGCGCGTCGATGGCGCGGAACAGGATGGCCACGACGAGGGCCGGCCGCAGCAGCGGCAGCGTGATGTGCCAGAGCGCTTGCCGCGGCGTGGCGCCGTCGAGGTGAGCGGCCTCGTACGGCTCGCGGGGAAGACTCGCGAGACCGGCGAGCGCGATGAGCATGATCAGCGGCGTCCATTGCCAGACGTCGACGAGCGCCAGCGCATAGAGGGCGGTCTGGCTCGAGTACGTCCAGCGAAACGGGGACAGGCCCACGAGCGAGACCAGGTAGTTCGCCACGCCGAGCGTCGGGTGATACATCATCACGAACACGAGCGCGATGGCCGTCGGCGTCGCCACCATCGGCAGGATCGCGAGCGTGCGAAGCAACCCCCGCCCCCAGAATTCTCGATTGAAGAGCAGGGCCATGGCGACGCCCAGCAACGTCTCGGCGGCGACCGCGAGCGTGGTGAAGTAGAGGGTGCGCACCACGGCCTCGCGGAACCGAGCGTCGCCGAGGACGATCTTGCCGTAGTTCGCGAGACCGATGAAGCGCGGGCCGGTCAGGCTGGAGGCGAACCACTCGTGGAGGCTCATCCAGCCCGTGTAGGCGATCGGGTAGACGATGATCGTCACGACGAGGACCACCGCCGGCGCCGGGAAGAGCCACGACGCGTGACGGTGCGCCCAGCGAGAGAGCACGCGCGAGCTAGCTCTCTGTACGGTTCAGGAGGTCCTGAAATTCTTTCTGTGCTTGCGCCAGCACCTGAGCAGCCGGCGCGCCCTCGATGCCCTTCTGGATGGCGACGCCGATGATGTCGCGATACTCGGTGACGCCGACGATCTCCGGCAGCCCCTGCCGGCCAATTTTGAGCGAGGCCTGATAGGCCTGATACCAGTCGGCGGGCATCTTCGGCTTGGCCTTCACGTCCGGGTTGTCCCACGTCGAGGTCCGGCCCACACCGACGCCGGCCATGAGCTCGCGCACCATGTTCGCCTTGTTCGTGGCCCACTGGGTGAAGAGGTACGCGGCTTCCTTGCTGCGGCTCTGAGACGAGACGGCCATGCCCGTGATGTAGATCGGCGAGAAGTGTCCGCCCGGCCCCGATGGCAGCACCGCGTACCCGACCTTGCCGACCACCTTGGACTTGGCGGCGTCCTCGAACTGGCTCGCGAAGTTGACGCCGTCCATGTACATCGCGACCTGGCCCTGCATGAACGACGCCGAGCACTCGTACCAGTTGAAGTTGACCACGCCGGGCGGCCCGTATTGCCGCAGCAGGCGCGTGTAGAGCTCCAGTGCCGCCACCTGCTCCTTCGTGTCGAGCGCGGCTTTGCCGTCCTTGAGATACGTGCCGCCCATCGGGAACAGGATGCTCGGGTACTGGGTGGCGTTCGCGTTCTTGAGCCCGCGCAGCACGATGCCGTAGGTGGCGGGCGGCGCGTGGAGCTTCTGCACGAGCGCCTCGAGGTCAGCCAGCGTCTTCGGCGGCGTGACGCTCTTCGACCCGAACAGATCCTTGCGATAGAAGACGACGTTGGCGTCGATGAACGCCGCCAGCGCCGAGATGCTTCCATCCGGCTGGGTCACGCCTGCGCGAGCGCCCGGGGTGAAGTCGTTCCAGTCGAAGTCGGGGCTGGTGAGGCTCTTGTCGTCGAGAAACTTGTTCAGCGGGTGGTACCAGCCCGCCTTCCAGAAGCGCTTCTTCTCGACGTGGAGCGAGGTGAAGAAGGCGTCGATCCCGCCCGAGTTCGCCGTCATCTCGACGGTCAGCTTCTGCCGCGCCTGGATCTCCGGCAGCGTCTCCCACTTCACCTTCATCCCCGAGAGCGACTCGAACTCGGGGATGTTCTTCTCGAGCACGTCGATGAAGGGGTGCTTGGTCAGGAGCAGGAAGAGCTCTTTGCCCTGGAAGCGTTTCCAGGTGAAGCCCTGCGCTCGCGCCGGCGTCGAGACGAACGGCCCGGCGGCGACGCCGGCGGCCACGGATTTCAAGAACGTGCGGCGGGTGAGTCGGCGATCGGCCATTGGGCGGCTCCCTCTCATCGAGTCGGCGGCATTGCCAGCGCAGCCGCCGCCATGCGCGTCGGCGGCGTACGCGCCGACACCCTATCGCCGTTCGGCCGCTGGCTCAAGCGCGTCGGCCAACGTCGGTGATCTGGCCTCGCGAGGCGGTGTATCGCGCTTGGGGCATTGACCCGTGGCGACGCCGGGCGTTAGCGTGCACGGCATGGCCGAGTCCACGATCAGAACACGACGCTGGACCCGTCGGGAGTACAGCCGGCTGATCGACGTCGGCGTGCTCCACGAAGACGATCCGATCGAGCTCCTGGAAGGACGACTCGTCGTCGCCGAGCCTCAGCACACTCCGCATGCCACGGCGATCGACCTGGCCGGTGAAGCCTTGCGCCAGGCGTTTGGAGCGGGCTGGCGTGTCCGCATCCAGCTTCCTCTTGGGCTCGGGCCCGATTCCGAACCGGAACCCGATGTCGCGGTCGTGCGTGGCGATGCCCGCGACTTTCTGGCCGACCATCCGGCCACCGCGGCTCTCGTCGTGGAAGTCTCCGACGCCGGCCTGGAGCTGGACCGCCGGCTGAAGGCGCGCATCTATGCGCGGGCACGCATCACCGACTACTGGGTCGTCAACCTCGTCGACCGCGTCGTGGAGGTGCACCGCGATCCGATCGCCGCCAGACGCCGCCGGTCACGCTACCGCGACGTCACCGCCATCGCCGCGCGCGAGCGCATCGTTCCGCTCGCCGCGCCGTTCTCGTCGATCCTCATCGCCGATTTGCTGCCGTAGGGCGCCGTCACTCCGCGTCCCGTCGTCACAGCTGATCCGCGTGCGCGGCGGGCAGTCGGCGGCCCTCTCGAATCACGTGGCGCGTCCCGAAGCGACGCGTTGCCTTCACCTCGTTGCCGGCGCCGTCGGCGTAGGTGAAGTGACCGTCCTCCAGGTCCATGACCACGGCGTCGCCGGTCATGCCGGGTACGAGCGATCCGAGCTCGGACGATTTTCCGATGGCGGCGGCGGCGCGGCTCGTCACCGAGGCGACCACGTCGTCGAGCGTCATGCCGAGGGCGAGGAACTTCGACATCAGGGCGCGCAGGTTGTAGACGATCCGTCCGGCCGGCGGCGTGTGCAGGTCGGTGCTGATGGTGGTCGGCAGCAGGCCCTCCGCGATGGCCCGCCGGGCGACTTTCACGTCGCAGTGGATCGACGCGTGTCCCACGTCCAGCACGACGCCGCGCTCCTTCGCCGCTCGCACGGCAGCGCGAATGCGGCCGTCGGGGCCGAGCACCTGCTCGGCATTGCCATTGAAGATGTGCGTGGCGACGTCGCCCTCGCGAAGGTGCTCGAGGATCTCGTCGAGCGGGATCGGCGTGTCCGAGACGTGCACCATCAGTCGGACACCGGCGAGATCGGCCGCCTGTCGCCCGCGCCGCAACGCCTCGCGCGCGTTGGCCTGGTTCCCCTGCCCGGTCGCGCCGTGGGCGATGCGGACCTTGATGCCGAGGACGAGGCCGCGATTCTCGGCCGCGGTGCGCGCCGCCTCCTCGACCTGGGCGAACTTGATGTCCGCCAGCTCGGGCATGATTCGATTGATCGTGAGCCCCGTCGCGCTGATGTGGAGGAACGCGAAGACGCGCGTCTGGTAGGTCGGGATCACGTAGTCGCGGAGCCCGCGCAGCGTCATCCATCCCGCGCTGCCCGCATCCACCACCGTGGTGACGCCGTTGGCGAGCGACGTCTGGTCGGCGTGACGACCGGTGGCGAGACCGTGGTAGACGTGCGTGTGGATGTCGATCAGCCCGGGCGTGACGAGCGCGCCCGCCGCATCGATCACCTCGGTGGCCTCGCCCGTCAGCGTCTCCGCCACCGCTGCCACCTTGCCACCCCTGAACGCGACGTCCCGTCTCGCCGAGATCGACTGTGCGGGATCGACCAGCGTGCCACCGCGGACGAGCAGGTCCCAGGCCGGCATCTCTAATCTCCCCGTGGCCGCGATGCGGCCGCCTGCTGAGCGGCGAAGACCGAGCGATAGCCGACCTGGTCCCACCGGGGCGGTAGCCGGGCCGGGTACGGCTCCATGTGCACGTGCGTGGGCTCCTGGCCGCGCACGAGCACGCCCGTTTTCGACGTGGGCGTCGGCGTGGGTGTGATCGGCAGCGCGTCGGCCGCCGAGTAGACGTTGAGGAGCAGCGGCCGCATCCGCGAGGAGTAATTGGCGGCCGAGCCGTGGACCACGCGGCAATGGATCAGGACCACCGTGCCCGCCGGCCCGCACAGCTCGGTGGTCGTATCGGTGGGCAGCGTCGCGACGTCGCGGGGGACGATGGCGCCCGTCCACCGGCCGGCGTCGTCGAACTGATCGAAGATCGTTCCGCGATGCGTGCCCGGCAGCGCCGTCAGCGGTCCCTGCTCGGGGCCGGTGTCGTCGAGATACACGCCGAACGTGAGCACGCCGAAGTTCGTGTGGGGCCACGCCTGGATGTCCTGGTGCCAGCGCACGGCGTCGCCGCCGTCGGACCATTTGAAGTTGAGCTTCGAGCTGTGGAAGCGAACGTCGGGCCCGACCAGGTCGGCGACCAGATCGACGACGGCTGGATCTCTGGCGAACGCCCACAGCTCGGGGTGCTGATCGACGGCCTTGCGCAGCCGGCGGATGTTCGGCTTCTCTGCGGAGTGATCCGGCGCCAGGTCGAACTGGTCGTCGGAGGCCGTGAGCATGCGTGACTCCTCGATCTTGGCGGCCACCACCGCACGCAGGCGATCGAGCCACGCCGCGCCGACGTAGCCCGGCACGGTGAGAAAGCCGTCCTCGAAGTAGCGCTCGCGCTGGCGCTGGTCGAGCACCAGCGGCGGATGCTGCAGCACGCGTTCGGGGGTCATCGCGATCTCCCTCTCAGCCGATCAGCTCGTGCTCTTCCGTGATGAGCACCAGGCGGTCGGCGTGGCTCTCCCGCGAGTGGGCCAGCGCCGTCTTGCCGACCTCGGACGACCATGCCGCGTCGAGCGCGGCACGGTTGTCGAACCACAGCTCGGCGATGCCGTCCCACGGCTCCTTGCCTTCGTGAGTCGTCGAGCCGGTGACCAGGCACACGCGATACTTCCTCAGGGCGGGCAGCTTCTTCGCGTAGGGGACGTGCTCCTCCAGCCACCAGCGATGGAATCGCTCACGCGTCCAGCTCTCAGAACGCCGCAGCAGCACGACGACCTTGATCATGCGCTCCTCCAATCGGCGCGATTGCGCGAGCGCTCCCCGTTATTGCGCGAGGGCTCCCCCGTCGATGACCAGCTCGCTGCCGGTCATGTACGCCGAGTCGTCGGATGCGAGATAGAGCACGGCGGTCACGATCTCGGCCACCGTTCCCATCCGTCCGAGCGGCACACGTTGCAAGCGTCGCTGGAGCGCGTCCTTGTCGGGAATGGCGCTGTGGAGCATCTCGGTGTCGATCGGGCCGGGGTGCACGGAGTTGCAGCGGATCCTGTCCTTGGCGTGCTGGCTCGCCGTCACCTTCGTGAAGATGCGGATGGCGCCCTTGCTCGCGGCATACGCGGGCTCCTGGTGCAGCGACTGCCCGATGCCCGCCACCGAGGAGATGTTCACGATCGAGCCGCCGCCGGCGCGGCGCATCTCGGGAATGGCGTACTTCGTGCCCAGGAACACACCCTTGGCGTTGACGGCCATCACCTGGTCCCACTCGGCCGCCGAGCGGTCCTCGATGGCGACCCGCGGGATGACGATCGCGGCGTTGTTGATCAGGACGTCGAGCTTGCCGTAGCGGCCCGTCGCAGTCTTGACCGCGGTCTGCCAGTCCGCCTCGCTCGTGACGTCGAGGTGGACGTACACGGCCTCGTGTCCGGCGGCGCGGATGGCGGCCTCCACCTTCTTGCCCTCGGCGTCACGGATGTCGCCGAAGACGACCTTCGCGCCCTCGCGCGCAAACGTCTCCGCCTCGGCCGCCCCCTGGCCACGGGCCCCACCACTGATCAACGCGACCTTCCCGTCGAGCTTTCCCATGTCGATCTCCCTGTTCGGCCTGCGATGCGTGACTCACCCGGCCAGTGGACATCGGCGGGATTCTAGAACATCTTGTCGTCGAGGAGGCCGGCCGATGGTCCCAGCCCTGATTCTCTCGTCCGATTCCCACGTCTTCGAGCCGCCCGACCTGTGGACGACCCGGATCGACGCCGCCTTCCGCGACCGCGCGCCGCGGATGGAACGCATCGACGGCGCCGACGAGATCGTGATCGAGAAGGACCAGATCCTCTCCGGCATCGGGCTCATCTCGAACGCCGGCGCCCGCTTCGAGATGCCCGAGACGATCTCCGGGCACGGGCGCTTCGAGGATGTCCCGAAAGGCGGCTACGACCCCGAGCAACACCTCGCGGACATGAGGCTCGACGGCGTGGCCGGCGAAGTGCTCTACCCATCGCAGGGGCTGTTCTACTTCCGCGTCGCGGATTCGGCGCTCCAGGCCGCGATCTTCCGCGCGTACAACGACTGGCTCGCCGAGTTCTGTCGCACCGATCCCGCGCGGCTCAAGGGAATCGCCATGATCAGCATGGACGACGTCCCCAGCGCGATCCGTGAGCTGGAGCGCGCCGCGCGCCTGGGCCTCGCCGGCGCGATGATCACCGAGTATCCGCTCGAGGACCGGCGCTACGACCAGCCCGAGTACGAGCCGTTCTGGGCTGCCGCGCAGGCGCTCGACATGCCGCTGAGCCTGCACACGGCCACGCGACGCCAGGGCAAGATCCGCGGGGCCGGCGCCCAGACGCTGCGCGACGCGAGCAGCCGGGCGACCAAGGCGTTCTATCCGGCGCTGTCGATGTGCGACATGATCTTCTCGGGTGTCTTCGAGCGCTATCCGCGCCTCACGCTGGCCATCGTCGAGTTCGAACTGTCGTGGGCGCCGCACCTGCTCGGGACGATGGACTACACTTATCGCGAGCGCCACGAGGAGGCGATCTACCGGTTCAAGGGCGACATGCGGCCGTCCGACTTCTTCCGGCGCAACGTCGTGCTCAGCTTCCAGGAGGACGCCATCGGCATCCGTCTGCGGGACGCGATCGGCGTGGACAACATGATGTGGGGCTCCGACTACCCCCACAGCGAGTCCACGTTCCCCCGGTCGCGCAAGATCCTGGCCGAGATCCTGGCCGGCGTCCCGGATGACGAGCAGGCCAAGATCGTCGGCGCCAACACCGCGCGGGTGTACCGCTTCGACGTGGCGCGGCTCTCCGGGGGCTAGGCGATGCTCGAAGAGCCGACCTCTCTCCGCATCGACGATCCGGGCGTGCGGGCGCTGTTCACCGAGGCCGCGCGCTTTCAGTCGTGGCTCGACGTGGAAGCCGCGCTGGCCCAGGTGCAGGCCGAGCTCGGCATCATCCCCGAAAGCGCCGCGCGGGAGATCAGCCGGAAGGCGCACCTGAAGCACCTGGACCTCGGGGCCGTGCGGTCCGGGCTCGCGAAGACCGGCCATCCGCTGGTGCCGCTGGTCTGGGAGCTCGATCGCGTCTGCGAGAACGGCGCCGGAGGTTACGTGCACTGGGGCGCGACGACCCAGAACATCACGCAGACCGGCCAGCTCCTCCAGGTGCGGCGGGCCCACGACATCTTCCTGCGCCAGCTCGCGGCGATCCTGACCACGCTCGCCGACCTCGCCGAGAAGACGAAGGACGTCCTGATTCCGGGCCGCACGCACGGCCAGCACGCGGTGCCGGCGACGTTCGGCTTCAAGGTGGCGGTGTGGATCGACGAGCTGTGCCGTCACGTCGAGCGCCTGCGCGGATGCGAGCATCGCGTGTTCGTGGCCATGCTGGGCGGTGGCGCCGGCACGCTCGCCTCCCTCGGCGAGCTCGGGCGCGCCACGCAGGAGAAGATGGCGGCCCGGCTCGGCATGAGAGCGATGACGGTCCCCGCGCGCACGATCGGCGATCACCAGGCCGAGTACGTCCTGCTGCTCGGCATGCTGGCGGCGACCGCGAGCAAGATGGCCCGCGAGATCTACACGCTCATGAAGCAGGAGTTCGGCGAGGTCGAGGAGCCGGTGCCGCCCGGCACCGTGGGCAGCAGCACGATGCCGCAGAAGCGCAATCCCAAGCTGTCGCAGGACATCATCGCCGCCGCGGCGCAAATCCGCGCCGTCGTGCCGCTGGCCCTGGAGGCGATGCAGACGGAGCACGAGGCCGACCGCACCACGAGCATCATGATGAGCCGCGCGGTGGTGCAGGCCTGCGAGCTGACCGGCGACATGCTGCAGCGGATGATCGTGCTCTTCGACGGGCTCCAGATCTTCCCGGAGCGGATGCGGGAGAACCTCGACCTCTCTGGCGGCCTGATCATGGCCGAGGCGCTCATGCTCGAGCTCGGCAGGCAGATCGGCCGGCAGCGGGCCCACGACGTGGTCTACGAGGCGGCGCAGGCCTCGGTCACCCAGGCGCGTCCCTTCAAGGAGATGCTGGCCAAGGATCCGCACGTGACCGCCGCGCTCACGACGTCCCAGATCGACGCCCTGCTCGACCCCGCGCAGTACACGGGGCTCTGTCGTCAGTTCGCCGAGCGTGGGACGGCGACCGCGCGCAGGATCGCCGCGATCATCGGGCGGTGAGCGGCCGGCGGCTCACGTCACCGCGATGCAATCGATCTCGATGTCGAACGGGCCCGGCCAGCTCGGCACGCAGAGAAAGATGCGCGCCGGCTGGTCGACCGGGAAGTACCGCGCGTAGATCTCGTTGAACGTGGTGAAATGGGCCGGATCAGAGCAGTAGACGTTGCACTTGACCACCCGCGCCATGGACGAGCCGGCCGCCTCCAGACAGCGCCGCATCTGATCGAGCACGATCTCCGTCTGCCTCGCGAGGGGTTGCCGCAAGAGCTCGCCCGTCTCCGGGTCGAACGGCGGCAGGCCAGACACGAAGACGAACCCGCCGGCCACGACGACCGGATTGATCGGGCCCTTCCGGCGGGCCTCCAGGTAGGTCGAGAACGGTTCCACGCGAATGCCGATCCGATCCATCGTGATACCCTCACATATCAGGGTGTGTTGATGTGTGCATGAAACATATCAGGCCTCGCTGATGGATGCAAACCCGCGGCTGCTCGCGCTCACCCGGGCCCTCGCCGATCCCCTCCGCCTCGCGGTGCTCCACCGCCTCATGACCGGCCCGGCCACCGTGTCGGAGCTGATGGCCGTCGTCGGCGCCGAGCAGTCCCGGTTGTCGAACCATCTCGCCCTGCTGCGGGAGCGCCGCCTGGTGCGAACGACCCGCCAGGGACGGCACGTGATCTACGAGCTCCACGACGCCGCGGTGGGGACCCTCGTCGAGGCGCTCGGGCAGATCGGGGGCGCGGCGCCGCGCACGGTCAAATCCGTGGCGATCGCTCACGCCCGGACGTGCTACGACCATCTGGCCGGGCGGCTCGGCGTGGCGATGTTCAAGGCGCTCGTCGATCGCAGGGCCGTGAAGCACCAGAAGGACGTTCCGGGTGACGTCGAGCTGGGTCCGCAGGCGACCCCGGTGTTCGAAACTCTCGGGGTGGACCTCGACGTGGTCACGCGCGAGCGCCGCCGTTTTGCCACCGCCTGCCTCGACTGGACCGAGCGCCAGCCCCACCTGGGCGGCGCTCTTGGCGCCGCCCTGTGGGCCGAGCTGGTCGCGCGCGGATGGATCGTGCGGCGTCCCGGCACCCGCGCGGTGGTTCTCACCGCCGCGGGCGGGCGTGGTCTCCGGCGAACGCTCGGAGTCGCCCTCGAGTGATCGTCAGTGCTCGAGCCCGAGGACGATCTGCGCGTTGTGGTGGAGGATCTTCTCGACGTCCTCGGCCGGCAGGATCGACTCGTGCAGGTAGTGGAAATTCTGCCGGTACGTCTCGAACGCGAGCAGGACGGGATAGTCGCTCCCGGCGACGAGATGATCGGCGCCGAAGGCCTTCCACGCGCAGAGCAGCGCCGCCTGTGAGCCGTGACCGACGATGTCGTAGTAGAAGCGGCGCGCGGTCACGCTCGGGCGCTCCGGCAGGTTCGGGTGCTGGCGCGGGGCCTGATTGTCGAGCCGCTGGAGCAGCATCGGGATGATGCCCCCCAGGTGCGGGACGACGTATCTGATATTCGGGAAGCGTTCCGGGATTCGCCGGGCGATCAGGTGCAGGACGATCGCGGCGTCCTCGAGGGAAGCGCCCACGGAGACCGTGAAGCCGTAGTCGTTGATCATGGGCGAGCAGATGCCGTTCTGGATCGGGTGGTAGTTCAACACCGCGCGCCGCCGATTCATCTCTTGATAGAGCGGCTCGAACTCGGCTTCAGCGGTGGACCGGTCGAAGCACGAGCAGGTCATCGACACCCCGAGCATGCCGAGCTGATCGAGTCCTCGCTCCATCTCGCGCAGCGACGCGTCGATGTGCGGCAGGGGCAGCGAGACGACGGCGTTGAAGCGGCCCGGGTGCCTCCTCGCCAGCTCGGCGTAGGCATCGTTGATGAGCCGCGCCGTCGCGACGGCATCCGCCTCCTTCTCGGCGTATGGCGGGCTCGCGGCCGGCGAGAGGATCTGCATCTGAACGCCGGCGTCGTCCATCTGTTGCAGACGCGCCGGCAGGCCGGAGGGATCGTCGTTCCGGATCGTCCGCGCCGTGAGGGACCGCGCGGCCTCCGGCAGGCTGCGCCCGCCGATGCGCAGCAGCGCGTCGTTGTACGGCTTCGGGAAATAGTGGGCGTGGATGTCGACGATCATCGTTAGATCGCCGTGTAGCCGCCGTCGATGAGCAGGTCACTGCCCGTCATGAACGACGAGGCGTCGCTGGCGAGATAGACGGCCGCCCGCGCGATCTCCTCGGGGCGGCCGAGACGATTGAGCAGGTGCTTCGGCCCCATCATCGTGCGCGCCTCGTCCATGGTCTTGTGGCGCATGAGCATGCGCCGGGTCTCGACCGCGCCCGGCGAGATCGTGTTGGCGCGGATGCCCTGGGCCGCGTGGTCGGCGGCGAGCACCTTGGCGAGCTGGATCAACGCGCCCTTGGTCGCGCAGTAGGCCGGGCGTCCGGCCGCGCCGACGCGGCCGAGCTGCGAGGCGATGAGGACCACGCTGCCGCCGCCGCGCGCGATCATCGCCGGGATCGCCGCCTTGACCATCAGGAACGCGCCGGTGAGGTTGATCCGGATCACACGGTCCCAGGCCGCCTCGTCCAACTCGAGCACGGTCGCGGTCGTGTCGCGGTCGGCCGCGCCGTACATGAGGACGTCGAGGCCGCCGAAGCGCTCGACGGTGGCGGCGACCGCAGCCCGGCAGCTCGCGCCATCCGTCACGTCGAGATGCACGGGCAAGGCGTGAGCGCCGCTCTTCTCGATCTCGGCCGCCGTGGCCTTGGCCCCCGGCTCCTCGACGTCGGCACAGGCGACACGGGCGCCGGCCGCCGCGAACGCGAGCGCGGTCGCGCGCCCGATGCCGTTCGCCGCACCGACGACGATGGCGGTCTTCTTCTCGAGCGTGAAGGTCGAGTCCATCATTGTGCCTCCTTCAGGCGAAGATCCTCGAACGGCGCCGAGTACCCGAAGCCGGGGATGCGGCCATCGCCGGCCTCCGCCACGCGCGGCCCGACGCCCCAGATGAACGCCTGCTCGAAGAGCGGGATCGCCATCACCTTGTCGCGGATGATCTGCTGGATCTGGTGGACCAGGGCCTCGCGCTTCTTCGCATCGAGCTCACGCGCCTGACGGATGTAGAGGTCGTCGATCTCGGGCAATGATCCGTAGGCGTAGACGCCGCTCTTGGTGACGTAGGGCTCGAGCCGTGTGGCCGCGTTGCCGAAGGCCGCCGTGATCACGTGGATGACGCCGTGGAGCTTCTTGTCGCGCCAGGCGGTGAAGTACGCCGCGCGCTCCATCGTGCGCAGGCGACTCTTGATGCCGACCGCCTGGAAGTTGCCCAGGATGGCCTCGCCCATCGAGTCGTAGGGCGGGAACGGATAGAAGTCGCCGGCGTCGAAGCCGTTCGGATAGCCGGCCTCGGCGAGCAGCTTCTTCGCCTTCGCGGGATCGTAGGCGTGCGGCTCCATCGCCACCGCGAACTGGAAGATCCGCGGCACGAAGTTTCCGGTGAGCCGGCCGAAGCCGAGCATCTCCGCCTGGTTGATGGCGGCCCGGTCGATGGCGTGGCTGGCCGCCAGCCGCACGCGCTGATCGGCCCACGGCGATTTCGGATCCCACTGCTCGGGCAACTCGATCCAGAACGCGCCGCTCACGAGCGGCGCGGCCAGGCGAAAGCCCGAGACCTTGCGCACGGCGTCCGCGGTGGGCCCGGTCAAGAGGTAGACGACGTCGACCTCGCCGGCCCGGAGCGCGGCCGCCCGCGTCGCCTCCTCGGGCATGGAGCGCATCACCAGGCGCTTCACCGCCGGCGACTTGCGCCAGTAGCCGTCGAAGGCCTCCAGCACGATCTCGATGCCCGGCTTGAACGAGACGACCTTGTACGGCCCGGCGCCGATGGGCGCCGCCTTGAACCCGTCGTCGCCGACTTTCTCGACGTATTTCTTCGGCACGATCCAGCCGGCGCCCGACGCCGTGGTGCCATAGAAGGTGATGAAATCCGGCCACGGCTCGCGGAGGACGAAGCGCACCTGCCCGGGGTCGAGGATCTGCACCTCCTTGACCTTGTCCTTGAGCAGCTTGGCGCTGGCGCCCTTGTACCGGTCCCACGAGAACTTCACGTCGTCCGCGGTCACCGGCTCACCGTTGTGGAAGCGGGCGCCCTTGCGCAGCATGAACGTGTACGAGAGATGATCCTTGGCCTCCGTCCACGACTCGGCCAGGCTCGGCGTGGTGATTCCCGCCGGCATCGGTTTCACCATAGCGTCGTGGACCGCGTACATGACCATGAAGGGCGTGTTGAACGCCTCCGTCTCCGCGGGATCGAGCCAGCGGGCGGCGAGGGTCACGTGGAGACCCCAGCGCATCTCGCCCGGCGCCGCCTTGCCGCCCTGCGGGTGAGCGCGCATCGGGTCGGCGAGGACGAGGACGCACAGGATTACACCGAGCAGCACGCGGTGACGAGCGCGGGAGCGTCGCGTGGCGCCCATCGTCAATCCACCACCGCGATCACCTCGACCTCGACGAGGAGGTCGGGGTGGGCCAGCCGGCGGACCTCGACGGTGGTGCTCGTCGGCAGCGCGCCGAAGTATTCCATGCGGACGTCGGTGTGCTTGAAGAACTCCTCGATATCGGTGACGTAGGTGTTCGTCTTCACGATGTCGCCCAGCGTGGCCCCGGCGGCAGCCAGCGCCGCCTTGACGTTCTCGCCCACCTGACGGATCTGCGCGCGCATGTCGCCGCGCCCAACGGCGTCGCCGTTCCGGTTCCGCGCGAGCTGGCCGGACACGAAGACCGTCTTCTTCCCTTCGACGACCACGACGTGGGAGTACAGCACGTGCCCGCCCACCACCCGCTTGCTCAGAGCCTCCGGCTGGATGTTCTGGCGCTTCATGGCCTCTCTCCTTGGTCTCGATCTCGACGTACGATAGCGCAATCATCAGCGGCCGGGAGGACCAACCGAACATGCTGCCGACGCACGGGCGCTACGACTACTCGAACATCACGACACGACCCGACTACACGTGGCCCGGCGGGCGGCGGCTGGCCGTCTACGTCGCGCTCAACATCGAGGCCTTCGGCTTCGGCGTCGGCAAGGGCGCGGCCATCGCGCCGCCCGACCAGGCGCAGAGCCACAGCGTCTTCAGCTGGCGCGATTACGGCAACCGCGTCGGCATCTGGCGGCTGTTCGAGCTGCTCGACGAGCTGGGCATGCCGGCCGAGGCCCAGATGAACACGGCGATCTACGAGGCGGCGCCCGACATCCCCGAGCGATTGCGCGCGCGGGGTGACGAGATCCTCGGTCACGGCGTGACCAACTCCGACGAGCAGGGCCATCTGAGCGAGGACCAGGAGCGCGCGCTGATCGCCGGCGTCACGGCCACCATCACGAAGCACGAAGGCGCGGCACCCGTCGGGTGGATGAGCCCCTGGCTCTCGAACAGCACGCTCACGATGGACCTGTTGCAGGAGGCGGGCTACCGGTACGTGATGGACTGGACGATGGACGACCAGCCCATCTGGATTCGCACGCGCAAGGGCCGGATTCTCGCCATGCCGTATCCGATCGAGGTGAACGACACGCGCGGGATCGTCTGGTATCGCTACACGGCGGACGAGTTCGCGGATCTGATCGTCGACCAGTTCGACGAGATGCTCGCCCAGTCGGCCCGCCAGCCGCTGGTGTGCCCGATCTCGCTCCACCCGTTCGTCACCGGTCGGCCGTACCGCATCCGCCGGCTGCGCCGCGCGCTCCAGCACATCCGCCAGCACCGTGATCGCGTGTGGCTGACGCGGCCGCGCGACATCTGCGCCCACGTCGAGTCGCTGCCGGCCGGCATCGTCCCGGGAGGCCGCTGATGCCGCACGCGGCGCGGCCCAGCGCGAGGAGGCTCACATGAAGATCGGCGTCGTGCTACCGCAGACCGAAATCGGGAACGACCCCGTCGCCATCAAGGCGTACGCCGAGGCCGTCGAGGGCATGGGGTTCACGCACATCCTGGTCTTCGATCACGTGCTCGGCGCCAATCCCGCCCGCCCGGGTGGGTGGAAGGGGCCGTATACGTACCGCCACGGCTTCCACGAGCCGTTCGTGCTCTTCGGATTTCTCGCCGCCGCCACCCGCCGGGTCGAGCTGGTGACCGGCATCATCATCCTGCCGCAGCGCCAGACGGCGCTCGTCGCCAAGCAGGCAGCGGCCGTCGACGTGCTCTCGGGCGGACGGCTGAGACTCGGCGTCGCCGTCGGCTGGAACCCGGTGGAGTTCGAGGCGCTCGGCGAGGACTTCACCACGCGGGGCCGGCGGATCGAGGAGCAGATCGAGGTGATGCGCGCGCTCTGGACCCGCGAGCTGGTGACGTTCACGGGCAAGCAGCACCGGATCTCCGACGCCGGCATCAATCCCCTGCCCGTGCAGCGGCCGATCCCGATCTGGATGGGCGGCGAGAGCGAGGTCGTGCAGCGACGGATGGCGCGCATCGCCGACGGCTGGATGCCCCACTTCCGGCCGGGCGCGCCGGCCCAGGCCGTCGTCGATCGCCTGCACGGCCTGGTCCGCGAGGCGGGCCGCGATCCGAAGGCGTTCGGCATCGAAGGCCGCATCGCGCTGTCCCAGGTTCCGCAAGCCGAATGGAGCAAGGAGGTGGAAGGGTGGCGCGCGATGCGCGGCATCACCCATCTCTGCGTCCACACGGCCGGGCTCGGCCTGGCGAAGCCGGCCGATCACGTGGAGATGCTGCGGCGCTTCCGCGAGGTCGTCGGGCTGAAATAGTCAGGAACGGGGGAGACGCTCGCGGAGCAGCGCAGCGATCTCCCCCAGCCCCCGGTTCATCTCCCGGCTCATCTCGGCGAAACCGCGAGTTAGATCACGACGGATACCACGGAGATCGAAACGAACCAGCTCCACGGTTCGTTGCGATGATCCGCTGATGCCGAACCCTAGCGCCAACGCGAGTCCCACGGCACTCAGAATGACGCCCAGGTCGCGGAACACGCCGACGTATTCGAGCACCGCAACCGCGATGGTAAACGCGATCGAGATGACCATCAGGGTCAGCCAGATGTTCCAGGACTTCGGCTCGGGCTCGAGCTCGTCCGTTGGTCTAGCCATTGGCTCTCACCCAACACCGTACCGAGCGCCGAGCGCGAGCGCAATGTGCCTCTTCGTCGACATCCTCACGCCGAAAGAATCCGCTCGCTCGGGATCCACTTCTTGTTGTAGGTGTACGGCCGCACGTCCGGCTTCCAGCGTCCGATGTCGGAGGTCTCGTTCCACAGCTTCGACATCGGCAGGTCGGCGCGCGTGACCTCGTACGCGCAGAGGTAGCGGGGCTCGCCCTGGGTCGCCGTCCGGTAGCGGACGGCGTTGACGCAGCCGTCCAGCTTCAGCAGCAGCGGCAGGTGCTCGTTGTCGTAGAGGTCGTTGAAGAGCGCCTCGCGGTGCGGCTCGACGTCCATCATGACCCAGAACACGTACGGGGTCTTGCCGGTCAGCGCCGCGTTGCCGCCCACCCACTCGTAGCGGGCGAGATGGCGGTTCATCGTGTGCGGACGCACCGCGGTCGGCCAGCGGCCGGCCTCGCCGGCGGCCTTGAACGCCGTGCTGTCGAGGACGTCGAGGCCGTCGAGCTCATAGGCGGCCATGTAGCGCGGCTCGGTCGCCGACGCCTGCCGGTACCGGCTGGCCCGACGCACACCCTTCACCGCGCGGAGATTGGGGACGTGCTCCTTGTCGTAGACGTCGTTGAAGGTCCTCTCGTGATCGTGGGCCACGTCCATCCGCACCAGGTAGAGCCCGTGAGCCGCCATGTAAGTCCTCCAAACTCCGGTTCAGGGAAACAGACGCGTGTCAGGGAAGGTCGACGATCTCGACCCAGTTCGGGTTCTTGCCCATGGGGTATTCCTTGAGCTTGGTCAGCTTGCCGCTCTCCGGATCGATCCGGTAGCTCGACAGCGCGTGGGAGAGCTGACCGACCGCCAGCACGTAGCGGCCGGAGGCGTCGATGTTGAAGCCGCGCGGCTGCTTCTCGGTCGGCACGCTGCCGATGGATGAAAGCATGCCGCTGGCCGGATCGACCTTGAAGCCGGCCAGCGTGCTCGACGTGCGCTCCGAGCCGTAGAGGAACTTGCCGTCGGGCGTGATGTGGAGATCGGCGGCCGACGGCTTGCCCTGGAAATCGGGCGGCAGGGCGCTGATGCTCTGCTTTTCCTTGAGCTGCCCGGTCGCCGCGTCGTAGTCGAACGCGTAGACAGACGCATCGAGCTCACCGAGCACGTAGACGAGCTTGCCGTTCGGATGGAAGGCGAAATGTCGCGGGCCCGCCTTTTCCTTCACGCGGACGGACGGGGGCGAGCCCGGCGCCAGCATGCCGGTGGCGGCGTCGAACCTGAACACGTTGACGAGGTCGTTCCCGAGCGTCAACGCGACGACGTGCCGATTGCTCGCGTCGGGGAGGATCGAGTGAGCATTCGGGTGATCCGTCAAGACCTGGTGAGGCGGCTGCACGGTGCCCGGCGATCCGATCGGGTTCACGGTGAGCTTGTGGCCGGGATACGAAGCGCCGAGCAAGAATTTGCCGGTGCGATCGGTGGCGATGTACGCCATGCTGTCGGCGAGCGGGCCGCTGGCCACGTGCTTGAGCCGGCCGCTGGCGGGGTCGATGGCGAACCCCACCGCGAGCTTCGGCTCGCCACGCGTGCCGACGTAGAGGAACCGGCGATCGGGACTCACCGCCATCGGCGTCGAGATCCCCGGCTTGGTGATCCCGGGGATCGCCACCTTCTCGATCACCGTCAGGTCGCCGCTCTGCCGGTCGAGCTGCAGCACGTGGATCTCGTTGCTCTCGGCGTTGCCGACGTAGACCAGCGTGGCGGCGCGCGCCGGCGATGCCATCAGCGCGGCCAGCAGGATGGCCGTGACGAGTAGCCCAGGCATGACGTCCTCCCTCGGGACAGGCCAGTTGCTCCGTTACACCGGATCGATGCCGACGACGGCGTTGAAGCGGCCGAACCCGGTGAAGAGCGCCGTGTGGACGCCCAGCTCGACGATCTCGGCGTCGGAGAAATGACGCCTGAGCTCGGCGAACACGCCGTCGTCCACCTTGTGGTGATCGCTCGCCATCAGCTCGGCGAACTTCAAGGCTGCGCGCTCGCGCGGTGTGAAGAGATCGGACGCGAGATTACCGAGCGCCGCGATCTTGACTTCCGTCAGTCCAGCTAGCCGGGCCCCGGCATAGCGGACCGTCGTTCAGTAGTGACACGCGTTCCGTTCGGCGACCTTCAACCTCACCAGTTCGATCAGCGTCGGATCGAGCACACTCTCCTTGGCCAGCGCCTTGCGAAACGCGGTGAGCGCCTTGACCGCGGGCGGATGGTGGGCCATCGTCCGCGCGCTCGCGGAGGTGCCGCTGTTGCGCTCGACCTCGTGACAGATCGCGCGAACGTCGTCGTCGACTTCGTGAAGCTCGAGGGGTCTCAGTCGTGCCATGGTCGCTCCTATTTCTTGAACGCGCCTTCTTGATCGAGCGCCATCAGCGCCTGGGCGCCGGTGGCGAACGTCGGGCCGCCACCCGGTACCGCGGCCGACTGGATGGCCTCCAGCAATTCGCGCTTGCTCGCGCCGTGCTCGATCGCGCGCCGCATGTGGGCGACGACGCCGTCCTTGGTGCCGCGAAACGCGAGGATGCCGATGATGACCATCTCGCGGTGCTTGATCGACAGCGCCTTGCCCTCGCCGATCGAGAGCTGGCTCAGCGGTTGACGGGCGGCGACGTACTCGGGATCCTCGCGGGCGACCCAGTCCCAGAACGGGTACCCGTAGGGACTGACGGCCCGCCCGTTGGTGCTCTTGGGCTTGCTCGCAGGCTCGATGGTTCGTGCCGGCTTCGTCTCGGGACGGCGTGCGCTCATCGTGGCCTCCTGTCCGCCTCAGCGGATCTGCTTGTGCACGAACTCGATGATCATGTCGATGGCGCGATTGGACGCCGGCGAGCCGGCCTTGCGCATGATGAAGCCCTGCCCCTCTCCGTCGAACAGCTCGAGATCGACCACGCCGCCCGCCTTGCGATAGGCGGCGACGAAGCGATCGAGCTGCGGCCGCGGATGCGCGAGGTCCTCGGTGCCCTGCAGATACAGCACGGGCGGAAGCTGCGCGCGCTCGCCCTGCTCCAGCGCGCGAGCCGGGCAGCCCTCGTCCATCGCGGCTTCCGTCTTCCAGTACGCGTCGTGGCAGGGGATCAGCTCGTCGACCGCCAGTGGATACGGCTTGCCCTTGGCCTCGATGTCCTTCGCGTAGCGGTAGCGACCGAGCGGATCGATGACGGGCGAGGTCATGATCACGCAGCGCACGGTGGCGTCGACGGCCGGCGATCCGGCCGGCAGCGGCAGCGCTGCGTAGCGCGAGTCGGTGGGCCGCATCGCGAGCAGCATCGCCTGGTGACCACCGCTCGAGTTGCCCATGGAGCCGACCATGTCGGGGCGGCTGCCCAGCTCGCTCGCCCGCGCCTTGAGCCAGCGAATCCCGTAGTGGATGTCCTGGAACGACGCCGGATACGGCGCGGCCGGCGGCTGGCGCCAGTCGAGCGCGGCCACGATCACACCGCTCTTGGCTAGCGGCTCGTGGATCACCTTGTCGGCGAGTCGGTCCGAGCGACACCACGCCCCGCCGTGCAGCTCGACCATGATCGGAAACGGCCCGGTGCCCTGCGGCCGGTAGAGACGCGCCAGGTACGGCGTGCCGGCGTGACGGATGTACTCGACGTCCTCGACCTTGATGTCGTAGCTCACGCTGACCTCCTATTCAGGGTTGTGCGTCATCGAGACGCGCCACGGCTCCGCCGGGGCGCGGCGAGCGTTGGGGGCATGGGGGCCATGTCTAGGCCCGCGCCCACGGATGTCGAGGGCGCCACGGCTTTGCCGGGGCGTCCCGAGCGTTGGGGGTATGGGGGCCATGTCGGGGCCCCCATTTAGATGGTCGCCTCGCCCACGAGCGTGGTGCGGCGCATGTCACGAGGCTCGTGCACGGGGAACGGCCGGGCGCGGTGCATGGTACGACGGTTGTCCCACATCACGAGGTCGCCCACGCGCCACGTGTGGGCGTACACGAACTGGCGCTGCGTGGCGTGCTCCGTGAGATCACGCAGGAAGGCGCGCGCCTCCGGCACCGGCCAGCCGATGATGCCGCCCGCGTGCGACGCGAGGTAGAGCGACTTCCGTCCGGTCGACGGATGGGTGCGCACCAGGCGCTGGCGCACCGGCTTGAAGCGCGCACGCTCCTCCTCGGTGAAGTCGAAGAAGCCGAGCTGCTGGCGCGAGAAGATCTGCGAGTGCTCGCAGATCAAGTCCTCGATCTCGGCCCTGGTCTCGGCGTCGAGCGCGTCGTAGGCCGCGCGCATGTCGGCGAACTCCGTGTTGCCGCCCTTCGACGGGATCGCGCGCGCGTGCAGGATCGAGTACTTCGCCGGGACCACCTTGAACGAGCTGTCGGAGTGCCACAGCCGGTTGCCGATCGCGAACAGTCTCCGCCGGTCGTCCCGCGCGAAGACGTTGTTGTCCTTGTCGAGGTTGGACACGTCGGCGAAGGTCGTCGGCAACCGGTACTCGTCGGGAGCGCGCAGGCTGGTGCCGACCGCGTGCTCGAGCTCACCGAGGCCCCGGCTGAAGGCGAGCTGCTGCTCGTCGTCGAGCTTCTGATCGTGGAAGACGAGCACGGCGTACTCGTCCATCCCGGCATGGACCGCCTTGACGTCGGCGGAGGAGAGCGGCCGCGTGAGGTCGATACCGTCGACTTCAGCGGCGAAACAGGGGCCGATCTGGCGAGTCGTGACGGGCATCGGCGGCAGCCTCCTCGGAAACCGGTTGAGCCCCGCCGCGCACACCGGCGGCTGGCTCGGTACTGCAGAATCTTCTGAACGAGACGCCTCGTCAAGCCCGGGGTACCATCGGGACCTCGCGAGGAGGGAGCGATGGGGATCGTCGCACGCATGCTCACGCAGGAGCAGGACGGCATTCCGGGGTACGCGGCGCATCCCGACGGACCGGGCTCGCGGCCGGGAATTTTGATGGTGCACCACGCTCATGGCGTCACGGCCGACTACAAGATCGACGCGTACCGCCTGGCCACCCTCGGCTACAACGTCCTCGCTCCCAGCCTGTTCAACATGTTCGGGATCCCCGGGACGACCCAGATCGGCCACGGCGCCGATCTGCAGGCCAAGCACTCGGATCCGGAGTTCCTCCAGAAGATCGACGAAGCCTGGCGCTACCTGACGGGGCGCATGAATTCCGATCCGGCCCGCACGGCGTGCATCGGGCACTGCATGGGTGGCCGACTCCTGATCCCGTTCGCCGCGGACCACCCGCAGGTACGCGCGATCGTCCTCTACTACCCATCCATCCGCGACGAGCCGGAGACCTCGCACCGGCCGCGCCACGCCTTCAAGCTCGCCCCGACGCTGAAGTGCGCCTCGCTCGTCTTCTGTGGCGGCAAGGACTACATCGCGACACCCGCCATCCAGGGCCCGCTCTGGCAGAGCTTCATCGCCAGCGGCTCGCCCGTCGAGTGGCATTTCTTCTCGGACGCGAACCACGCCTTCCGCCATCCGGACAACGAGGGTTTCCAGCCGCATTACGCCGACCTCGCCTGGCCACTCGTGACCGACTTCCTCCAGCGGAGGGTCTCACCATGAAAGAGCCCACGGTGGTTCGACTCGCTCAGACGGAGCGCGTCAGCTTCGGCCCGCTATCCCACTACCAGCTGATCATCGGCGACGACGAGGGCTCGACGCCCGTCCGCACCGGCATCCAGACGGCGCAGCCCGGCTACGAGGCGCCGCTGCACTCGCATCCCTACGTCGAGATCCTCCACATCCTGGACGGCGCCGCCGAGGCGTGGATCGAAGGCCGCGAGGACGAGCCGATCGTGCTCGAGCAGGGCGACACGCTCGCGATTCCGCCCGACACCCCGCACAGCTTCCGCGTCCGAGGCGACCGGGTGCTCCGGCTCCTGGGCACTCACGCCTCGCCGAGACGTATCGTCGCCTACAAGGACGGCGCCCAGAGCGACGCGCGCGGCTACCGCGTCGTCGACTGACCGCGGTCCTGGGCACGAAGGCGCGATGATCGCCACGGCCGACGCCGTCGTCGTCGGCTCCGGCGCGTTCGGCGCCAGCGTGGCGTATCACCTGGCCCGGCGTGGCGTGCGCGTGGCGGTGCTCGAGCGCTCCGGCCTCGCCTCGCAGACCTCGCCGCGCGCGGCCGGGCTCTCGAGCCAGGTGCGCGCAACCCCGCAGCTCACGAAGCTCGCCCAGCGCGCGGTCGCGAAGCTCGCCGCGTTCACCGAGGAGACCGGCCAGCCGCTGCGCTTCACCCAGAGCGGCGCGCTCAAGATCGCGCGTACCGACCACGACGCCGAGCAGCTCGCGCGCGAAGTGGATCGAGGCCGCACGGCCGGCGTGCCGATCGACTTCGTGTCCATCGCCGAGGCACGACGACGCCTGCCGATCCTCGGTGAGCGCGGCATCGTGGCAATCACGTGGAGCCCGACGGACTGTAACGTCGAGCCGTCCGAGCTGCCCATCGGCTACTGCCGCGCGGCGGAAAAGCTGGGCGCGGTATTGCTCCCGCACACGCCGGCCGAGGGCTTCGAGATCGGCGCGCGTGGCGTGGAGGGCGTGCGGACGCCGCGCGGCACGATCGCGACGCGCGTGATCGTCGATGCCGCCGGCGCGTGGGCGCGGCTCGTCGCCCTGGGACTCGGAGGCTCACTGCCCGTCGTGCCGACGCGCCATCAACTCCTGATCACCGAGCCGATCGCCGGCGTCACGCCGGAGTTCCCCATCGCCCGCGTGATCGACGCCAGCGTGTACGTGCGCCACGAGCGCGGCGGCCTCATGCTCGGCGGCTACGAGCCGGATCCGATGCAGATCGATCCGGCCACGCTGTGCCCGGGGTTCGACGTCGCCGAGCTGCCGCTCGACATCGAGGTGCTCTGGCGCCTGGCCCGTAGCGTGAGCGAGCAGTTCCCGATCTTCCAGGACCCCGCGATCCGCGTCGCCGAGCACCGCGGTGGCCTGCCGACGATGACCGTGGACGATCGCTACCTCGCCGGGCCGCTACCCGGCGTGGCCGGCGCGTGGGTGATGAGCGGCTGCTGCGTCGGTGGCCTCAGCGTCTCGCCCGCGCTCGGCGAGGCGATGGCCGAGTGGATCATCGACGGCGCGCCAGGGCTCGACCTCTCCGAGATCGCCACCGCGCGCTTCGCGGGCCGCGGCCTCGACGAGCCCGAGCTGCGCGAGCGCTGCCGGCACGCGTACGCCACGCACTACCGCGCGGGCGGTGAGGCCCCGGCTAGCGACGCGGTCCGTTGACAGTCGAAGAGGATCGCCGCATCATGCGGGATCTTCGAGATCTGCCCGAGGTGATCTCCACGACGACGATCACGGTGTACGGCGCCGGTGCCATCGGTGGTGTGACGGGAGCCGCGCTCGCAGAGGCCGGCCACGACGTCCTGCTCGTGGACCGCGCCGTGGATCACGTGACCGCCATGAACGCGCACGGCCTCACGGTCGATCGCCGCACGGGCTCGTCGACGACTCGTGTGCGAGCGATCACGCCCGACGTGCTCGGCAGCGGCCTCGAGCTGCTT
This sequence comes from Candidatus Rokuibacteriota bacterium, assembly GCA_003220615.1. GTDB lineage: Bacteria > Methylomirabilota > Methylomirabilia > Rokubacteriales > CSP1-6 > 40CM-68-15. The sequence goes on from QHTB01000157.1 coordinate 55,767, forward strand.
CTGCTCGCCGTGAAGTCCCAGGACACTCCGGCAGCACTCGAGGTGCTGGCGCCGCGCCTGGCGACGGACGGCGCGATCGTGTCGCTCCAGAACGGGCTCAACGAAGAATTGATCGCGGCGGCCGTCGGCGCACGGCGCACCGTCGGATGTCTCGTGAACTGGGCGGCGGACTGGACGGGGCCGGGCCGCATCCTGCACGGCGGCGAGGGCGCTCTCGTCCTCGGTGAGCTCGACGGCCGAGCCAGTGCCCGCGTGCAGTCGCTGGCCAAGCTCCTCGACGTGGTCGCGCCGACGCGCGTCACCGACAACATCCTCGGCTACACGTGGGCCAAGCACGTGTACGGCGCGCTGCTCGTGGCCACGGCCGTCGTCGACGCCCACGTCTACGAGGTCGTCGAGCGTTCACACGACGTGCAGGCCATGCTGGTCCGTCTCGTGGTCGAGAGCATGGACGTCGCCGAGGCCGCGGGAATCAAGCTGCAGCCCTTCGACGAGTACGATCCCGCCGACTACCGCGCGGCCGCTGGTGGCGACGTGGCCGCTCGCCAGCGCGCGATGGCCATCATCGCCACGCACTATCGCGCTCACACGAAGACCAAGACGGGGATCTGGCGCGACCTGGCCGTGCGGCGCCGCAAGACGGAGGTCGGCGCGCTGCTGGGCGCGACGGTGGCCAAGGCCGGGCCTCTCGGCATCGCCATGCCGCTGACGGAGCGGCTCATCGCGATGATCGAGGATCTCGAGACCGGCCGGCGGGTCATGTGCTGGGCGAACGTCGACGAGCTGGTGAGCGTCCGATGACCACGCCCCGTTCAACGACCGCGCCCTGGGAATACCGCGATCCGCTCGAGGCGGCGCTGGCTCCCGAGGTGTCGGCGAAGACGCTCATGGAGCACGTGCGCACGATCGGCGCGTGGGAGCGCGAGTCCGGCAGCCCGGGCGAGGCCCAGGCATTCGACTACATCGAGCGCACGCTCAAGTCGTACGGCGTCGAGGTGGAGCGCCGGGAGATCGAGGCGTACATAAGCCTGCCCCTCGATGGACGGGTCCGTCTCGACGACGGCACCGTCATCGAGGGGCTGACCCACTCGTTCTCGGCGTCTGCAGAAGGGCTGGAGGCCGAGGTCGTCGACGTCGGTGACGCGCGGCCCGAAGATCTCCGGCGCGCGGCGGGCAAGATCGCACTGATTCGCGGCCTCGCCTCCCCCGGCCGGGCGTGGGCCGCGCAGCAGGCCGGCGTCCTCGGCCAGATCCACGTCCTCATGGACCACCTCCACAACATGATCGTGACGACGATCTGGGGAACGCCGGCGCCGGAGACGGCGTGGCGGATCCCGGCCACGCCGTGCCTGTCGATCCTCGGCGCCGACGGCGAGCGCCTGCGCGGGCTCCTGGCCCGCGGGCCGCTGCGCGTCCGCATGACGACGCGCGTGCGCACGGGATGGACGCCCATTCCCCACCTGGTCGGCGAGCTCCACGGCCAGCGCGAAGACCGCTTCGTCCTGTTCTCCGGCCACGTCGATTCCTGGCACCACGGCGCGATGGACAACGGCACCGCCAACGCGACGATGCTGGAAGTGGCCCGGTTGCTGGCCGGGCGTCGCGACGCGCTCCGACGCTCCATTCGCTTCGCGTTCTGGTCGGGGCACTCGCACGGACGCTACGCGGGATCGGCGTGGTACGCGGATCACGCGTGGCGCGAGCTACACCAGCGCTGCGTCCTCCATCTCAACGTGGACTCGACCGGCGCGCGCGGGGCGACCGACTACTCGACCCTGCACGCGACCGAGGACGCTCAGCGGTTCGCCGAGGCCGTCGTCGGCGACGTGACCGGCCAGCGGAGCCGAGCCCGGCGCTTCTCGCGCGCGGGCGACCAGTCGTTCTGGGGCGCCGGCGTGCCCTCCGCCTTCATGTCGCTCTCGGGACTGCCGAAGCAAGACACGGAGCTGTCACGGGCGATGGAGCGGCTGGTCGGCAGTGCGGGCTTTCCGTGGTGGTGGCACACGAAGGACGACACGATCGACAAGATCGACGCGGACGTCCTCGTGCTCGATACGAAGGTGTACCTGGCCTCGGCGCTGCGCTGGCTGAACGCGCCGGTGCTGCCGCTCGAGCACGGGCGCGCGGCTCAGAGCCTGCTCGCCGAGCTCACGGCACTGCAGGCCGCGGCAGCCGAGCGGTTCGATCTCTCGCCCGCCGTGGACGCGGCCCGCGTGTTGACGGAACGGCTCGAGCGCGTGGCCTCGGCCATTGCGCGCGTCGATCCCTCGGCGCCCACCGGCCAGATCGAGGCGATCAACCGCGGCCTCATGCGACTCTCGCGCCTGCTCGTGCCGCTCGGCTACACGAGCGGCGATCGGTTCACGCACGACCTCGCGCTGCCGATCCCGCCGCTCGCGGGCCTCCAGCGCGCGCGTGAGCTGACGAAGCTCGACCCCGACAGCGACGACAACAAGTTCGCGCGCGCCGCGCTCGTGCGCGAGCGCAACCGCGCCGTGCACGCCTTCGACTCGGCCATCTCGGCCGCCGACGATCTGCTCGAAAGGAGCTGATGCCATGCGCACCTCACGACTGCTGGCCGGGCTGTTGGTGCTGGGCTTCGCCGCGCTGCTCGTCCCCTCGGTCGACGCCCAGAAGCGCGGCGGCACGCTCACGATCGTGCGCCCGACCGATCCGGTCTCGCTGGATCCGAACCTCGAGACGACGGCGCCCGGCGCGTGGGTCTACTTCAACATGCTCGAGGGGCTGCTGACGCTCGACGAGAAGATGCAGATCAAGCCGGCGCTGGCGACCTCCTACGAGGTGATGTCGCCGACGAAGGTGCGCTTCAAGCTCCGCTCGGGCGTGAAATTCCACGACGGCACGCCGTTCAACGCCGAGGCGGTGAAGTTCACGTTCGACCGCGCGCTCAAGGGCACGCCGCCGGCGCGCTGGGCGAGCCTCGCCGGCTCGCTGAGCCACGCAGAGGTCGTGGACAACCTCACGGTCGACGTCGTCACGCGCGAGCCGTACGGCCCAATTTTGAGGACGCTGGCCATGTACTGCATGGGCATCGTGTCGCCGACGGCCGTCGGAAAGATGGGACCGGACTTCAGCCGCGCCCCGGTGGGCACCGGGCCCTTCAAGTTCGTCGAGTGGAAGACCAACACGCACGTCATCATCGAGCGGAATCCCGACTACTGGGGAGACAAGGCGCTGGTCGACCGCGTCGTCTTCAAGGTGGTGCCGGAGGAAGGCGCCCGGATGATCGCGCTCCAGACCGGCGACGCCGACATGGTGCTCTTCCCCTCGCCCGCCCAGCTCCCGGCGCTGCGGAAGGACGCGAAGTTCGCGGTGCACGAGACGACGGGCATCCGCGTCGTCTTCGCCGGGCTCCACGCGGGCATGCCGCCGCTCGACGACGTGCGCGTGCGACAGGCCCTCCTCCACGCCGTCGATCGGAAGGCGATCCTCGACAATATCATGGAGGGCTCGGCCGGGCCGGCCCTCGGTGTGCTCGCCCCGGGCGTGTTCGGCTACAAGGACATGCAGCTCGATCGTCTCTATCCGTTCGATCGCGCCCGGGCGAAGGCGCTGCTGGCCCAGGCCGGTTTCACGCCCGGCCCCGACGGCATCATGCAGAAGGGTGGTCAGCGGCTGTCGCTCTCCTGGCTGTCGCAGCGCGGCCGCTATCCCAAGGACGGCGAGATCACCGAGGCCATCCAGGCCATGTTCAAGGACGTCGGAGTCGAGGCCAAAGTACAGTTCCTCGAGTGGGGCACGGTGTTCCCTCAGCTCCGCGGCAACCCGCTCAACCACCACATGTTCACGCTGGGCTGGGTGACCTCGAACGCCGACGCCGACTACTCGCTCTACGCGCTCTTCCACAGCAAGCAGGTACCGCCGGCCGGGTGGAACACGTCGCGCTACGCCAATCCGCGCGTGGACACGCTGGTCGAGCAGGCGCGTCGCAGCCTCAACCAGACGGAGCGCGAGAAGCTCTACGGCGAGGTGCAGGACATCCTCGCCAAAGAGATGGTGTGGATCCCGGTGTACACGACGAAGGAGATCGTCGTCTCGCGCGCGGGCGTGAAGGGGTTCACCATGCACCCCGTCGAGTACAACCTGGCCCTCTGGAAGACCTGGCTTCAATAGGATGGGGGGCCCCGATATGGCCCCCCATACCCCCCCGCGTTCGGAGCGCCCCGGGAAACCCGTGGCGCTCCTCTATTTCGCTGAATGCTGACGTTCGTCACGCGCCGCCTCCTGCTCGCCGTGCCGGTGCTGCTCGGCGTGGTCTTCGTCGTCATGCTGACGATCGACCTGCTGCCCGGCGACGCCGTCACATTGATGCTCGGCGAGCACGCCACCAGGGATGCCGTCGCCAATCTTCGCGCGCACCTCGGCCTCGACAAGCCGTTCCTCGTCCGCTATCTCGACTACGTCGGCCAGCTCCTCCGCGGCGACCTCGGGCGATCGTTCCAGCAGAATCGGCCCGTCGCCGCCGAGCTGTCCGACGCGTGGCCGGCGACGCTCGAGCTCACGATCGCCGCGCTGCTCATCGCCGCCGTGGTGGGCATCGTCGCCGGCATCGCGTCCGCCGTGTGGCCGAATTCGCTCTTCGATGGCGTGGCGCGCCTCTTCTCGCTGTTCGGGCTCTCGATGCCGATCTTCTGGACGGGCCTCGTCTTCATCGTGATCTTCTCGCTGTGGCTCCACTGGCTGCCGGTCGGCGGCACGGGATCACTCACTCACCTGATCCTGCCCGCCGTCACGCTGGCGCTGCCGTCGGTGGCGATGATCGCGCGCATGACGCGCTCGGCCGTGCTCGACGTCCTCCGCGAGGACTACGTGCGCACGGCGCGGGCCAAGGGCGTCGGCGAGGTGTGGGTGCTCGGCCGGCACGCGCTGCGCAACGCCTTCATCCCGATCCTCACGCTGCTCGGGCTGCAGTCGGGCCAGCTCATGGGCGGCGCCGTCCTGACCGAGACGGTCTTCGCGTGGCCGGGGCTCGGCCGTCTCATGGTGAAGGCGATCTTCGCCCGCGACTACGTCCTGCTCCAGGGCGCGGTGCTCGTCTTCGCGCTGGCCTTCGTCGTCATCAACCTGATCGTCGATCTCTCGTACGGCCTCCTCGATCCCCGCATCAGCCGACAGGGCTGACCGCGGCCGGCGCATGGACGCGTGGCTCCGCTTTCGGAAGAACCGCCTGGCCCTGATTGGCCTCGCGCTCGTCCTGATGCTCGTGCTCGCCGCGACGCTGGCACCGTGGCTCGCGCTCCACGATCCCACGCGCCAGAGCCTGATCGAGAAGCGCGCGCGCCCCGGCGCCAAGTACCTGCTGGGCGCCGACGAGTTCGGGCGTGACATCCTCTCGCGCGTGATCTACGGCTCGCGCGTCGCACTGCTCGTCGGCGTCGTCTCAGTCTTGATCGCGCTCGCCGGCGGGCTCGTGCTCGGCACGGCGGCCGGATTCACCGGCGGCTGGCTCGACACCGTCGTCATGCGCGTCGTCGAGATCCTGCTCGCGTTTCCCTATCTGCTGCTGGCCCTCGCCATCGTGGCCATGCTCGGCCCCGGCGTGCTCAACACCACGCTCGCCGTCGGCATCTGGGGCGTGCCGGCGGTGACGCGCATGGTCCGCGGCTCGGTGCTGGCGCTGCGTGAGACGGAGTACGTCGGGGCCGCGCGCGCGCTCGGCGCGCCGGCGCCGGCGGTGCTGCGCCGCCACGTCCTGCCCAACGTCCTGCCCGGCCTCGTCGTCTACGCCACGCTCTTCATGGCCAACGCCATCCTGCTCGAGGCCGCGCTGTCGTTCCTCGGGCTCGGCGTCCAGCCGCCCACGGCGTCGTGGGGCCTGATGGTCTCCACGGGCCGCGACGTGCTGCTCGTCGCGCCCCACGTGGCCACGGTCCCCGGCCTCGCCATCATGGTCGCGGTGCTCGGCTTCAACCTCGTCGGTGATGGACTGCGTGACGCGCTCGATCCCCGGCTCACCACGACGCGGTGAGCCGCTTGCGGTCCGCGTCGGGCGCGTGCTGTAATCCTTCGCGATTTTTCGACCGACGACTGGTGCATGATTCGCGAGCACGGCCACACCCTCGACATCGATCTGGTGACCCACCGCTACGGCTCGGTCACCGCCGTCGCCGAGGTGTCGCTGGCCGTGCGAGCCGGCGAGGTCGTCGCGCTGCTCGGCCCGTCCGGCTGCGGCAAGACGACGCTGTTGCGCGTGGTGGCCGGGTTCGTGCGGCAGAGCGCGGGGTCGGTTCGGATCGACGGCAAGCCCGTCGATCACCTGCCGGCCAACCTCCGCAACGTCGGGATCGTCTTCCAGAGCTACGCGCTCTTCCCGCACATGACGGTGGCCGACAACATCGCGTATGGCCTGGAGGCGCGCGGCGTTCAGCGCGCGAAGGTCCGGCAGACGGTGGACCAGTTCCTCGAGGTCGTGCGCCTCACCGAGCTCCGTGATCGCCTTCCGCGCCAGCTCTCCGGAGGCCAGCAGCAGCGCGTCGCCGTGGCCCGCGCGCTCGCCGTCGAGCCCACCGTGCTGCTGCTCGACGAGCCGTTCAGCGCGCTCGACAAGGGACTCCGTCTGGACATGCAGATCGAGATCAAGCGCCTCCAGCGCCAGTTCGGCCTCACCGCCATCCTCGTCACCCACGACCAGGACGAGGCGATGAGCGTCGCCGATCGCATCGCGGTCATGAACCAGGGACGCGTCGAGCAGTTCGACACGCCGATCAACGTGTATGATCACCCGGCGACGCTCTTCGTCAGCGGCTTCATCGGCACGACGAACCTGCTCGCCGGGCGGGCGGTGGCGTCATCGAGCGTCGGCACGCTCGTGGAGCTGGAGGCCGGGGCGCGCGTCGTCGTTCCGGGCGATCGCACGTTTGCTGCCGGTGCACCCGTGGTGCTCTCGGCCCGGCCCGAGCAGCTCTGTCTCCACGCCGAGCCCGCAGCCGAGCGCTGGCGGGTGCAGCGGCGGCTCGCGGTGCCGCTCGGCCCGAACACCGTGCACGACCTGGCCACGCGCGAGGGCGTCACGCTGAAGCTCGTCGAGCCTCGGCTCGGCGCGCCTACCGAGGCCGCGGGAGAAGCATGGTGCGGCCTGCGCCCGGACGCGCGGCCCGGACTCTTCCCTCTTCCGACGCCGACGTGAGCTGACGACTCGCCGTCGATGTGAGCTGCCGAGCCCGATGTGAAAGGAGAAGTTATGAGCCACCGACGATCGACCCGACGTGAATTTCTCGCCGCCGCCACGGTGACGCTGGGATCGCTGGCCCTTCCGCGACCGGCGCTTGCCAAGGGCTCCGTCACCGCCGCGATGTACCCCGGGACCTGGGAGGAAGCCTTCCGGGCGCACGTGACGCCTGCGCTCAAGGCCGCGCACGACGTCGATCTCGAGATGACGCCGCTCTTCGCCGTCGATCAGATCGCCAAGGCCCAGGCCTCGCGCGGCGCGCCGCCCTTCGACGCGTTCGTGCTCGACCCCGGGCCGCGCGTCACCGGCATCGAGCGCGGCCTGTTCGAGAAGTTCGACGCCAAGCGGCTCGGCAACCTGGCCCGCCTGCCCGCGGGCATGACCGACGAGTACGGCGTGACCGTGGCGGCGCAAGTGGTCGGCATCGGCTACAACCCGAAGAAGCTGCCGAAGCCGAAGAGCTGGACCGATCTCCTCAAGGACCCGTGGGTCTCGCGCCTCGGGATGACCGGCTTCCAGACGACGTATGGCACCGTGTCGATCATCGAGATCGCCAAGCAGTTCGGCGGCTCGGAGACGAACGTCGAGCCGTTCTTCGTCGAGATCAAGAAGGTGCTGCCCAAGGTCGCGGCGATCGGCGCTCCGGCGTCGATGCCGGCGCTGTTCCAGCAGGGCCAGTGCGACATCACCTATACCAACACGCAGACGGTGGCGACGCTGCGCGGGCGCGACGTGGACATCGAGTTCGTGAAGCCGGAGAGCGGCGCGGTGGCGTTCTTCACGACCATGCACATCACCCGCGGCTCCCGCGAGCAGGAGAACGCCTACAAGTACTTCGACACGGTGATCAGCGCCCCGGTGCAGTCCGCGCTGATGCAGCCGCCGAACAACTTCATCCCGGTGAACCGGGAGGTGAAGCTCGCCGCCAACCTGCCCATGGCCTCGCTCGACGAGATGGCGAAGTTCGTGAAGCACGACTGGTCGAAGATCAACCCGCTGCGGGCGGGCTGGATCGAGCGGTTCAACAAGGAAGTCGCGAAGTGACACGGGAGAGCGAGTGGCAGCTCGCGCTGCCACTCACCCTCGCCTACGCGGCGTTCTTCCTCGTTCCGCTGGGGCTCCTGATCGCGGTCAGCGCGTTCGGCGACGACCGGATCACCACGCTCGACGGCGCGCAGTGGCGCAAGTTCCTCGGCGATCCCTTCACGTGGAAGGTGATCGTCGACACGGTGAAGCTCGGCGGCCTGACCGTCGCGGCGACCTCGCTCATCGGCTACCCGCTGGCCCTCGTGTATCTCGGCGCGGGCCCGCGCTGGCAGCGTGTGATCCTCTTCGTGGTGATCTTGCCGCTGCTCACCTCGGTCGTGGTGCGGACGTTCGCGTGGATCGTGATCCTCGGGCGGGAAGGCGTGATCAACCAGGCCGTCCTGTGGCTCGGCCTCTCTCCGGCGCCCCTGCGGCTGCTGCAGACCGAGCACGGTCTGGTGATCGCTCTCACCCAGATCGAGATGCCGATCATGTTGCTGCCGCTGCTCAGCGTCATGTCGCGCATGGATCCAAACCTGCGCGACGCCTCGGCCGGCCTCGGCGCCTCGAAGTGGCGGACGCTCTTCCGCGTCACGCTCCCGCTCAGCCTGCCCGGCCTCGTCGCCGGCTGCATGCTGGTGTTCGCCAGCGCCACGACGGCGTTCATCTCTCAGTTCGTCATCGGAGGGAACCGGCTCGTCTACCTGCCGCTCATCATCTGGCAGCAATCGCTGGTCGTCTACAACTGGCCGCTGGCGTCGGTGGCCGCCCTTACCCTGCTCGTCTCCGTCGGCCTCGGCGTCGCGGCCATCGCCGCCGTCGGCCGGCGCGGGCGCGCCTACGCCGTCTAGCGATGCTCGCTCGCCGGGCCAGCGACCTCACCTACTCCGTCGTCATCGGCCTGCTGGCCGGGCTCGGCCTGCTCGTGCTGATCGGGCCCGTCGTGATCGTGCTCTTGACGTCGTTCACGCTCGGCCGCTCGATCAAGTTCCCGCCGTCGGGGCTGTCGCTCCAGTGGTACCGGCTCCTGTTCGATCCGGTGAGCTCGAGCCAGATCCACCGTGCCGCGATCAACAGCCTCGAGGTGGCGCTGGTCGCGATGGTCGCCGCCACGGTGCTGGCCACGCTCGCTTCCGTGGCCCTGGCCCGCCGCTCGGGCCGGTGGGTGCGCGCGCTCGATACGTTCTTCATGTCGCCCATGATCCTGCCCATGCTCGCCTTCGGCCTGGCCGCGCTGATGTACTTCACGTTTCTCGGCCTTCGTCCCTCGCTGCCGCTGATCATGGTCGGCCACACCGTCGTGGTGGCGCCGTTCGTCCTGCGCACGACGTCGGCGAGCATGTCGCAGCTCGACCCCGCGCTGCTCGAGAGCTCGGCCAGCCTCGGGGCCGGCTGGCTCTACACGTTCCGGCGCGTCACGCTACCGGTGATCGCGCCCGGCATCGCCGCCGGCGCCTTCCTCGCCTTCGTCGCCTCGCTCGACAACGTGCCCGTCTCGCTTTTCCTGTCCGGGCCGCGGAGCGACATGCTGCCGATTCGTATGTGGGGAATGATGGAGAGCATGCTGGACGTTCGCGTCGCCGCGGTGTCGGGCGTGCTGATCGCCACCGTGCTCGCGCTCATGCTGATCATGGAGCGCGTCGTCGGCCTGACGCGCCGGCTCCGCGATTGACGGCCCGGGAGGGAACATGAGAATCGTCGCGGTGCCCCTGACCCCAAAGGCGTTCGCACCGTACGGCGACGTGCTGACGCCGCCGGACGACTTCGGCCGCGCGTATTTCGACGAGGGCCTGCAGACGAGTCGGTCCACCGCCCGGCCGAGCCTGTCCCTCTCACGCGTGCGACCGGTGACGAGCCTGCCGCTCGAGGCCAAGGTCCTGGAGCGACACGAGTTCTCGTCGCAGAGCTTCCTGCCGCTCGACGTCTCGCGCTGGCTCGTCGTCGTCGCGCCGTCGGCCGCAGACGGCGGGCCTGATGCGGCGCGCGCCGTGGCGTTTCTCGCCGGGCCCGGCCACGGCGTCACCTATCACGCGGGCACGTGGCACCACCCGCTGACGATCCTGGATCGCCCGGCGCGCTTCGCGGTGGTCATGTGGCGCGACGGCACGAGCACGGACGAAGAATTTCGCACGCTCGCCGCGCCGGTGTTGATCGACATGGGGGCCCCGATATGGCCCCCATGCCCCCACACGCTCCGAGCGCCCCGGCTGAGCCGTGGCGCTCCTCGGCAACGCTGACATCACGAGGAGGCGAAACTCATGGTGCGAGGCTACGACCGCGATCTCATCGGGTATGGAGCGAATCCGCCGAATCCCAAGTGGCCGAACGGCGCCCGGCTGGCCGTGAACTTCGTGATGAACTACGAGGAGGGATCTGAGCCCTCCGTGCAGGACGGCGAGGGCTACTCCGAGACCGGGCTCACCGAGGCCCACGCGCTGAACCAGGGCGTGAAGGGCCGTGACCTCGCCGCCGAGGGAATGTTCGAGTACGGCAGCCGCGTCGGATTCTGGCGCCTGATGCGCCTGTTCCTCGAGCGCCGCCTGCCGCTGACGATCTTCGGCTGCGCGCTGGCGCTCGAGCGGCATCCGCCGGCCGCGGCGGCGATCCGCAAGGCCGGTTTCGACGTGTGCAGCCACGGCTGGCGCTGGATCAAGCACTACGAGCTGTCACGCGCGACCGAGCGCGAGCACATCCGGAAGGCCGTCGGGTCGTTCGAGAAGAGCGTGGGCGAGCGGCCGCTCGGCTGGTACTGCCGGTACGGACCGAGCGTCAACACCCGCGAGCTGGTCGTCGAGGAGGGCGGCTTCCTCTACGACTCCGACACCTACAACGACGAGCTCCCGTACTGGACGACGGTGAACGGCCGCGGTCACCTCGTCGTTCCCTACTCGCTGACCAACAACGACGGCAAGTACGCAGGCTGGACCGGGACGGCCGATCAGTGGTTCTCGTTCGTCAGAGACGCCTTCGACATGCTGCTGCGCGAGGGCGCCCAGCACCCGAAGATGATGTCGGTCGGGCTCCACATGCGCATGATCGGCCACCCTGCGCGGGCGGCCGGGCTCGAGCGGCTGCTCGACTACATGCTGAAGCAAGAGGGCGTCTGGATCACCCGGCGGATCGACATCGCGCGCCACTGGATCGCGACCCACCCTTACCCGGGCAAGGGGCTGAACGAAACGCGAGCGAAGCGGTCAGCCCGGTCAGCGCCGAAAGCGAGCAAGCGGTGAGCGCCCCCACGTAGCACGTGAGCGAGCCGCGCGAAGCTTCTTCTCGATACTGACTGAGCGGCCCGGCCTGATCTAGATGCCGCTGCCGAAGCCCCCGGCGGTGCGGACGGTTGCCGCCTCGCCCATGTGTCCCGCGGAGTGGAACAGGGCGATGCCGCTCAACACCGCCGCGCGAGGCCGCCCGGGAAACATCTTCACCATCATCTCGGTCCGAACGCCGAAGGCGCCCTCGGCGGCGGCGCGCTCGACGACCTCGGCCGTGACCGAACCTTCCCAGTCCTGGGGCTTGAAGCCGCCGACGATCTCGCGGGTCCGACGTCCCACCGTGTCGCGGTACTCGCGGAGGGCGCCGACGTCGATCTTCTGCGTGAGCTCGGTCACCTCGGGGCTCGTCATGCCGATACCGAAGTCAGGGCGGCTGATGCCGAGCCGCTTCTTCCACGCCTCGTCGAACACCTGCGCCTGGCTGGCCAACATCCGGTTGACCATGATGTCCTCGGCGCGGGCGATGTGCCACATCAGCCACGCCAGCGAGTTCAGGTCCTCGCGCGGGCGGACGCGCATCTGCGCCTCGGCCAGGCCGGCGAACGCCCGCTCGGCCGCCGACATCTTGTTGCCGGCCACGGCGGCCGAGTGCATCGCGGCGTGCTGGTCCAGGAACAGGTCACGGGCGTCCATGTGATGGTCCTCCTCTGGGGCTGGGTGGAAGGATACCGCACTCGCCGCTCCCGCACTCGTCGCTGTAATTATCACGACCGCGTGGGCCGATGCCGACGGCACCTGCGATACAGCCGCTCGACAGGCGACGGCCGCGCAAGACACGGCGGCCGAATTGAGCTGATGATCTTCAGAGACGTCCAGGCGCCATAGCCGATTTACCAGAGAGGTGCCGGCAAGAACGTCGACGACGTCCGTCACGCCGCGAGAGCGGCGAGGACGTCGTCGACTGTGGCGGGCTTGGTGATGTGAACGTTGAAGCCGGCCTCCTGCGTGCGACGACGGTCCTCGGACTGACCGTAGCCGGTGAGCGCGACGATGCGGAGGTCCGGCCCCAGCTTGGTACGCAGCTCTCGCGCGACGGTGAAGCCGTCGATCCCGGGCAGGCCGAGGTCGACGATGGCGACGTCCGGCCGGTCCGTGACCGCACGCTGGATGCCCTGCGCACCGTCGGCGGCCACGTCGACCCGGTGGCCGGTGAGCTCGAGGCCCATTTTCAGCATGTCGCGCGCATCCGCGTTGTCCTCGATGAGCAGGATGCGGAGACGACGGAGAGCGGGCGAGGGCGGCAGGAGAGTGGCCGATTGCGCGGCGACCACGGGGACACGCGGCAGCGTCACGACGAACTCGCTGCCGCGACCGACGCCCTCGCTCCGGGCTTGCACGCGCCCGCCGTGCTGGGCGACCAGGCGCTGGACGAGCGTCAGGCCGATCCCGAGGCCGGCCTCCGAGCGATCCTTCGAGACGTTGAGCTGGACGAAGAGGTCGAAGACCGTCTGAAGCTTCTCGTACGGGATGCCCGCTCCCGTGTCGCGCACGCGCACGATCGCCTCATCGTCGCGCTCTTCGACCGTCACGTCGACGCGGCCGCGCTCCGGCGTGTACTTCGCGGCGTTGTGAACGAGGTTGGCCACCACTTGCTGGAGCCGGGCCGGATCCCCGTACACGGTCACCGGCGTGTCCGGCATCGTCACCATGAGGTGCTGCGACTTCACCATGAGGCGGTGGCGCTCGCTCTCCAGCGCGAAGTCGACCACCGTGCGGAGATCGAGCAGCTCCTTGCGAAGGTCGATCTTGCCCTGGCTGATGCGCGCCACGTCGAGGAGGTCGTCGAGCAGGCGCGCGAGATGCTGGGTCTGGCGGGCCATGACGGCCCGCGTTCGGACGGCCTCACCGTGCTGTACGCCGATCCGATCGAGGATCTTGACGCCGTTCAGGACGACGCCGAGCGGGTTGCGGAGCTCGTGGGCCAGCATGGCGAGGAACTCGTCCTTGGCCTGGTTGGCGGATTCGGCGGTGCGACGCGCCTCGTCGGCGACCTTGTACTGGCGGGCGTTGTCGATCGCGATCGCCGCCTGGGCGGCCAGTCCGCCGAGCAGTCGCTCGTGTCGCTCGGTGAACCGGCCCGGGGCCGCGTGGCCGAGGACCAGGCCGCCCAGCACCTCGCTCGAGCGGATGACGGGAATCGCGAGATAGCTTCTGAGCGGAATGTCCGTCGTCGGCGGCGTGCCCCACGGGTTCCCCTCGTCGCTCCGGTTGGCCGCGGGGACGTCGTCGAGGCGCACGGCGCGCCCGTCGCGAAGCGTCACGTCGAACAGCGCGACATCGCCGAGCCGCAGGAGATCGGCGAAGGCCTCGCGGGGAACGCCGGCGAGCGCGTAGCGCATGACCGGCGCCCCGCGCTCGTCCAGCGCGCGATAGAAGAACGCGCCGAAGTCCGCGCCGACGACCTTCGTGGCGGCGTCCGTCACCACCTCGGCCAGCGTCTCGAGCTCGAGCTCGGACGCCAACCGGCGACCGAGGCGATTGAGCGTCTCGGCCTCGGCCCTCGCCGCCCGCTCGTCGGCGAGCAGGCGGTCCCGCTCCTCCTCGGCGTGTCGGAGGTCCGTCGCGTCGACGATGAAGCAGCGCGCGTAGTCGAAGCGGTCGCCGTCCCAGCGGACGTTGCCGCTGATCAGGACGTGCTTGATCGAGCCGTCCTGGCAGCGCAGGCGGGCCGGGGCGTTGCGGATCGACTGGCCGTCGTGCAGTCGCCCCAGGAGGTCGGCGACGACGTACGCGTCCGCGTGAAACTCCGCGATGTTCCGGCCGACGTATTCCTCGCGCGCATAGCCCAGCATCTCGAGCTCGGCGCGGTTGGCGCGCAGGATGGTGCCGTCGTACCCGAGCCAGTGCAGCGCGGGGACCCCGTTCTCGAAGAAGTCGTCGAGCGCTCGCTCCGTCTCGCGCCGGATTCGGGCCAGCGTGAGGTGCGCGTTGACGCGGGCGATGAGCTCGCGCGCGGCGAACGGCTTGACCAGGTAGTCGTCGGCGCACGCCTCGAGGCCTTCAGCGCGAGCTTCCTCTCCCGCGCGCGCCGACAGCAGGATGATGGGAATCGCGGCGGTGCGGGGATCGGCGCGCAGGGCCTCGAGCAGCGCGAACCCGTCGAGGCGCGGCATCATCACGTCGGTGAGCAGGAGATCGGGAGGGTCCTCACGCGCGCGCTCGAGCGCGGCCTGGCCGTCGGCGACGGCTTCCACCGACCAGTGCTGCGCGAGCAGCCGCGTGACGTACTCGCGCATGTCGGCATTGTCGTCGGCCACGAGGATCCGGCCGCTGGACGGGGCGGGGGCCGCCGCGCCCGCGTGACTCACGACCTCTTCGGGCAGCCAGTGATGCGCCTCGTCGACGAACGCGCTGGCTCCGATGCCGGTGGAGGCGCCCGACCGCGCGCCGATTCGGTCCTTCGGAAGGTGGGCGGTGCCGCGCGGCAGCGCGACCGAGAACGTCGTGCCTTCGCCAGGGCGGCTCGTCACGTCGATGGTCCCGCCGTGAAGCTTCACCAGCTCCTGGACGAGCGACAGCCCGATGCCCGTGCCCTCGTGCGAGCGCGAGCACGCCTCGCGCGCGCGATAGAAGCGTTCGAACAGATGCGGCAAGTCCTCGGCGCCGATGCCGATGCCAGTGTCGGCGACCTCGAGGACCACCCGCTCGCCCGCGTCGCGGAGTCGCACCACGATCCGGCCCTCGAAGGTGAACTTGAGGGCGTTGGACAGGAGGTTGAGGACGATCTTCTCCCACATCTGACGATCGAGCCACACGGGCTCGGCGATCGACGCGCACTCGACGACGAAGTCCAGCCCCGCTCGCTCGACGGCCGAACGGAACGCGCCGCCCAGGTCGGCGGTCAGCGCGGCGATGTCCACCGGCTCGTAGACGGCCTGGGCGCGCCCGGCCTCGATCCGCGAGAAATCGAGCAGCGTGTTGACGAGCTTGAGGAGCCGCACGCCGTTGCGCTGCGCCGTCAGCAATTGCTCGCGCTCGACGGTCGGCAGATCCGGCGCGCGGAGCACGTCTTCGAGCGGCCCCAGCATGAGCGTGAGCGGGGTCCGGAACTCGTGGCTCACGTTGCTGAAGAACTCCGTCTTGGCCCGATCGAGCGCGGTCAGCGCGTCGGCCCGCTTGCGCTCCTCCATGTGAGCGTGGGCGTTGGCCAGGATCGTCGCGATCTGACCGGCCAGGACGTCGTAGAAGCCGCGATAGGCGTCGTCGAGCCGCCGCCGCGGGCTCACCGCGGCGACGAGCACACCGACGACGGTCTCGCCCGACATCAACGGGAGCGCCAGCGCAGTGTGCGGCGGATCGGTCCACGGGCCGCTCGGCAGCCGCTCCAGAGCGCGGAGGTCGTCGACGACGACGGCTCGCGCCGATGCCACGACCTGACCGGCGGGCCACCTCGCATCGTCGCCGATGAGCGAGAGCGTGGCTGGGCTCTCGATCCCTCCGCTGGAGGCGACGAGCCGGGCGTGGCGGCCGTCGTCCTCGACCAGGTAGAGCAGCGAGAACGGCATGTCCGCATCGTTGGCGGAGAGCGTCTCGGCCGCGAGTTGCGCGGCTTCCTCCGGCGTCTTGGCCGCCATGGCCAGCGCGCCGAGGTCGCGCAGCGTCCGCAGTCGCCGCTCGCCGAGCACGCGCTCGGTCGTCTCGGTCACCGTGATGAGGTTGCCGAGCACGTCGGCGCTCTCGCCTCGGATCGGGCTGTAGGCGAACGTGAAGTAGGTCTCTTCCAGGTAGCCGTCGCGCTCCATCAGGAGCTGGAGGTCGGCGGACCAGGTCGAATCGCCGGTCGTCATCACGTGGCGGTAGAGCGGCCCGCAGACGTTCCAGATCTCGGCCCAGCACTCGTCGCCGCGCTGGCCCATCGAGCGCGGATGCTTCGTTCCGAGGAAGGGCCGGTAACCATCGTTGTAGAACTGCACGATCTCCGGGCCCCACCAGATCGCCATCGGGAAACGCGAGGACAGACAGATGCCGAGACTCGTGCGCAGGCTCTGCGGCCAGGTGTCGATCGGACCGAGAGGTGAGCGCGACCAGTCGAGGGAGCGGATGAGTGCTCCCATCTCCCCGCCGCCGACGAGCCAGGAGTTGGAGGGCGTGATGGACACGTTGTGGCGCCGCGTCGTGATGGGGCAGAGCGTAGGCCGGCCGTGGCGAGCCCACAAGATGTGAAAAAAACTTCCCAGCTTCCGAGCCCGGCGTCGGCGATCCGCCGTTTGTCCCGCCCCGAGCCTTGCACTATCATGCGCGGCAACCATGGCTAACAACGCGGCCCTGCCCCTCGCGCGCTTCTCCGTGCTCGACCTCACACGCGCCCGCGCCGGCCCGACGTGCGTCCGCCAGCTCGTGGACTGGGGCGCCCGGGCGATCAAGATCGAGATGCCCGGGGGCCGCACGGGCGACGGCATGGGCGGCAACCGCCATGGCTTCGACTTCCAGAACCTGCACCGCAACAAGCGGGGGATGACGCTCAACCTCCGCGAGCCGGAGGGCGTGGCCATCTTCAAGAAGCTGGCGCGCGAGACCGACATCGTCGTCGAGAACTACCGCCCGGACGTGAAGCGGCGACTGGGCATCGACTACGAGGACCTGCGCGCGATCAACCCGCGGCTGATCTACGGCAGCATCTCGGGCTTCGGCCAGAGCGGGCCCTATCGCGACCGGCCCGGCGTCGATCAGATCGCTCAGGGCATGGGCGGCCTGATGTCCATCACGGGCATCCCCGGCCAGGGACCGGTGCGCGTCGGGATTCCCATCGCGGATCTGTGCTCGGGCGTCTTCCTCGCCCAGGGCATCCTCGTGGCCCTGCTCGAGCGCGAGGTCACCGGCCAGGGCAAGTGGGTCCACACGTCGCTGCTCGAGGCGATGCTCTCGATGCTCGACTTCCAGGCGTCACGCTGGTTGATGAGCGGCGAGATCCCGCCGCAGGCCGGCAACAACCATCCGACCGGCATTCCCACCGGCGTCTTCGAGACGAAGGATGGCCACATCAACATCGCGGCGTCGGGTGACGAGATCTACGAGCGGCTCTGCAAGGCCATCGAGCGCCCGGACTTCCGGACCGATCCGCGCTTCGCCACCAGCAAGGCGCGCTCGACCAATCGGGACGTGTTGATGGACGTGCTCATGCCGGTCACGCGCCAGAAAACGAGCGCGGAGTGGATCAGGATCCTCAACGATGCCGGCGTGCCGTGCGGGCCGATCTATCGCGTCGACGAGTCGTTCGCCGACCCGCAAGTGCAGCACCTGAAGATGGCGCAGCCGGTGCACTCTCCCGTGCTCGGCGATCTCACCATCCTCGGCCATCCGGTCTCTCACGGCGACACGCGCCAGCCGATCCACACCGCAGCGCCGGAGCTCGGACAGGACAACGACGACATCCTCACGGGGCTCGGCTACACCAAGGAGCAGATCGCCGACCTGGCGAAGCGAGGTGTGATCTGATGAAGATCCTCGCGCTCGGGGTTCTCGCCATCGTGCTGGGCGCCGGCGTGGCTCACGCGCAGGCGCGCAACGTCGTCGTCAACGGCGTTCGGCTCACCGACGGTCAGGTCGCCTCGCTGCAACAGCAGTACGGCGTGAAGATCCACGACGGCGACTACTGGTACGACCGTCAGGTGGGCGCGTGGGGCTTCCGCGGCGGCCCCACGGTGGGATTCATCGTCCCCGGCCTCGGGCTCGGTGGGCCGCTCCGCCGCGACGCCTCCAACGGAAACACCGGCGTCGTGATCAACGGCCGCGAGCTGCACTGGCTCGACGTGAACCGGCTGCAGCAAGTCACGCCCGTGTACCGCGGGTCCTACTGGATGGACGCCAGCGGCAACTTCGGCCTGGTCAACGGGCCGATGCTAGGGAACATCTGGGCGCTCAGCCAGCGCTCGGGGGGCCGCCGCGAGGGCATCCTGAGCACGTACGACAAGACGGGCGCGGTCGTCATCGGCGGTCGTTGACCCGAGCCACTCCTCGCTGAGACGTTGAAAGGAGCTCACTATGCCGCGCGTCGCTCCCATCACCGGCAAGTCCGACGTCCCGACCGAGCACCAGGCCGTGGTCGAATCCGTGGTGAACGTGTTCGGGGGCGTGCGCGGGCCGTTCAGCATGCTGCTCCACAGCCCGAAGCTGGCAGAGCGGATGCTTTCGCTGGTCACGTTCTTTCGCGACACGACCGTCGTCGAGCCGAAGCTCCGGTCGATCGCCATCCTCAGCGCGGTGCGCGAGCGTGACGCCGCGTACGTGTGGGCGGCCCAGGTCGGTGCGGCCCGCCGCAACGGCCTGCGCGAGGACGTCATCGATCTGATCCGGGCCAAGGGCGATCCGGGCAAGCTTCCCGCCGAGGAGCGCGACATCGTGGCCTACACCCGCCAGCTCATGCGCACGAACCGCGTCGATCAGTCCCTGTTCGACGCACTCCAGAAGCGCTTCGGCACCCAGTGGCTGGTCGAGATGACGGCGGCCGTGAACTACTACGCGCTCCTGTGCGGCGTCGTGAACGCGTTCGAGGTGGCCGCGCCGCCCGACGGGGACAAGCTGCCGGCGTAGGTCTCCCCGCCCTGACGATCTCGCCGGCCGCCGCCCAGACGCGCTGGGCGCCTTCGTGGCGGGAGTGATCTTCGACGCGACTGGAGGCTACGCGCTCGCGCTGCCGATCGCCGCGGCCATGGCGTTGCTCGCGCCCGGCCTGCTCTGGTTCGTCGCGCCGCGCCGGCCGAATCCCCCGCCCGGCTTCGTCGGCTGAGCCGCGGTATGCTGTCCGGCCAGGGAGGGACCATGGACTTCGGCGCGGCAATCTTCCTCACCGATTACTCGATGGGCCCGGCCGAGCTCGGCCGCGCGCTGGAGCAGCGCGGCTTCGGATCGCTCTGGGCGCCGGAGCACTCGCACATCCCGCTGTCCCGCCGCTCGCCGTTTCCGCAGGGCGGCGACCTGCCGAAGAAGTACTACGACGTGATGGACCCGTTCGTGACGCTCGCCGCCGCCGCGGCGGCCACGCGAACGCTGAAGGTCGCCACCGGCATCTGTCTCGTCGTCCAGCGCGATCCGATCCAGACCGCCAAGCAGGTCGCGAGCCTCGATCAGGTCTCGGGCGGGCGCTTCCTCTTCGGCATCGGCGCCGGCTGGAACGCCGAGGAGATGGCCGACCACGGCACGGAGTTCAAGTCGCGCTTTCACGTCATGCAGGAGCGCGTCGAGGCGATGAAGGCCATCTGGACGAAGTCGAAGCCGGAATACCACGGCCGGTTCGTCGACTTCCCGCCGATGATGACCTGGCCGAAGCCCGTGCAGAAGCCGCACCCGCCGGTGATCGTGGGCGGCGCGTTT